>JBDHHP010000041.1:0-27077 GCA_039589275.1 Gemmatimonadota bacterium | reverse complement strand
TCCGACCCGAAAATTGCTATTTTGCAGTGATGATGTGAGGAGGGACACCGAATAGGCGTCCACGGATCGGCGATACTGTCACGAGCAGCCAGAATACGGACGGAGTACAACTCTTCGGAGGAGGCACGCGATGCGACGGCTAACCCTCGCAGCCACGATCCTGGCGGTCGGAACCATAGGATGCGACCGACTGCCGTTCATTGGTGGCGGTGATGACGAACCTGCCACACAGGAACAGCCGGGAGCGCCGATCGACACGGCGGAGGCCGTGGCTCAGCCTCCCGCGGAGGCCGTGACGCAGCCTCAGGAAGACCCTGAGGAACCGAATGCTGTGGAGGTCGCTGAACCAGAGCCTCGTCCCCGGCAGCAGCTCTCCGGGTTCTCGCAGGCGGAGGTGCCATGGACACCCACTCACACCGGAACGGTTGAGCCTGGGATGACTCGGGATCAAGTGGTCGAAGTTTGGGGAGATCCCGTAACCGAGAGGGCGCTCGGTGCCTGGAGTTACCTCTACTTCCGCAATGGATGTGAGATCTCGTGTGGTACATACGACGTGGTGCTATTGGATGGCGGCCAAGTTGTTGACGCGATCGTCCGAGGTCGGGGCCATGTCTACGCTGGGGTGTCATCCTCGCCGCCAGAGCGAGCAGCCGAGTTCACTCCACCTACGGGCCTTCCAGGGAGCATGGGACCATAGCCATGATCGACAAGCCGAGCCGCAACGAAGAGGAGTACTTCAAACAGCAGGAGGCCGAACTCCAGCGTAGGCGCCGTGAGCGGGCGGACGAGGAGGCCGAACGGCAAAAGCGTCTCAGCCACTACATGAAGTGCCCCAAGTGTGGGGCGGATCTGGTGGTTGAGACCATCAGCTGCATCGAGGTGGACCGCTGTCCCGACTGCAACGGCGTTTGGTTTGACGCAGGAGAGGTCGAGGCACTAACAGGATCCCGGCAGGGAACGGCGTCAGGCTTGTTCACGTCCATCATTCGAGGTGTCAGGGCGAAGTAGGCCGCCGACAGAAGCAGTTCATTCGCGGGCACCGACCCAACCGGCTTTGCCAGCACGGTGCGACGGTGTCCGCGACCGTTTTTTTTGCTACTCCACCGAGAGAGCACTCGCTGAGGCTGAACACTGAGTGGGGTGCAACCGGAGAGGCCGAGATCAAAACATGTGTGGCGTGATCGGCATTTGGGGACTGGACAGGGCCGCCGAGCTGGCCTACCTGGGGCTTTATGCGCTGCAGCACAGGGGACAGGAATCGGCCGGGATTGCGGCTGTTGACGGAGACGGTGTGGCGCGGGGGCACCGCGGCATGGGTCTCGTGCCTGAAGTGTTTTCGCCGGAGATCCTGCGCGATCTACCAGGCGACGTGGCCATAGGACACACCAGGTACTCGACGGCCGGCAGCTCGGAACTGGCCAACGCGCAGCCGAGCCTGGTCCAGTATCATTCAGGCTCGCTGGCCCTGGCTCACAATGGCAACCTCACCAACGCTGAGGCGCTACGAGAGGACCTGTCTCGCACCGGGTCCATATTCCAGTCGTCGTCCGACTCCGAAGTATTGGTACACCTGATAGCCCGATCCGATGGGCGCGTTGTTGAGGATCAGATACTCGACGCACTCGAGCGGGTCGAAGGTGCCTACACGCTGTTACTCACGGTTGGCCGTACCCTCTACGCGATCGTCGATCCGCGTGGGTTTCGGCCGCTGACGCTCGCCGAGTTGAACGGTGGCTGGGTGCTTTCGTCCGAGACCTGCGCGCTCGACATCCTCCGGGCGAAGCCGGTCCGCGAGTTCGGCCCGGGGGAGTGGATCAAGATCGAGAATGGGAATCTCGAGGAGATGCCACGACTGCCCACCAAACACCCCAGACGATGTGTGTTCGAGCTGATCTACTTCTCGAGGCCCGACAGCACTGTGTTCGGCCGGTCGGTGGATCGCACCCGCCGGGAGCTGGGTCGACAGTTGGCGCGTGAGCATCCCGCCCCTGGAGCAGATTGCGTGTTTTCCGTACCGGACTCCTCCAACGCCATGGCGTTGGGATTCTCCGAGGAGAGCGGCGTCAAGCTCGAACACGGTCTGATCCGAAACCACTATGTTGGCCGCACCTTCATCAACCCGGTGCAGACATCACGAACGGAGAAGGTGAGAATCAAGTTCAACCCGGTGCGCGATGTGATTGAGGGTCGCAAGATCGTCATTGTCGACGATTCCCTAGTAAGGGGAACGACTTCTAGCGAGCTAGTGCGATTGGTGCGGCAGGCCGGAGCCCGGGAGGTTCACATGCGGATCTCGTCGCCTCCGATTACTGGACCGTGCCACTATGGCATCGACACGCCAACGTACGAGGAGTTGTCTGCGGCCAACTATTCAATCGAGGAGATCCGACAGCAACTGGGCGTCGATACCTTGGAATACCTGTCCTTGGAGGGCATGCTGAAAGCCTGCGGCGACTCGACGCAATCGGAGTTCTGTCACGGGTGTTTCTCGGGCGACTACCCGACCACAGTGCCGCAACGTGAGTCAGCTGCGAACCGGCGCCAGCTCGGAGCTGACCTAGCAAGGAAGGACCCGATTCAGGCCTGACTGCGGCACCAAGCACATACGACACAGTCAAGGACCAATCCTCAGTCGTCGACCGGACGATGAACTTGCTATTGATCATCTGTGTGTTTCTTTTGATGGTTGCACTGAATTCGCTCAAACGGCCGAGGCAGTCGGTCGTTCAAAGCACCAATCCACTCGTAACGCGTTGGGGGAAATTCACTCATGGGTAGCGCTGGCAAAAACGTCTACTTCTTTGGCAGTGGCAAAGCTGACGGCAACGCTCAAATGAAGGACCTACTCGGGGGAAAGGGAGCCAACCTCGCTGAGATGACCAACCTAGGGATACCGGTGCCTCCCGGTTTCACCATCTCCGCGAGACTCTGCTTGAAGTATATAGAGGAGCAGCAACTCCCCGACGACGTGATCGCTGATACGCGGAGCGCCATGTCCCAGCTCGAGGAGGCTGTCGGACGCAAGTTCGGAGACAAAGACAACCCGCTGTTGGTGTCAGTCCGATCCGGAGCAAAGGACTCAATGCCCGGCATGATGGACACAATCCTGAACCTGGGCCTCAACGACGCCACGATTGAAGGATTGGCCAAGGAATCGAACAACTTGAGGTTCGCATACGATTCGTACCGCCGATTCGTTCAGATGTATGGCGAGGTCGTGTATGGAATCGGCGGCAAAGGGGCCTCGAACAACCCCTTCGAGGCCGCAATTGAAGCCCTCAAGGAGCAGCGCGGGGTGGAGCGCGAGATCGATCTGGAGGCGGGAGACCTGAAAGCTCTTGTCGGCACCTTCAAGCAGATCTTCGAGAATGAGACGGGAAAGCCCTTCCCGGAACAACCCTGGGACCAACTTCAAGGAGCGGTAGAGGCCGTTTTCGGCAGCTGGAACACGAAACGCGCAGTTGACTACCGCCGCATAAACAAGGTGCCCGACGACATGGGCACCGCGGTGAACGTCCAGTCGATGGTATTCGGCAACATGGGTGAAGACTCGGGTACCGGAGTTGTGTTCACCAGAAACCCTGCTACGGGTGAGAACTATCTCTATGGCGAGTTCCTGCTAAACGCCCAGGGCGAAGACATCGTGGCGGGCACGCGGGACCCAGTGCCGATCGACCATATGAAGGAAACCCTGCCGGAGTGCTACGCGGCTTTGCAGGACACGCGGAAGCGGCTGGAGGAACACTATCGGGAGATGCAGGACTCGGAGTTCACAGTCCAGGGAGGCAAGTTCTACGTCCTGCAGACTCGGACCGGCAAGCGCACCGCACGAGCAGCAGTGAGGATCGCGGTCGAGATGGCCGACGCAGGGTTGATCGACCACAAGACGGCCGTCATGCGCGTGAAACCAGAACAGCTTGATCAGTTGCTGCACCCAATGGTCGATCCCGATGCCAAGCTCGATGTGCTTACCGTCGGGCTGCCCGCGTCTCCTGGTGCAGCCGTGGGTAAGGTGGTCTTTGACGCCGACAAGGCAGTCGAGATGGGCGAAAAGGGAGAAAGCGTGATCTTGGTCCGGCGCGAGACCGTGGCCGACGACTTCCACGGCATGGTCATGTCTCAGGCCATCCTCACGTCCCGCGGAGGCATGACCAGCCACGCGGCCGTGGTGGCCCGGGGCATGGGCAAGTGCTGCGTTGCTGGAGCCAAAGCAATGGAGGTCGACGAGCGGGGCCTCAAGTTCACCGTCGGCGATGTCACCGTGAAGGAGTACGACTGGATCACGCTCGACGGGTCAACCGGCAGGGTCATACTCGACTGTGTGCCGCTGGTCGAGCCCAAGCCCTCGGTAGAGTTCAACAAGCTCATGTCGTGGGCCGATGAACTGCGCCGCTTGCGCGTCAGAACCAACGCCGACACACCGGCCGACTCAGCGCGGGCGCGCGAGTTTGGTGCCGAGGGCATCGGATTGTGCCGCACCGAGCACATGTTCTTTGAGGGTCAGCGAATCGACGCCATGCGTGAGATGATCCTGGCCGGGGACGAAGCCGGGCGAAGGAGGGCGCTGGACAAACTCCTGCCCATGCAGCGCGAGGATTTCGTCGGGATCTTCCGCGCGATGGACGGATACCCGGTGACGATTCGGACCCTGGATCCGCCGCTACACGAGTTCTTGCCCCATGAGAGGAGCGAACTGAAGAAGCTTGCTGCTGAGCTGGGCGCGCCGATGGAGCGGCTGGAACGCACGCTCGACTTATTGCGCGAGGCCAATCCGATGCTGGGCCATCGCGGTTGCAGACTGGGTATCAGCTATCCGGAAATCACCGAGATGCAGAGCCGGGCGATCTTCGAGGCTGCTTGTCAGGTCGCAGAGGAGGGAATCGACGTACACCCGGAGGTGATGATCCCGCTGGTGGGGCACGTGGAGGAGTTGCGGCGTCAAGCGCAGGTGGTGCGCGAAGTAGCCGAACGGGTGTTCGAGGAACGGGGCAGACGCGTTGAATACCTCGTGGGCACCATGATCGAGCTGCCACGTGCGGCGGTAACCGCCGATGAGATAGCCGGGGTCGCCGAGTTCTTCTCTTTCGGAACAAACGACCTCACGCAGACCGTGTTTGGCTTGTCCCGCGATGACTCGGGCCGGTTCCTACCCTACTACGTGGAGTCGGGGATACTCAAGGCCGACCCGTTCCAGTCGTTGGATCAGACCGGCGTCGGAAAGCTTGTCGAAATGGCAGTCCAGCTCGGGCGTGGCGAGAATGAGGGGCTCAAGATCGGCATCTGTGGTGAGCACGGCGGCGATCCAAGTTCAGTGGGGTTCTTCCATCGAGCAGCTCTAAACTACGTATCCTGCTCGCCGTTCCGAGTCCCGATCGCTAGGTTGGCTGCGGCACACGCGGCCCTGGCTGAGTAGGGTGGTCTCCGACGTGCTTCGTGGCGATGTGCGACGGCTTGTTACATAGCCTCTGGGCGCGGCCGGTCGAACGCCGAGGTTGTTCACATTTGCGGCGATATAATGTGAATTGTCATGTAAAGTAACACAAGTTGCCGACTAACAGACACTTACATATCGCATCTCAAGTGCACTGGTAGCTTCTGTTCGCGGGTATTCAGGAAAAGGCGGCCCGGCATCTCTGCCGGGCCGCCTTTCTCCTGATGGAGGCGCGGGGATTCGAACCCCGGTCCGAGCCTCGATCCGATCCCGCATCTACGTGCATAGGCCGTGCTTTGGTATCACCGGGGCCGGGCACACGACCATCCAAGCACCGGATGAGCTCCCGCTAGAATCTCGCGCCTGGTGTGGAAGCACCGCCAGTCGCCAGCCTGAATTTCCGATACCTGAGCACCGCCTCAGGCGGGCTGCCACTCAGGCAGGTGCGCAAGGGTTACTTACGCAGCCAGAGCCAAGTTAGTGTTGGCAGTTTTGTGTTTTCCCAGTTGTTTATCCAGGTGACTGAGAACCTGGGCACGCCACGGAAACCTCACTAGACCCGTCGAAGCCGGTCGCCCCCGTGATACTCTAAATGTAGTCACCAGTCTCACTTACCGGCAAGTCGACCGAGTGTCAGGGCGACCCGTGACCGGGCTTCGCCAGCACCACTCTGTCCCTCCCCTCGTCTTTCGCCCGGTACAGAGCGACGTCTGCCGCCGCCAAGAGGTTCTCAATTCGACTCACCGTATCTGGAACAGCCGCAACACCGATCGAACAGGTGATCGGGAGCTCTGCCCCACCCCATTCGAGCACTGATCCCCGCACCGCACTCAGAACCCGGTCCGCCACCTCCAGAGCCCGATTGGCAGGCACTCCAGGCAGCCACAGAGCGAATTCTTCCCCCCCCATGCGACAGGGGATGTCGTCTTCCCGAAGTGCGTTCCGGAATATGACTGCCACATGGCGCAGGGCTGCGTCGCCAGCCGCATGGCCAAATCCATCGTTCAGCTTCTTGAAGTGGTCCAAATCGACACACAGCACCGAACAGTCACCGTCTCCATGCGCCGCCATCGCCCGTTCGAGGGCCCGTCGGTTGGCCAGGCCAGTAAGCTCGTCGGTAGTGGCTCGACTCTCCGCTGCCCGCACGGTGGTAGCCCGCCCCAACTTCGGACCTGCATTGGCCACCAGCCAAGCAATATGCTCGCGGACCCTCTCGGGCATTGCATCTGGTTGACCGAACACGATAAGAGAGCCGATCCCTTCTCTGCCATCTCGCAGCGGAAACGCAATGCCCTCTTCCTCGCGAGCCCGCCTGTCCCCTTTGCGCTCTCCCAGCAGGTCCTCACCGCTCTTCCCGGCAATCGGCACATCGCCCGAACTGGCCCTTCCTGCGGCCGAGTACGACGATACCGGGAAGCCGACGAGCCGACGGTCTGCGCCTGTAGAAACGGCGACGATCGACACCCGCTTAGCTCCGGCATCCCGCAACACCAGTGCGCTGGGCCTGCTGGACACCCCATGAACCTCTTCGCACAGCTGGGCCGCAATGCCCTCTACGGTTTCTGGCCCATTGGTCAGCCATTCAGGTATGTCGCGCGGAATCTGCAGCACGCCTGACTCGCGCAGTCGATGTTCACGCAAACCGGCGAGAAGCCGCCGGATATCGCAGTTCGCCCTCTCCAGATCTATCGCGTCCGCGGCGGATTGGGTGAACACCAGTGCACACCCGATGCGACCGTCGCCTGCGGCGACGAAGACCGAACCTGCCTCCGACACTTTGTGGTCTCCCGCGTCGCCAAGCGCCAGCCGTGCCACTGCGGTAGCCCGATCAGCCACGGCCCCAGCCAGGGGCTCGTAAGCCGCCCAAGCCGGCTCCGCATCGGGCGCGACGAAGCATGCAGCCATCGCCCCGTTCGCACGCCGGAGAAGATCCATCATCTGGGGCACGTCCCCCGATTCGAGTCCGGGACTGGCTTCGCCGGCGCGGGACCGTCGACCGCTGAGAATGGCACCGAGTATCGCCCCGACCAGAAGCGCCGCGAGTGAAATGAGTAGTGTGCTCATGGCATTTGGTTGATTCGCGCGGCCGCGGCTGCGGCGCCGAACCCGTTGTCGATGTTCACGACCACTACTCCTGATGCGCAAGAGTTGAGCATCGCGAGCAGTGCCGAAACGCCGCCGAAGGCCGCTCCGTACCCGACACTGGTTGGGACCGCAACCACCGGAACCCGCACCAGCCCCCCGACCACGCTGGCCAACGCACCGTCCATTCCGGCCACAACCACCACCACCGACGCTTTGCGCAGCAGTTCCTGCTTGCGGAGCAGCCGGTGGATCCCTGCGACGCCGACATCATACAACGTCTCCACTGCGTTTCCTAGCGCGCGGGCCACGACTGCTGCTTCCTCCGCCACGGGAAGGTCGCTAGTCCCGGCGGTGACCACGAGCACGGTTCCCCTGCCGGTTGGTTCTGGCGCAGGATCAGGCGGCAAGTACGCCGTACGGGCCAGGCTGTTGATTTCCACTGCGGGGAAACGAGCATTCAATGCACGCTGCGTGACAACGTCTGCCCGGGTGGCCAAGAATGAGCCGCTTGCCCTCGCCAGAGACTCGCAGATGCCCACGGTTTGATCCACCGTCTTTCCCTCACAGAGTACAACCTCTTGAAAGCCCTGGATCAGTGGTCGTAGGTGGTCTACTTGAGCGTACGGAAGCTCCTCCACAGGCAGATCGCGCAGGGATTCGAGAGCGCTCTCGGCAGATATTTCCTGCCGGGCCACTGCCTCCAGCATCTCGTGAATCCTGTCGACGTTCACGCGGGGGCTTCCACGGGCTCGAGATAAGCGGAGAAGATGCGTTCTATCTCCTTCATCGACTCGATTTGGTGCAGGCGAGCCCGGAGTGCTGCCGCCCCAGGTAGCCCCCTAGTGTACCAGCCCAGGTGCTTGCGGAACTCCAACGCGGTCCGCCTGTCGTCTCCCTTTATGGCTAGCTGCAGCCTGGCGTGCTCAAGCGCCACCGCGAACCGTTCGACCGCGGCCGGCATCGGTGGGACGGGATCTCGGTTCAACAGAGCCCTGACCTGCCCAAATATCCACGGATTGCCGAAAGACCCGCGAGCTATCATGACGCCGGCACAGTGCGTCTGCTTTCGCATCAGCACAGCGTCCTCAGCCACCTTGATATCTCCGTTGCCAACGACTGGGACATCCAACCGGTCGACGACCGCGGCTATTTCTTCCCAGCGGGCCGTCCCACGATACAGCTGCGACCGAGTCCTCGGGTGTAAAGTCAAGACTTCCGCACCCGCCTCCTGGCATCTCAACCCAACCTCCACCGGGTCTCGGCTCGCCTCGTCCCAACCACTCCTCACCTTCACGCTCACGGGCAGGTGGGTGACACTTCTGACCGAACGGATAATCCTCTGAACGAGTCCCAGGTCCTTGAGACAGCCGGACCCGCCGTTCCGCTTCACGACCTTCTTGACCGGGCACCCGAAGTTGATGTCGATGAAATCGGGCTCGTAGTGCTCGGTCACCAATCCGGCGGCTTCGGCCATGGCTTCCGGGTCGGCTCCGTACAACTGGATTCCGATGGGGCGCTCATCCGGAGTGAAATAGGCCCCGTCGTGGACGCTTTTCCGGCCCCGCCTCAGACCCTCGCTCGACAGGAACTCGGACACCACCACATCTGCGCCATGCGCCCTGCACAGGCGTCGGAAGGGAGGTTCGGAGACTCCCGCCATCGGCGCCAGGAACAACGGCACTTCCTGTCCAGTGTGGTAGGGGAACTTCATCTCGCGAACTTAAGCCTGACCGAATCCGGTAGCAACTGCGATGTTTGACAGTCGAGTCACGACCGTTTTACGTTAGTGCTTATCTCTTTAGACGATAGACACGGCAACCATGCAACTCAGAGATTTCTTTTCTGCCGACGCAATAAAGCTCAGGCTCGAGGCCACCGCGAAGGACGACATATTGAAGGAGCTGATCTCCCTCCTCTCGCTCGACGAGAAGGCGGAGGGAATGCTCTACAAGATGCTCAAGCGCCGCGAGAACCTCGGGTCCACCGGCATAGGTCGGGGTATCGCGATTCCTCACTGCCGGTCTTTGGTCGTTAGTCGACTCCGTGTGGCATTCGGTCGCAAACCGGAGGGAGTAGACTTCAAGGCCATCGACGACAAGCCGGTCCACAACTTCTTTCTCATCGTGGCGCCGCCACTCGAAGTCTCGAACCAATACTTGCCTGTGCTTGGTAAGGTGGCTCAGTTCGCAAAAGAGCCGGACGTTCCGGAATTACTGGGTGAACTCGAAGCGCCTGATGCGTTCCTGCAGCTCCTAGAAAAGAAGGACATTTAACAGCCAGCAGGCCAACCCAAAGGCTGCCTACCGCCACTCGATTGCCGTCCCGTCCAGGGAGATCTCGCCGCGGGTCAGATCCTGCACGGTTTCGCGCTGCCTGACCACCGCCCACCTATCCCCGTCCACCAGGACCTCCGCCGCTCTCGGTCTCGAGTTATAGGTGGAACTCATGGAGAAGGCATAGGCACCGGCGCCCAGGATCGCAATCAGCGACCCAGCACCCACACCGTTGAGTTCGCGGTCAATGCCCAAGAAATCGCCGGTCTCGCAGATCGGCCCCACGACGTCGCACCCAACCGTTTCAGATGGATCAGCAACGCCGTGCGACACGACCCTGATGTCGTGTACGGCGTCATAGAGACAGGGTCGGATGAGGTCGTTCATGGCTGCATCTACCACGACGAAAGTCCGGCCACCCGACTTCTTTCTATATAGGCAGCGACAGAGCAAGACACCTGCGTTGCCAACTATGAACCGTCCTGGTTCCGCCACTAGTTCGAGTCCGGTTTGGCGTGCCAGTGGTGTGACAGCCGATGAGAAATCACTGGCACTCAACGCCCGCTCATTGGTATAGGTTATGCCGAGTCCTCCCCCTACATCCAAGCTATGCAAATCACCGAGCTTAGCCTGCCGCAGCTCGGCCACGAGGTTAGCGAGTTTTCGCGTTCCGTCCACATAGTGCTTGGCGTTGGGTATCTGCGACCCGATGTGCATGCCAAGACTGTGCAGGCTTATGCTGTCACGCTTCTGCGCCCAGCGGGCCAGAGAGACGACTTCTCCGAATGGCACGCCGAATTTCATGCCGCGCTCGCCAGTCTGCGTGTACGGATGCGTTTCCGTCACCACATCTGGATTCACGCGGATACCAAAACGCGCCACTTTGCCTTGCGCCTTGGCTACCTCGTCCAGTACGCGAAGCTCTGCGCCTGACTCCACATTGATGAGACCGACATCGGCAGAGATCGCAGCGTCCAATTCGTCACGCGTCTTACCGACGCCGCTGAACACGAGGCTTGCGGGAGCGAACCCTGCAACCAGTGCGCGCTGCATTTCGCCACCCGATACAATGTCGGCCCCGGCACCCAGACCTCTGAGTAGTTCGAGGATAGCCCTGTTACTGTTGGCCTTGACGGAATAGCAGATACGATGGGGGTTTCCTGCCAGCGCCGAGTCGAGTTCGGTGAAGCGCTCGCGGATCTCGTCCGCGCTGTACACATAGACGGGCGTACCGACGCCGCCCGCGATGCCCTCAAGCGTAGCGGCGTCTACGATCAGTAGGCTTTCGCCCACACCGCTTCGCTCACGGCGGGATTGCCACACCAGACACAGTTCGTAGGCCCCGTCTCAGTCTGGAATTCCGGGTCTGGCAGCACGCGGATCGTAGCCTTGGTGCGGTCCTTGATCTCGAGTTCGCACTGCTCGCCCCCACAGAACCCTCCGTAGGCAAACCCTCCCCGACCGTCCATCAGCTCAACCAGCTGATCTCTGGATACGTCCCTTACCGTGTTGGCCTCCCGATTGGCGAGCGCCGCGTCAAACAGACCTTGCTGAATCTCGTCCAGCGCTGCGGTGACGGCCGCGGCAATTCCGCTCAATTTGACGGGAGCCTTGCCGCCAGTTCGGCGGGCCATCATTGCCTGCTCTTGTGCCACATCGCGGGGACCGATCTCTAGCCTGACCGGCACGCCGCGGCCTTCCCATTCGTAGTACTTCGCGCCTGGCTTCATGCCTTCACGGTCGTCGAGTTCCACCCGGACTCCGGCGCCGAGCAAATCCTGTCGTACACGCTCGCCGGCGGCAAGCACCTGCGCCTGATCTTCACCGGACCTCCAGATCGGGACGATCACGACCTGTTTTGGCGCGAGCCGAGGTGGGCATACCAACCCCACGTCGTCGGAGTGACTCATTATCAGTCCTCCAACCAGGCGAGTTGAAACACCCCACGACGTGCTCCAGACGTGGTCCAGTCCTCCGGTCTGCGTCTGGAAAGTGACGTCAAAGGCCTTGGCGAAATTCTGACCCAGGTTGTGAGACGTGCCGGCTTGTAGCGCTTTGTTGTCCTGCATCAGCGCTTCACAGGAATAGGTCCTAACCGCACCCGCAAACTTCTCCGACTCGGTCTTAAGGCCGGTGAGGACAGGCATCGCCACCCATTCCTCCATGAACCGGCGATATATGCCCAGAATCAGCCGGGTCTCTTCCTCAGCCTCGGCATCAGTGGCGTGTGCGGTGTGCCCTTCCTGCCACAAGAACTCCGTAGTCCGCAGGAATAAGCGAGTACGCATTTCCCATCGCACGATGTTGCACCATTGATTCAGCAACAGCGGTAGGTCGCGATAACTCTGGATCCACTTGGCGTATGACGCGTATATGATGGTCTCAGATGTAGGCCGCACCACCAGGGGTTCGTCGAGCTCTTTCCCTCCACCCATCGTCACTACGGCTGTCTCAGGTGAGAACCCTTCGACGTGTTCCGCTTCCTTGGCCAGGAAGCTCTGCGGTATGAACAGCGGGAAATAGGCATTCTGATGCCCGGTCTCCTTGAACATATCGTCCAGAGCCCGCTGCATCAGCTCCCAGATGCCGTAGCCGCGCGGACGAATCACCATGCATCCGCGGACCGGTGAATAGTCGGCCAGCTCCGCCCGCATGATGACGTCGTTGTACCATTGGCTGAAGTCCTCAGCCCTGGGGGTTATCCCTCGTTCTTGACCCATTCTTCTTTTCTACAAGGTGGTTGTCGGATGAGAGTGCAGGAATCTAACGTGCGCGTCTTGGTAGCCAAGCGTCACATGCCCGAAAGGCTCTCCAGTGCGTCAAACGGTACCCGCGATTCTTCGCCAGTGCCCAGATCTCGCACAATCGCCTCGCCCGCCTTACGCTCATCCGGTCCGATGATCACTGCCTTCACGGCGGACCGCGCAGCCGCTAGCTTGAGCTGCTTGGCAATCGACTGGGATTTGAGCGCGTACTCGACTCTGAGACCACGATCGCGCAGCCGGTGTCCCCAATCCAGCACGTGCGGCACGTCCTCCGCGGTCACTGCCACAAGAAATACGTCGAGAGAAGCACGGGCACCAGTTGCCTTACCCCGATCCACCAAGAGCTCACCTAGCACCACGTCGCCCATGCCGAATCCTACCGCGGGCAGGTCGGCGCCTCCCAGCGCGCCCAGCAGGCCATCATATCTACCCCCTCCGCATATTGCCCGCAGCGACTTTCCGGCATCGAACAGCTCGAACACGACGCCCGTGTAGTACGCCAGGCCACGAACGATGCTGAGATCGACGTCGACAAAGCCTCCGAACCCCATTGACTCCAATGCCGCGACGCACTCACTGAGCGGTTCGATTGACTCGAGATCACCTGATGACTCGCGCAGCTTCGCAACGGCTCCGTCGAGGCCCTTGATCTCACCGAGCGATAACACGCGGTGAGCGACCTCGACGCTCACCCCGGTGCTTCGCGAAAGACTGGACGCCAACTCGTCACGCCGTTCCCGCTCGACCTTGTCTATGTGTTGGAAGGCTAAGGACGCCTGGTCTTCCCTCAAGCCGAGCGAGTCGAGTAGCGCCCAGACCACACGGCGATCCGACAACCGCGCTCGCACTTCGCGCGGACCCAAACCCAGCGCCCTCATGATGTCGAGGCCAGCCGCTATGACTTCCGCGTCCGCCAGGGGGCCTGGCTCACCGATGATGTCGAGGTTCAGCTGGAAGTGCTCCCGCAGTCGGCCTCTCTGCGGACGCTCATAGCGAAACAGCTGTGGCATCGAGAACCAGCGGATGGGTTTCTTCAAAGCTGACGCCCGGGCGCCGACCATGCGTGCCAGCGTAGGCGTCATCTCGGGTCGAAGCGCCACTGCCCGACCACCCTGATCCTCGAACGTGTAAAGCTGCCCGACTATCTCCTCGCCGCTCTTCTTCACGTATAGCTCGAGCGGCTCGAGTGGCGGGCCGTCATACTCCTGGAAACCGTACCTGGTGGCTACTTCACGCCACGCACTGAAGATATGTGTTCGAAGAGCTGCTTCGTCGGGGTAGAAGTCGCGGAATCCAGGCAACCCTTGGGTCGGCATCGAGACAATCTACCCGAGCGGCGCGAATCCGGGCAAGCGGCTCATCGTATCACCCACAGTGTGAAACGACCCCGTTACGAGAACTGTGCCGGCTCCATCTTGCGCCAGTTCGAGAGCGCGAACAAAGTCCGGCTCATGCACGACGTTCAGTCCGTCATCACCTAAGAGCGGATTAGGATCCGGGCGACGCTCGCGGGGAACCGACGGAGGTACCGTATACCAGATCGCATCTACTTGCGGTTGCAAAGCACGTAGCGCATTCACTGCGTCCTTGTCACCGAGCATCCCCAGGACTGCGTGAATCGGACGGGGCAGCCGAGCCTCGCCAACGCAGCTGGCGAGTTCTTCCATCGCCCGCAGGTTGTGGGCGACATCAAACAACCACTTTCCACGTCGGTCGAACCGACCGGGCAACCATGCCGCGGCGATGCCCCGTTCCACGTGCTGCGAACTGGGCACGAGATCGGGCGGCAAGAGACTGAGCATCTTCTCGGCGATCACCGCGTTTCGCCGCTGATACCGACCCACCATACCCACGTCTCCGCCGTATGACGCGGTGCTCGCCAGCATGTGCACCTCGGCGCCCGCTTCCTCCGCTACCTGCTTGAGTACAGCAGCCGTTGCACCACCGCTCTCTCCAATCACGAAAGGCACACCTGGCTTTGCGATGCCAGCCTTTTCTCTCGCGATACTCTCGAGGGAATCACCCAAGTACTCTGTGTGATCGAGTCCCACACTCACTACGCCGTTTACCAGTGGCTCTACAACGTTGGTGCTATCAAGCCTGCCGCCAAGACCAACTTCAATGACGGCCACATCCACTCCACGTGCCGCGAAGTCGGCGAACGCGATCGCAGTAGTAGCCTCAAAGAAGCTCGCCTCGGTTTCCACTATGTCATCCCTCAATAGGTCAGTCCAGTTGCAGAATGCGTCACTGCTAATTGGCCGACCATTCACCAGCATGCGCTCTCTCACATCCACCAAGTGCGGCGATGTGTAGAGTCCAACTCGCCGACCAGCGCGTTCCAGAACCGACGCGGTCATCGCCGCGACCGACCCCTTACCGTTGGTTCCGCCGATATGGATTGCGCGAAAGTGTCTCTCAGGCTGACCCAACACGTCCAACAGCCTGCGCGTGGGTCCTAGCGACCATTTGATACCGCCGGTGCGGCGGTCGAAGAGGAAGCGGGACGCTTCCTCGAGAGAACGGATCAGGCGCTGGCCTCCGCAGCCAGTCCCAGCATCATTCTGAGTAGGCGACCGGTTACCGACCTCAGCTCTTGGCGTGGTACCACCCTGTCTACCATTCCATGTTCGGCAACGAACTCCGCGGTCTGAAAGCCTTCCGGTAGATCCTGCCGGATGGTCTGCTGAATGACCCGTGGGCCGGCAAAACCGATTAGCGCGCCGGGTTCCGCCAGGTTGACGTCGCCCTGCATGGCGTAGGATGCGGTCACGCCACCGGTCGTCGGATTGGTGAGTATTGAAACGTAGGGGATCCCCTCCTCTCGCAAGCGGGACACCATGGCCGATGTCTTCGCCAGCTGCATGAGGCTCAGAACACCCTCCTGCATCCGTGCGCCGCCGGATGCGGACACCAGGACGAGCGGGATTCGCTTGCTCAGACTGTGCTCCGCCAGCCGCGCGATCTTCTCACCCACCACAGATCCCATCGATCCGCCCAGGAATGCAAACTCCATGGCGCCGATTCCCACATCCAAACCCAGGATAGCCGCCGAGCCTGTTACGATGCCTTCTTGCGTGCCGACCTGCTTCTCAGCCCGCGCAACTCGGTCGGCATATCCTTCGAACTCGAGCGGATCGACTGATCTCAGATTGTGGAATAGCTCCTCAAAGCTCTCGGGATCAGTAATGATCTCCAAATAGCGACGCGCTCCGATTCTCCGGTGGTATCCACATTCGGGACACACCTGCAGCCGCCGGTCGAAGTTGCCCGTGAGATCAACGTGCCCGCACCGCTCACACTTGTCCCAAGCGTCAGGCGGGATCTCCAGCCGCTCACGGAGACTTCTGCGTCGTTTTCTTTCCTTGCGAAACCAAGCCATGAACTGCCCTGATGCGATTGTCGTTCAGATTCAGCCGATCGGCTCAGACCCCCTGCAGGCCGGAGTCAATCTCGCTGGACGAGGCCCACCACGCCACCCCCAAGAGCGATGTCAACCGGATGAGTAAGCGGCTCCGTACGATTCCCGAGAGACCCGCCAGGCCAGACCTATGGCCACACAGCAAGTCAACATGAAGGAGCCGCCATAGGAAAAGAACGGCAAGGGAATACCGGTTATTGGCATCACGCCGACGGTCATGCCGACGTTGACCACAACGTGAGTCAGCAGCATACTCGCGATGCCGAACACCAGCATGCTCGAGAACGGGTCTGCCACTCGGCCGGCAATCCTGACCAGGGTCCATATCAGTCCAGCGAACAGGCCCAGCGTGCCTAGCACGCCAATGAACCCGAACTCTTCACCTACCACTGAGTAGATGAAATCGGTGTGCTGCGCCGGCAAGAATGCCAGTCGCTTCTGAGTCCCTTCGGTGAATCCTTTGCCTATCAGACCACCCGAGCCGATGGCAATCTTCGATTGGATGATGTGCCAACCAGTAGCCCTAGGATCGATCTCCGGATTGAGAAACGATAGGAGCCGATTCTGCTGGTAGGGCTGTAGCTGCTGCCAGAGACCCAATGCCATTATCCCCATAGCGGCGTTGATCAGCCAGATGACGAGGCCCTCCAACAAGTAGGGCCGCGTGAAGATCACGAACAGCGTGAGGAAGACGATCCAGGCACCCCAGGACCACGTGCTGAACGCCAGCATTAGAGAAACCAGCGGAGACATGAGCAGCAGCAGCAATGACAGCTTCAATCCAACCCAGAACAGAGCCCCAAACAGAATCGCAATGAAGACAATCGCGCTTCCGAGGTCGGGCTGAAGTGACACCAACACGAACGGGACTGCCACCACCAGTCCGGCTGGCATCGCTTCCCAGATGTCGCGTGGCGGACGCCTTCGCACGGTCAACAGCCGTGCCAGCATCAGGATCGTGGCGAGCTTGGCCAGTTCTGCCGGTTGACCGAGCCGGAATCCTCCGATGGCTATCCATGACTTGGTGCCGGCACCCACCCCGAAAACCAAGGTCACCAACAGTAACAGAATCGAGACGGTGTACACTGTTGGGGCAAGCCAATCGAGCAATCGGGGTGAGAGTCGGAAGACAATGGCTGCCGCCACTACGCCCAGCCCCACCCAGACCAACTGGCGTCGCCACAGGTCGGCCACGGCCGTCGGAACGTCTGTCTGTCCCGCGGAATACAACACCCCGAGACCGGCGGCTATCAGAACAACCGCGAATATCGGTAGGGTTTTGTCTAATCCACGCTGCTCCATCTCAGCCCGTTCCGCGAGTCCTACGCAGCTGCGACGAGTCCGGGAGAATGGGAACTGGACCTGGAGCGGAGTCTGCCGGCAACACGAGTCGCACTTGATCGCGATCTGAGTCCGGCCCAACAAGGTGTCGGCGTATGACGCGCGTCACCAGGGGTGCAACATTGGATCCGTGTTCCGCAAACTCGACGATCGCGCCCACGACGATCTCCGGCTGCTCCACTGGCGCAAAACCAATGAACCAACCGTGCTCAGGTCCTTGAGGGTTCTGGGCCGTACCCGTCTTGCCAGCGATCTGGAGCTCCTCGACTCGGGCGCCCACCGCAGTTCCTCGTTCGACAACCAGAAAGAGCGCGTCGCGCAACTCCTCCAGTTGGTCGGTAGTCAGCTCGAGCGAGTGCGGTTCGGTCGCGCTCGCATTCACGAGCCGGGGCACCGGGGCTACGCCGCTGTTGTTTGCCAGCATGGCGTAGAACTTCACCATGTTGATGACGCTCTGAGTGTTCTCTCCCTGGCCGATCGCCAGATTGAGCGTCACTCCAGATGTCCACCCGCGAGGACCGTACCTCCTATCGTAGTAAGCCGTGGTTGCGGGAAACAGCGGCGTGCTCTCGTCGGGCAGGTCGATCCCGGACCGCTCCGTGAACCCCATTGAAACGCCATCCCGCAGCAGACCGTCGAGCGAGATGCGGAGACCCAGTTGGTAGAAGTAGACGTCGCAGGAGTGCTGAATAGCCTCGCGCAGAGTAATGTCTCCGTGACCTCGCTCATCCCAGCAACGGAAGTATCTGTTCCCGTAAAGCATACCGCCTGAGCAGGGAGTCTCCATGCGCGTTTCCATCGTGGCGACACCGCGTCTCAACGCACTCGCGGCAACAGCCAGCTTCCAGGGCGACGCCGGCGGATACCTGCCCTCGATTGCACGATTGAACAAGGGCTGATCCTCTGCCTGAGACAGCGCTTGCCACAACTCGGGGGCCATCCCTCCGACGAATAGGTCCGGATCGAAGCTGGGTGCCGAGTAAAGCGCTAGTACCTCTCCGGTGCGCGGGTCCATCGCAACCACCGAGCCGCGCCGTCCCTCCGGAAAGATCTCGGCAACAAACTGCTGCAACCCGATGTCGAGCGATGTGACGACGGTGTCGCCCTGTTCCGGTACCAACTTCGAGGCGTCTCCCATCTCGCGCACCGTGCGGCCCATCGCGTCGACTTCGATGAAGCGCCACCCGTCCTCGCCTCGCAGGCGCTCGTCGTACTGCCGTTCCAGACCATCACGCCCCACGAGCGTCCCACCGCGCGCGTTGGCGATCCGGTTGCTCGCGAGCTCCTCCTCGGTGATCTCCCCCACATAGCCCACGACGTGAGCAGCAATCTCCCCGTACGGGTAGCGGCGCTTTGGTTCCGACTGGATCACAAGTCCGGGAATCGTCACTCGGCTCTCCTCCAAAGCCGAGATCACTTCGAATGACGCATCACGCCTCACCACGAGTGGCTCGTGCGGTGAACTGCGGTATCGCCGCAAGAGAGCCTCGATCCGCAATGAGTCGAGTCCGGTCAACATCGCTATCTGTTGTAGAGCGCCGCGTAGCGAGTCCGGGTCCGATGGCAAAACGGCGATCGAGTACCCGGGCACGTTTTCGGCCAGCACGTTCCCGCTTCGATCCATGATCAATCCGCGCGGCGCCGGCAGCGGCAACGACCTCAGTCTGTTTTCGCGCGACTCGGTCTCAAAGCGCTCGGCACCCAGCACCTGCAGCCGGAAGAAGGCAAACAGCAAGACGCCAAAGACCGCTATCGCGGTTAGCCGCCCGAGCTCCATACGGCGAGCCACGTCGTGGGGATGAAACCAGGTCATCGACTAAGTCTAATATCCAGCCAACGACGGAAGACCAAGAGTACGAGTATCCCGGCGATCGCGGTGGTCAGCGCTTTGAGTGGCGAGAGGTAGCCTATCTGCCACAGCAGCGCCGATCCCTCGACATGACGACCGACCAGAAGCACCAGTACATCGCGCACCCAAGTACCCAAGAAGAAGAACACGGCGTTCACCAACAGATTGTCAGCGAAGAACACCGCCTTGCCCCATGCGGCGAAGTACCCGATGACCGTATGCGCCAGCGCACCGGCGCCGAAGGCATCCGGTGACAGCGCATCGGTCACCAATCCCACCAAGAAGCCCGCGATGGCACCCTCGCCGGGGCGCGCGCGTATGGCGTAGACGAGCAGGGCCAGTAGCAGGAAGTCTGGCGCCACTCGCACTATCCTCGGGTCGCCGGGCAAGGGACGCAGGGCGAACTGGAGAACCACCAGAATCAGCAGGACCAAGCCCATACGCCACTGGCCGCGTGCTCCTCTCATGGGGAATCGGGTCGGAACGCCGCGCCGACATCCTGGGCGGCTCCGGTCAAGATGATGACGTGAGACACGGAGGCGGGGTGCACGGCGGCACTCAGTACATAGGTACGTGACCACCCCTCCTGCTCCTGACCGATGGCCGATACCGTGCCGAGCGGGATACCTCTGGGATAGACACCACCCAGTCTCATGCCCATTCCAGACGTATAGACCTCGACCCCCTGCGGCACCTCCTGCCTGAAGGGCACTCCTCTCAGTTCCATCAGCTGAACGTCCGGCCCCTCACTGCCCCAGGGAGCTACGATGCCGAGCACCGACCCATCCTCGGTCATCGCACTGGCCCTGAAATCTGGATGTGTCCATATGAGCACCACCGACGTCGTGCGCCCAGCGCTCTGAACCGCGCCGAGCAGCCCGCCGGGAGCTACGACTGGGTCCATTGGTTGCACGCCCTGGTCGCGGCCAGCCGAGACAAGCAGCGTGATCCCGCTTGGCGCCGACTGCTGCAGCACGTCGGCGGAGACATGGCCTCCGGGCAGTCGCTCCGAAAGATCCAGCAGCTCACGCAGGCGTCGATTCTCTTCCTGCAATTGCAGCAAGGCAAGTGCATCGACGGCCACGGAATCCCGCCGCGCGTCGACTAAGCCGGCTACGGCTCGCGCCGTCCGCAACAATACGGTCTGGTCTTGGAGCTTCAGAAAAGGAAAGAGCACTGTCTCACGAATGACCTCAGCCGTGTATAACTGAAACCCGGCCGGCGCTACCCGCAGAATCACGGACAGCATCATGCAGATGACAAATGCGAGTGTATCGCGGCGTGACGCGAAGCGTTCCGGCGCGAGGTCCACGGTGGGCTTACGTTGTCAGCACCGACCGGTACTTGACGGGATCTTCGAGGATTCTGCCCGTACCGCGCACAACGCACGTTAGCGGATCCTCGTCGACACGAATCGGGAGCGATGTCTCCTGTGACAACACGACATCCAGCCCGCGAATCAGAGCGCCTCCTCCTGCCATGACAATGCCCCGGTCCACGATGTCACTGGCCAGTTCTGGCGGAGTGATCTCTAGAGCCCGGCGCACGGCGTCTACGATCTGCTGGACAGGCTCTTGGATGGCCTCCCGCACTTCACTGGAGTGCACCCGCACGACCTTGGGGATTCCGGACACGAGGTCGCGGCCTTTTGCCTCCATTTCCTTGTCACCGTTCACCGGCGCTGCCGATCCAATCTGTATCTTGATCAATTCTGCAGTCGGTTCACCGATCAGGAGGTTGTAGTTCTTCCGCATGAACTGCACGATCGCCTGGTCCATCTCGTCTCCGCCCGTGCGAATGGACGTGTCGCTCACGATACCGGAGAGGGCAATAACGGCTATCTCCGTGGTCCCGCCGCCAACGTCAATGACCATGTTCCCAGTTGGAGTCTCGACCGGCAGGCCGACACCAATCGCGGCGGCCATCGGCTCGGCCACCATGTAGACTTCTTTCGCACCAGCGGAGTGGGCACTGTCACGCACGGCCCGCTTCTCCACCTCGGTAATACCGCTGGGCACGCAGACAATGACCTTGGGCTTCACTTTGAAGACGTGCTTCTGGATGATCGACTCGAGGAAGTACCGCAGCATCTTCTCAGTCACATCGAAGTCAGCGATTACCCCGTCTTTGAGCGGACGCACGGCTTGAATGCCCTCGGGCGTTCGCCCCAGCATCCGCTTAGCTTCGAGTCCTACGCCCTTGATCGTGGATGTAGCCTGCTCGACGGACACCACTGAGGGCTCGTTGAGCACAATGCCTTCTCCACGCACATAGATGAGCGTGTTGGTGGTCCCAAGGTCTACAGCTATCTCATTAGCAGGCAGTAGGCTGCCGAGCGTCAGTTTGGGCCAGCGCATCCGTGTTCTTTAACCAGTGACAGTAAAAAGGGGCGCGAGACAAGGGCGCCCCAACGGTCGAGGCGCCCTAACATAATGGATGGCCTAAGTTAAGACAAGATGGCTACTTAACCCACCTACAGCTTGTGTCAGGCAATCATCTTCCCCGGATCGTGAAGCTCCAGTGCGAAAGCCTCCGCCACACCCGGATACACAACCTTACCCTCAACTATGTTGAGACCCAGGAACAACGATCGATCCTCTTTACATGCTCTCTTCCACCCTAGCTCGGCAAGTCGCCTCGTGTAGGGGAAGGTTGCATTCGTCAACGCCAGCGTGGAAGTGCGCGGCACTCCCCCCGGCATGTTGGCAACGCCGTAGTGCAGCACGCCCTCTACCACATATACTGGCTTTTCATGGGTCGTGGGCTTGATCGTCTCGATACAGCCACCCTGGTCCACCGACACATCGACAATCACCGATCCATCCTTCATGATCTTGAGGTCATCGCGTGTCACTAATTTGGGAGCTTTGGCTCCGGTTATCAGCACGCCCCCCACCAGGAGATCCGCCTGCGGCAGAAGGTCAATGATGTTGAGTCGGTTGGAGTAGACAAAATCCACGTTCGCAGCCATCACGTCGTCCAAATACCGCAGCCGTTCCAGATCGACATCGAACACGGTAACGTGGGCACCGAGACCCGCGGCCATTTTCGCTGCATTGGTTCCAACCACCCCTCCACCCAAGATCATTACCTCGGCAGGTAGCACACCTGGCACCCCACCCAATAGCAGCCCAAGCCCGCCGTGGTGCTTCTCGAGGTACTTGGCGCCCTCTTGTATTGCCATCCGGCCCGCGACTTCACTCATCGGTGTGAGCAGCGGCAGTTCGCCGGAAGGAAGTTCGACTGTCTCATAAGCGATCGCGACACAATTTGAATCCATGACCGCCCTTGTCACGGGCTCACTGGCCGCGAAGTGGTAGTAAGTGAACACGACCTGCCCTTCGCGCATCCGGGGCCACTCAGGCTCAATAGGCTCCTTCACCTTCACGATCATATCAGCCTGCGCCCACACGTCATCCGCTGTGCCGGCTAGCTGGGCGCCAACCTTTGTGTAGGATTCGTTGGTGAAACCACTACCATTGCCGGCGTCGGTCTCGACTACCACCGTGTGGCCGTCCGCAACCAGGGTCTCCACACCGGCAGGCACCACGGCAACGCGGTTCTCATTCGTTTTGATCTCCTTCGGGACTCCTATGATCATCGGCTCAGACTCGCATCAAGTGAGTTAACGTAGATCTGTCTCTAGTTGGGACCGAGCCAGACGACAGTCTGCCGATCCGGGTCCAGAAATTCGTGGCCCACCTGCGCCAGTTGTTCCTGACTCACGTTGTCGATCTCCGCCAGCACCTGGTCGATGGTCCGGTACTTCTCGCCGTACAAGGCGACGGTCGCCAGTCGATACATCCTGGCCGACGGGTTCTCCAACGACAACGTGACCTGACCCTTCAATTGCTGCTTCGCCTCCGCGATCCGGTCGGACGAAAGGCCGTCGCTCGCAAGCGAGGCGAGTTCCTCTCTGATTACCTCGACGGCTCGTTCGGCGGTCGATGGGTGCGTACCCACATACACTCCAACCACTCCGGTTTCGTGATAGAACGACTGATAGGTGTGAACCGAGTAAGCCAGGCCAAGCTCTTCGCGCACTCTCTGAAACAGAATGCTCGACATACCTGAACCGAGAACAGTCGTCAAGAGAATCAGGGGATAACGACGCCGATCGCGGTAGGGAAAAGTATCCGTCCCCAACACAACGTGTTCTTGAGCAGTTTCCCGTGGGATGCGCCGTAAACCGCGCGCTGCGGCCGGCACTGCGTCAACGACTCTCGGCTCAGGTCCTGCATCGAAGGTGAACCAGCCGCACTTTGCCACCAGCTTCACGAACAGATCGTGATCGACGTTCCCCGCGGCTGCGATTACGGTGTGTCTGGGATGGTACGTGCGGCCGTGCAGTTCACGCAGGTCGGTCGCCTGGAGGCTGGAAACCGTTTCGCGCGTTCCGAGGATCGAGTACCCGTACGGGTGGTCCGGCCACATCGTCCGCGCATGCTCTTCAAACACGAGGTCATCAGGCGTGTCCTCGACCAGACTGATTTCTTCCAGCACGACCTTACGTTCCAAATCGAGGTCTGAATCTTTCAGGGTCGGATTCCGCACCACATCGGTCAACACGTCGAGGGCCCTGGGGAGATCCTCGTCCAAGACTCGGGCCTGATAGGATGTGTAGTCGCGCGACGTATAGGCGTCCAGCGCTCCGCCCCGGGTCTCGAGCTCCATGGCGATGTCCTTGGCGCTGCGACGCTGAGTGCCTTTGAAGACCATGTGCTCGAGGAGATGCGATACGCCCATCTGCCTCGGTGTCTCATGCACGGAGGCCGTGTTCACCCACATCCCAACGGCAACTGACCGCACTCCCGGTAGCAACTCCGAGAGTACGGTCACCCCGTTGTCGGATTCGGTCCGAAAGAGATTCTCATCCAGCCTGACGGACCGCATCTGACGCCTTAGGCCTTGGAGCCGTCGGCCGGCTTATCCAGCAGTGCCTTCCTCGACAGCCGCATCTTGCCGCGCGAATCGACCTCGAGCAGCTTCACTTTGACCGTGTCACCCTTGTTGACGACGTCCTCGACGCGGTTGGTCCGCTCGTGCTGCAGCTCGGAAATGTGAAGCAATCCCTCAACACCCGGCAGGATCTCCACGAACGCGCCGAACTGCGTGGTGTTCTTCACAACGCCCTCGTAGACTGTGCCGACTTCCGGTTCCTGAACGATAGCCTCAATCATCTCTCGGGCTCGCTCGCCCGCGGCGCCGTTGATCGACGAGACCGTCACGACCCCGGAGTCGTCTACATTTACCTCGGCACCAGTCTGCTCCTGAATACCACGGATGACCTTGCCCTTCGGGCCGATGATATCGCCGATCCTGTCGGGCTTCACCTGAATCGTGATGATGCGAGGTGCGTACTTGGAAAGCGTGCCGCGCGCTTCTGACAGCGTTTGCTCCATCACGTCGAGGATATGCTGTCGGGCGTCGTGTGCCTTACTCAACGCTTCACGGATTATGTCGAGCTTCAGTCCGCCGATCTTGATGTCCATTTGAATCGAGGTGACGCCATCGCGCGTGCCGGCCACCTTGAAATCCATGTCGCCGAGGTGGTCTTCGGCGCCGAGGATGTCGGTAAGCACCGCCACACGATCACCTTCCTTGATCAAGCCCATGGCCACGCCAGCGCATGGTGCCTTCATGGGGACCCCCGCGTCCATCAACGCCAGCGAACCGCCACAGACGGTGGCCATCGAAGACGAACCGTTCGACTCCATTATGTCTGAGACGACCCTGATAGTGTACGGGAAGGAGTCGTACGGAGGCAGCAGCGCCTGGAGGGCGCGTTCGGCGAGGTTTCCGTGACCAATCTCTCGCCGAGAGACACCACGGATTGGCCGCACCTCACCTACCGAGAACGACGGGAAGTTGTAGTGCAGCATGAAGCTCTTGGTTGTCTCCTCGGCGAGGTCGATGCTATCGATCCTCTGCTCATCGGAAACGGTACCCAGTGTAGTGGTCACGAGCGCCTGTGTCTGACCGCGGGTGAACAGCGCCGTACCGTGCGCCCGCGGCAGGAAGCCCACTTCACAGGAGATCGGCCGCACTGTGTCCAGGTCGCGCCCGTCGATCCGTTCCCCGTGGTCGAGCACCTGACTGCGCATGGTGCTTGACTCGACTTCATCCAGCACGGACTTGACGTCGGCGATGTTGTCCGCGAATTCCTCAGACAGCTGCTCTACGATGTCGGAGCGCACCGCCGCCACCGCCTGGACGCGTTCGGATTTCTCGACCAGGTTCAACGCCTCTTTGACCCGCTCTCCGGCCAGCGCCCTGACTCGGCTGACGACCTCCACCGGCATTTCGGCAGGCTCCCATTCCATCTTTGGTGCGCCCGCCTGCTCGATGATCTCGGATTCCAGCGCAACCAGCTCGCCGATCCCGCTCTGTGCGAACTCAAGTGCGCCGGCTATCTCCGCTTCGGTCAACTCGAGTGCCCCGCCCTCAACCATGTTGATCGAGTCCGCCGTACCGGCCGCGACCAAGTCGACGTCGCTTTGCTCAAGTTGTGCGAACGTCGGGTTCAAGACCCACTCACCGTCCACTCTGCCAACCCTCACAGCGGCGACGGGACCGTCCCACGGCGCTCGCGATAGCGCTAGGGCCGTGGACGCAGCTGTCAGACCCAGCACGTCGGCATCGTTCTCTTGATCGGCCGAGAGGACGTAGACGAAGATCTGCACCTCGTTCTTGAAGCCCTTAGGAAACAGAGGACGGATCGAGCGGTCGATCAACCTCCCGGAGAGAATCTCTTTCTCCCCGGGTCGTCCCTCGCGCTTGAAAAACCCACCGGGGATCTTGCCAGCCGCGTAGTTCTTTTCGCGGTATTCTACGGTGAGAGGGAAGAAGGGAAGATGCGTTTCGGTCTCTGCGATGGTGATTGCGGCGAGTACCATCGTCTCGCCGAATTGGACGACAGCACTGCCGCCGGCCTGCTTGGCCAGGCGCCCGGTTTCCAACCGAAGGGTCCGCCCGGCAAAGGGCCGTTCTACATGACTAACCATTTCTTTCCTTGTACGAGCACTCGGGAACATACAAAGGCGCCCGAGGTGCTCATCCCGGACGCCTCACTCCCGCACCGATTCGCTAGTAGCGAAGGCCCAGCTCCGAGATGAGTTGACGGTAGCCTTCCAAATCGGTACGCCTCAGGTAGTCCAGCAGGCGGCGTCGCTTGCTGACCATCGCCAGCAGTCCGTGCCGCCCGTGGTGATCCTTAGCGTGGTTTCGGAAGTGGCCCGTGAGAGTGTTTATCCTCTCGGTCAGCACGGCTACCTGCAGCCGGGTGGACCCGGTATCAGTCTCGTGCACACGGTATTTTTGGACCACGGCTTGCTTGTCAAACCCCATCTGTGCTAATTCCTCCAGCGTGCGGGCGCCTCTTGATTGACTTGCCCTATTCTATGTTAGCACAATAATTTACCGTTCATGCTTCCCCCTGTAAAGTGTAGCGGATGAGCCTAGGAGCACAGGACCTGATCGGCCGCAGCGTCGGCCCTTATACAATCGATCGTCTGATCGGCGAGGGCGGCTTCGCCTGGGTGTTTCAGGCCCACCGCGAGAGTGACAGCACCGCCGTTGCCCTCAAGGTGCTGAAATTCCGCTACGCGGGAGATGCCGAGTTCGAGGCGAGATTCCGTAACGAGTTCACTCTGGCCTCTGAACTGCTACACCCCAACCTCGTTCGCATCCTGGATGTGGGTCACAGGGATCAATTCACCTTCTTTGCCATGCCGCTCTACTCGGACTCGCTCTCGTCGTTGATCGAGCGAGTAGGTCCGCTGCCTGAGGCACGTCTGGTTCAGATCGCCGCGCAGGTTGTATCGGGCTTGGCCTTCGCACACGGGCGGGGAATAGTCCACCGAGACATCAAGGGCGACAACGTCCTGTTGGACGCCGACGGCACCGCCGTCAT
>JBDHHP010000040.1:0-28211 GCA_039589275.1 Gemmatimonadota bacterium | reverse complement strand
AACTCGACAAGGAAGTCGGACAGGTCACGCGAGAGCGCGGTTTGTCCGGCTTGCGGAGCGGAGAAGGCGTCAGTTGGCTGGGTCACACTCGGTCAAGATACCGTCAGATGCTTCACTCTCTTTAGTGAGCTGCCGTCCTCTTGGTGTCTCCGTTGCGGCAGCGCGAAGTCGTGAAGGAGGACCCACTCGTCTCAGGGTCACCGGATCCAGCAGGTCCCCGCCGGACAGGGTCAGCGAATCCCCGTTCAAATCGAAATTGTAAGCCAGCCATTCGTCACCGATTTCTAGATAGATCGTATCGGCACTGATCTTCCAGCGGACCGTCTCGTCGCCAAAAGTGGCGGTGGAGTCCGGCCGCACCACAATCTTCTGCGGTCCATCGGGTGTTTCGGCCTCCCAGGTACCAGCGATTCCTCGAAGGTTTGCCTGCGCGGTCAGAGCAGCGGGTGCCACCATGAACGCTATGGCTACAAGCACAAGTCTCACACTCACCGTCCCAAATTAAGTATCACCTTGTCCGCGCACCACCCTGGTGTCGCACAGAATGCGTTTCTCGGTCCCCAGATATAAAACGGCGGTGCCCCGAGGAGTTCCCCGGGGCACCATTGGGAGATTCACCGCATGATGCAGGCGTCAAAGCGCCCGCTTGTCCATGGGTATGACCCCTAGTACATGCCTCCCATGCCACCGCCTGGCATCGGCGGAGCGGCCTTCTCGTCTTCGGGCCTCTCTACCACGACGCACTCGGTGGTGAGTAGCAGGCCGGCAACCGACGCGGCGTTCTGCAGCGCATAGCGCGTCACCTTCGTGGGGTCAATGACCCCCGCGGCCACCAGGTCCTCGTACTCATCTGTCTGTGCGTTGTACCCGTAGTTCTTCGCCTTGTTCGTGCGTACTTTCTCGACGACGATCGAGCCCTCCACACCCGCGTTGGACGCAATCCTGCGCATCGGCTCTTCCAGAGCCCGCAACACGATGTTAGCGCCGACCTGCTCATCGCCGTCCTCGAGCGAGAATGTCTTGAGCTTCTCTCGGATCCGGAGGAAGGCTACTCCACCGCCTGCCACGATGCCTTCCTCCACGGCGGCGCGGGTCGCGTGCAACGCGTCCTCGACCCGAGCCTTCTTCTCCTTCATCTCCGTCTCGGTCGCTGCGCCGACATTGATAATTGCTACACCTCCGGCGAGCTTGGCAAGCCGCTCCTGCAGCTTCTCCCGATCGTAGTCCGAAGTGCTCTTGTCTATCGCGGCCTTGATCTCCTGGATCCGGCCCTGGATGTCCTTTTCCTGGCCGGCGCCATCGACGATCGTAGAGTTGTCCTTGTCGATCACGATCCGCTTGGCCTGCCCCAAGTCGCTCAACACGGCGTTCTCCAGCTTGAAGCCGACTTCCTCACTGATGACCTTGCCGCCAGTCAGGACCGCGACGTCCTGCAGCATGGCCTTGCGCCGGTCGCCGAACCCGGGCGCCTTGACGGCGCAGACTTTGAGGGTGCCGCGAAGCTTGTTGACAACCAGAGTCGCGAGGGCTTCGCCCTCCACGTCCTCGGCGATGATCAACATGGGCTTGCCAGTCTGAGCCACCTTCTCGAGGACCGGCAGCAAGTCCTTCATGGCAGAGATCTTCTTGTCGTGGATCAGGATGTAACCTTCCTCGAGCACCGCTTCCATCTTCTCCGGATCCGTCACGAAGTAAGGCGACAAGTACCCGCGGTCGAACTGCATGCCGTCGACGGTCTCGAGCGCGGTCTCTAGTCCTTTGGCCTCTTCGACCGTGATCACGCCGTCCTTCCCTACCTTCTCCATCGCGTCGGCGATGAGGTCACCGATTTCCTGATCGTTGTTTGCCGAGATGGACCCCACCTGGGCGATCTCCGTCTTGCCCTTGGTGGGCACCGACAGCTTCTCCAGCTCCTTCACGACCTCTGCTACCGCCTTGTCCACGCCGCGCTTGATCGCCATCGGGTTGATGCCGGCGGTGACGCTTTTCAGGCCTTCGCGGAAGATCGCCTGCGCCAGAACCGTGGCGGTCGTAGTGCCGTCGCCCGCTACGTCTGAGGTCTTCGTGGCAACCTCTTTTACCATCTGGGCGCCCATGTTCTCCACTGGATCCAGCAGCTCGACTTCCTTGGCCACCGTGACACCGTCCTTGGTCACGGTTGGAGATCCGAACTTCTTGTCGATCACGACGTTACGGCCCTTGGGCCCGAGCGTCACCGAAACCGCATCGGCCAGCTGGTCTACGCCCTTCTTGAGCGCGCCGCGGGCTTCCACGTCAAAATGCAGTTCCTTTGCATTTGCCATTTCTCAGTTCTCCTTCGATTCGTTTCAGCTCGTGCGCTCAGCCGATTACGGCGAGGACGTCCGATTCCTTGATGATGAGGTACTGCTCGTCGTCCACAGTCACCTCGGTCCCGCTGTACTTGCCGTACAGCACCGTGTTGCCAACCTCGAGCTCCATGGGAACCCGATCACCCTTCTCCACTCTGCCGGGCCCGACGGCGACCACTTCACCTTGCTGCGGCTTCTCCTTGGCCGTGTCGGGGATGTAAAGGCCACCCTTCATCTCCGCGGTATCCTCCAGTGCCCGAATCACGACCCGGTCAGCCAGAGGCGCGATCTTGCCCTTTGACTTGCTTTTGGCAGGGGCCATCTCTGAGTCCCTCCATCACTATAAGTTGTTGTGTTATAACATCTTAGGATCATATTAGCACTCGCTTATCGCGAGTGCTAATCGACTGAGGAGGGAAGTTAAATGGGCGAAGCTCCATGTCAAGGCGCTTCGCCCCTCGTTACCGACTCCAATTGCCGCGCTAACCGGCCGAGTTGCTATCGCTGATTAGATACCACTGTCGGCACGCTCACAGAAGTAGTGGCTCCGTTGCCTAGCTGCCCGCTCAAGCCATCGCCCCAGCAATAGACCAACCCGTCGCTGCCAAACCCGCAGGTTGCAGTGACCACCGGTCCCGTTCCGGCGCTGACCGTCTCGAACTCGAGAGCTCCGGAGACCGGTGTCGGCTCCAAGCGGCTCGTCGTGCTCCCGTCACCCAGCTGCCCTCCGCTGTTTCGTCCCCAGCAATAGGCAATGCCGTTCCCCGCGACACCACAAGTATGGGCGCCCCCTGCGCTGATTGACGCGAACGTGATACCCCCATTCACCAACACAGGCTCATTGGAGTCAGACACGCCACCGTAGCCCAACCGCCCGTCGTCACCGGCTCCCCAACAGTAGGCGACGCCGTCCAGCGCTGTCCCGCACGTGTGTTCGTCACCCGCGCTGATGTGCCGGAACAATATGCCCCCACTGACGGCGACCGGCTCGGCCGAGCCTACATTACCGCCGTTCCCCAGCTCCCCCGAGCTGCCATCTCCCCAGCAGTAGGCTTCGCCCGCCGGTGTCACTGCGCAGGTGTGCTGATTTCCCGCACTCAGTTCTTGAAACGAATGGCCGCCGAGCACCGCCTCCGGATTGGGGCGCGCTACCTCCCCGGTCACGCCAGTCCCCAGCTGACCGCCGCCTGCCAAGCCCCAACAATAGGCGGCGCTGGCCGCCAGGCCGCACGCATGCGCCCCACCAACACTCACCGTCGCGAACTCGAGGGCGTTGCTCAATCTGACCGGAGTGGATTGACCTCCCGCGGCGGCCGAACCCAACTGACCGAACTGGTTGCTGCCCCAGCAATACAGCTCCCTGCCATCAGTGAGCGCACACGTGTGCGACGCCCCGGCCGACATCTCCGTGAAGACCAGTTCACCCTGTAACACCGCAGTCGGTTCGGTACGGTTCTCCACGTCACCAACGCCGAGTTGGCCCAATCCGTTCTCGCCCCAACAGAACCCTTCTCCGCCAACCCCAATCCCACATGCATGCAATGCACCCGCGTCAACCGACTGGAACTCCACCGTGTCAGCCGGTGTCCCGTTCAGGGTTGGATCGGGATCGGTTGCGAGACAACCGGCCCCGACCGCCAATGCAAGTAGCGGCAGCAACTGCCGTTTCTGACTGACTGATATCATCGTTCTCGCCGTCCTGATTGACTCCTGGGAGTGTCATCGCATCTGTCCCGACAGCAAGTGCCGGGGGAACCTGTGGTAGATCCGACCCTGTGCGATCGCTCAGGTTCCGTTTTCACACAGCTTCAATTGACAACTCGGCGGGCACTCACCCATCGCTCCCTCCACCATCTGGCATCTTCCTCCGCCACTGTCAGGCTACTGAGCTTGACCCCGTCCGAGGAGCTGTGGATGAACATCCCATCTCCAACATAGAGCCCCACGTGGCTGACTCCGCCGCCACCATCTGCGAAACCGAGTATGTCGCCAGGCATCAGCTGGGACACATCCAGACCGACCCGAGCACCCGTTCGAGCCTGATCACGACTCACCCGGGGCAGAATCAGCCCGTGTTCACCGTATGCGTATTGAATCAAACCTGAGCAATCAAATCCATTGCTGTCACTGCCTCCCCAACGGTAGGGCGCACCCATCGCGTCGAGTGCCGTCTCGACCACTTGAGCCCTCAATTGGGCCACGTCCACAGATACACCGTCGCTCCTAGCCGCGGTCTCAATCTCAGCGGCGGAGGGCGGCTCTTCAGTGCGTGGCTGAGAACGCGCCACGGCTGTCCGGTCCCGTGCCGCACCGCGACCGGACCCCACGGCGATCCTGGCCTGGAACACCACGCCGCGACGGTCGTCGGCCTGAAGTCGCCAGAACCCCCGCATCGCTTGATCCTCCACGCGGTAGATCGCCTCGATGCCAAGGGAGAGAAACGGCAGTGGTCGGACCGCGTAGCCGGCTCCAGCGCTCCAGTGGGCATCCACCCTCCCGTCTTCATGCCCGATTCCCAGGCCCGTACCGGCTAGCAGATACGGACCGGCGCCGTCACGCCAGAGACCCAGCGTGAGCAGACCCCCGGTCTGCCGCTCCTCGTTTGCGTATCGCTCGTGCGTGTGGGTCAACCCCAAGGAATAGGAGGTTGGGCCTACCAGATCCCTGAAGTAGGAAAGGGTGTACGCCACCGACACCGAATCGTGCCACCACCGTCCGTACTGCAAGTCGAATCCCCGACCCTGGGCCCGGAGGGGTGCCACCGCAGTCCCGAGGAGCACGATGAGAATTCGAAGAAAGTGGACACTGTTTCTCTGCATCTGGCGCCGTAACTGCAATAGTAGCAACGAAATAGCTCACGGTCAACGAAACCTGTCCGGAACCTACATCTTGACCGGTCAGGCGGCCGGGTGTAGCTACCTGCCATGCCAACGTTAACGGTTACGCGTCGGGTCCACTTCAATGCCGCTCACCGGCTCCACAATCCCGAACTCTCGGAGGAAGAGAACGCTCGCATCTTTGGCCTATGCAACAACCCCAACTACCACGGGCACAACTACGAGCTGGAGGTATCAGTAGAGGGTGAGGTCGACCCGGTGACCGGCTATGTTGCCGATCTCGGCGAAGTCAAGCGCATAGTCGAAGAGCGCGTGTTGGCTCGTCTGGACCACCGCAACCTGAATCTCGACGTGCCCGAGTTTGCTGCACTGAATCCAACCACGGAGAACATGGTTCTGGTTATCTGGCAGATGTTGGAGGGGCACCTCCCAGGCACGCTTAAGAAGCTGGTGCTGTGGGAGACGCCCCGGAACCTCGTGGAGTACAGTGGGGATTGACCTAAGCCCCAGGCCAGAGCCAGCCGAACACGCCGCCGGTGAACAGCCCGTACACCAGGGCGTCAAACAGCACCTTCAAAGAAGAACTCCAAGGCCTTCCAAACCAAATGGCGTCCGGCACCACTCCCATCCCATAAGCCAAGAAGGCAACGACGGAGGCCAGACGAAACGCTGATATGTACTCCGCCCCCGCGCCTAGGTGTCGAGAGGTCACATACGCCACGAAGACGCCGACGATAACGTAGTAGACCAACGACAGGGCCACGTTCTTCCCCATCGCTGGCACCCCGGATTTCATCACCGTGAGGATGCCCACCGGTCCCTGCTCATATTTCTCGATCACTGCAGGGTCCTTCATCTCTGGTGGGTCCGCGTATGGGATCCAGTACTGACCCGGCGACAGCGGGTTCGAGCGGAGAGCGTTTAGCACCGCGTCCTCGCCCGGCAGTTTCTGGAAGTCCTTCTTATGGTGTGGCGACACCATCCAGAAGACAGCGCTCAGGATCCAGACCACGACCGCAGACAGCAGAATCGGTAGCCAGAGCGCGCTGATCGTTACCGCGTCCATTGAAGCCTCCAGCGTGAGTGGGCCCCAAAAAATACGACCTGGCCCCGAAAGGGCCAGGTCGCGTCCAGTCGGCTCGATCTCGCTGCCTATAGCTTCACTATGTCGAGCACGCTCTTGACCGAATCCGCCGACGCCTTGAGTGCGGCAGCCTCGTCCTTGCTCAAGTCAACCTCGATGATGCCCTCCATTCCACCCGCTCCGAGCTTGCAGGGTACCCCGAGGTAGAGGCCGTTGAGGCCAAATTCCCCTTCCAGCCAGGCGGAAGTCGGCAGCACGCGCTTCTTGTCATGAACGATTGCCTCAGCCATCTGTACGGCACCGGCCGACGGCGCGTAGTATGCCGAGCCGGTCTTGAGATACTTCACGATCTCTCCGCCGCCCATGCGCGTGCGTTGGACGATCGCTTCCAGCTTCTCCTGGTCGATGAACTTGGTGATCGGAATTCCTGAGACGTTGGTGGTCGAGATGAGGGGTACCATGCTGTCTCCGTGTCCACCCAGAACCATTGCCTGAATGTCCTGCACCGAAACGCCAGCGGCTTCGGACAGAAACGTCCTGAACCTGGCGGTGTCCAGCACACCGGCCATGCCGAATACGCGCTCTCGCGGGAACCCTGTCACTTCTTTGGCCACGTAGCACATCACGTCCAGCGGGTTGGACACGACGATGACCATGGCGTTGGGAGAGCACTTCTTGATCTCCTGACTGACCGACTTCACGATCTCGACGTTCGTGTTCACCAGATCATCGCGACTCATGCCGGGCTTCCGCGCTACGCCCGCGGTGACGATGAACAACTCGGCGCCCTCGGCCAGACTGTAATCGTTAGCGCCATACACCCGCGAGTCGAACCCCTCGACCGGGCCCGACTGCCACTGATCCAGCGCCTTACCCATCGGAATGCCTTCCAAGATGTCGATCAGCACTACTTCACGGGCCAGTTCTTTCTCAGCAACGCGCTGAGCAGTGGTCTCACCGACGTGTCCTGCGCCAACAACGGCAATCTTTTTCATTGGAATCCCCAGCTATAGTGTTTGACCGTCCTATTGGATTCCCGCGGAGACTCAGCCCGCGGTTTCCCCTCCGGCAGGCAAGTCTTTGGGACGATCATCTAGCTGGATGTTCAGCTGGCGGATCGCCTCGTAGAGCACGATACCTACCGCCGTGGCGAGGTTAAGACTACGCACCGCACTTGCCATCGGTACGCGAAATGTGCGGTCCGGATACTTCCGCAATATTGGGCCCGGCATGCCATCGCCCTCGTTACCGAACACCAGCACCGAGTTCGATCGGAACGCAGCTTCCGTGTACGGGATCGAAGCATGCGACGAGAAATATAAGCAGCGCTCCCGCGTTATGGCGGTGCGAAACGCCGGCCAATGTGGATGCACCCAGAGATCGACCGCATCCCAGTAGTCTAGGCCCGCGCGTCCAAGCTGAACGTTGTCGAGCCCGAAGCCCAGTCTGCCGATCAGGTGTAACGCCGTATCCGTCGCAGCACACAGACGCGCGATGTTGCCCGTGTTTGGCGGGATCTGCGGCTCGATCAAACCGACTGACAGTGCCATGACTCCCCGCCCTAATCAGCCTGAGCGGTCCTCACGCCAGCGCTCGCCTCCGCTTTCCAGAATCTCCTTCTTCCAAATCGGGACTCGGGTCTTGGTCTGCTCGATCACGTGGCGACACGCAGCAAACGCCTCGTCGCGGTGCGGCGCCGCTGCAACCACCGCCACACTCACCTCACCCGTCGGAACGCGACCCAATCGATGTCGCATTGTGACTTTGGCTTGCGGCCACTGCTCCGTCACCTCTTCTAGGATGCGATCGATCTCGGCACCCGCCATCGCCTCGTAGGCAGAGTATTCGATAGCATTCACAGGACCGTCCACTTCGCTACGCCGGACGGTGCCCACGAATGCCGCGTTACCCCCGCAGCCAGGCGAAGCCACCTGTGCCAGTAGCTCTGACACATCGATGGCATCAGTCACCAAGTAGCCCAAATCAGCCACCTGCAAGGGGTGGCAGCAAGGCTACGAGATCTCCTTCCGCTAGCTCGCGATCCGGCAACGCGTGCTCCTCGTTGACCGCGACGAGCGGTCGTACCGGCAGCGACCCTCCGTTGCTGACCTGCTCACGAACGAGTGCAATTGCACGGCCAACCGTCGCGGGCCGCGGTACATTCAAAGTGGTCTGTTCAAGGCCCACCAGCTCGGCGTAGCGCGCGTAGAACCTCACTCGAACAGATACAGGCGGTTGCACCGTACTCGACTCGTCAGTGAACTCGGGCATGGCCGATAGAATACACCGGTCACTACCGCACAGCTAGTGAACGCGGCTGGCGCGAATCTCAGTCGCAGGCTTTACACAGAGCGATGCGCCATTCGAGCTTCACTCCGGCTGCACCGAGTGGGACCTCCGGGGACCGCGACGACCCGGTCACTGCCGGTTGGCGCAACGCCGGGTTGCTGGAGAAGACAAGACGCAGAATGGGCGGTTGCCCCCAGGACCTGGGGCAACCGCCCATTCTACTTCTAGTTGAGAACCGCCCTAAGGGATTGCGGGAGGCTCACGCCCAACCGCAGCGCCGTGAGCTACCACCGCGTCTCTCTCAGCGACTTTCGCCCTCAGTTCCTTCGACGGCTTGAACACCGGCACCGGTCGAGCCGCGACCTCAACCGGGTCTCCCGTGCGCGGATTGCGCGCCATTCGTGTCTTGCGCCGTCGAATCTTGAAGGTGCCAAAGCCGCGGATCTCAATGTTGTTCTGCTCCGACAGAGCCTCCTTCACCGCGTCGAGAAAAGCATCGACGACCCGAGCACAGTCCTTTTTCGAGATCATCGGACCGGCAGTGCGGGCTATGGAGGCAGTTACTCGCTCGACGAGATCCGCCTTGGTCATGAATCCCCTCTCAACAGTACCAGGGTGGGGAAACCGAGCTCCGAAAAATGCCGGAGCCGGGGTGCCATTAATATCCCGTTACCTGTTGACTGTCAAGAGCTTGGACGAATTCGGCGAAGTGGTTCCGAGCGTCGTGGGGGCCCGGAGCTGCCTCCGGATGGTACTGCACACCGAATGTCGGGAGGTCCCTGTGTCTGATGCCTTCTACGGTATCATCATTGAGGTTACGGTGCGTCACCTCAAGTGATACAGCACCTGGCACGTCCTTACTTGTTCCCCTGACTGCAAATCCGTGGTTTTGGCTCGTGATCAAAACCCGATTCGAAGCCAGATCGCGCACCGGATGATTGCCGCCACGGTGTCCGTAGGGCAGCTTGATCGTCTCCGCCCCGAACGCGAGGGCCAGTAGCTGGTGTCCCAAACAAATACCAAAGACGGGCAAATGCGATTCCGACAGTTCGCGGATCACTGGAAGGGCATATCCCACTGCCGCCGGGTCACCGGGCCCGTTGGATAGGAACACCCCGGCGGGATCCAGCTCGCGAACCCTCGCGGCTGGGGTGGCGGCGGGAACTACGGTCACTCGGCACCCGAACGACTCGAACAATCGAAGGATGTTTGCCTTGATCCCGAAGTCGAAGGCCACCACGTGGTGGCGGGCACTGCTCGAACCGAGGGAACGCTCGGCAGCACAGGTGGCACGAGACGCCAGGTCCAGACCCTCCATGGACGGGCATGCGGCGAGGGCCTCTCGAGCTTCATCCGAGGGCTCGGCACCGGGGGCCACGATGCCGCGCATGGCCCCGGCGGATCGGATGTGCCGAGTCAGTCGCCTGGTATCCACCCCCGCCACAACCGGGATCTCACGTTCCGCGAGCCAATCTTCCAGCGAGCCAGACGCCCGCCAGCTGGAGTATTTGCGCGACAACTCGCGCACGATGACCCCCGAAACTTGCGGCTTGTCGGACTCCAGGTCTTCGTCGTTGATCCCGTAGTTGCCAATCATAGGGGCCGTCATCGTGACGATTTGACCGCCGTAGGACGGGTCAGTGAACACCTCTTGATAGCCACTCAAATTGGTGGTGAAGACCACTTCGCCGGGGGTCACAGAAAAGAGACGGCGCGTGGTTCCCGAGAACCACGCGCCGTCTTCCAAAAGAACGTAGGCTTTCTGTTCGCCTACCACCTAGCTCTGACCGCCCGGGTCCTGTTGCTGCTGCGGCGGCGGCTGCTGACCTGGATCACCCTGAGGCTGGACGTCAAGCGGCAATGGAACAGCCGGCGCTACCGGCGTCGGTGGTCCCAGATCATCTTGCAGGATGCTGCGCGGAGTACCCCGGCCAGAACTCAAACCGGCGAGCACCATCGAGAGCCCCAGGAAAATGCCCCCACACCACCAGCTCATCTTGGTCAGAATCGTCGCCGCTTGACGACCGCCAAAGAAGGACTCGGTCGACGACCCTCCACCAAGCGCGGCTAGTCCCCCACCCTTGCCCGCCTGCAGCAAGACCACGGTTCCCAGCAGGAAACAGTCAATGATCAGCAGTACAATGAATAGAACGAACATTCTCAGTAACCTTTGAATCGGGCCGCAAGATACCCGGAGCCCGTTGCGGGGTCAATCCACACCGGCTTGAGCTATCGCCGTCCAGTCAGCCGGATCGAGTGAAGCTCCTCCCACTAAGACACCATCAATCTCGGGCTCAGAGACCAACTCCTGGACGTTTCCGGGCTTGACGCTGCCACCGTACAGAACCCGGGCATTCCCGGCAGCGACCCCGTGGTCAACACACCACTGACGGATCATCACGTGAACCTCAGCGGCGTCTGCCGGAGTGGCGGTCTTGCCGGTCCCGATCGCCCACACAGGCTCGTATGCGATCACGATTCTGGCAAGAGTCGCCGAGTCCAACCCGGACAGTGCACCGAGCTGCCGCTCCACCACACTCAGAGTCTCACCTGCTTCCCTCTGTTCTATCGTCTCACCCACGCACAGGAGCGGAGTGAGCCTGCCCTCGAGAAGCGCCCTCACCTTCTTGGCGGTTTCTTCGTCTGTCTCGCCAAAGACGTGGCGCCGCTCGGAGTGACCCACCAGAGCCATGTTGCCCCCGGCTTCGTGAACCATGTCGACACTCAGTTCGCCGGTGAACGCCCCCTTCTTCTCCCAGTGTACGTTCTGGGCGCCCGCCCTTATTCCTGCGCGATCCCGTATGAGGTCGGCAACAGATTTCAATGACACGGCCGCGGGAAAGAACCACACCTCCCGATCGGCGGACGACTTAAAGCGCTGCAGGAAGACCTGCATGAACTGGACTGCGGCCTCCGGGCCCAGATGCATCTTCCAGTTCGCCGCGAATATAAGCTTTCTCATGAGTCGTCCAATGCCTCGACGCCGGGTAGCGCTTTGCCCTCCAGCAGTTCAAGCGACGCTCCGCCGCCAGTGGAAACGTGAGTCATGTGTTCCTCCAGGCCTGCCTGCCTCACCGCCGCAGCCGAATCACCGCCACCTACGATGGTGGTGGCTCCAGCCTTCGTGGCGGCTGCCATCGCGCGAGCCACCGCGACGGTGCCGGCATCGAACGGGGGCGTCTCGAACACACCCATCGGCCCGTTCCAGACGACCGTCTTGGCCGCGACAAGCCGACGAGCGAAGTCGAGGCTCGAGTCCTCGTCGATGTCATACATTGCCGAGTCCGCCGGAATCGCGTCGCTGTCCACACTTCGGAACGGGACGCTGGAACTGAGTTCTGTCGCCACCAAGGCGCCTTGCGGCAACACGATTCGTCCCTCCGCCTGATCCAGAATGCGCCTGGCGTAATCGACCTTTTCCGGTTCGACCAGCGACTTCCCGACCTCGAACCCCTGGGCCAGAAAGAACGTGCACGCCATGGCACCACCCACCAGTATCTCGTCCACCTTGGGGAGTAACGCCTCAATCGCGTCGATCTTACCTGAGATCTTGGCGCCACCCAGCACGGCCACGAACGGGCGCTGCGGATCGGCTAACGCTCCCTGCAGGTACACCAGCTCCTTCTGCATCAAGAACCCGGCTACTGCGGGCTTGATCAGGTGCGCTACCCCTTCAGTCGACGCATGCGCCCGGTGGGCAGAGCCGAACGCGTCGTTCACGTAGAAGTCGCCCAGATGCGCGAATGCCTTCGCCAATTCCGGCTCGTTGTCGGTTTCACCGGGATAGAATCGCGTGTTCTCGGCCAGGGCTACTTCACCGCGTTTCATCCTCCGCGTCAACGCGACGGAATCGGGCGATGAAGGGTCGTCCAGGAAGATCACCGGGATGCCGAGCTCGCTCTCCAGCGCGCCGGCAACAGGCCTAAGCGAGAGGTCCGCGACGCGCTGCCCCTTGGGCCTTCCCAGGTGAGACATGAGGATCACACGACAGCCACGCTCCCGCAGCCATCGGATGGTGGGGAGCGCGGCTTTGATCCGCTTGGTGTCGGCGACGCGGCCGTCCTTGAGCGGCACATTGAAGTCGACTCGCACCAGGGCGCGTTCGCCCTCCAACGGCTGCCCTTCGAGTGCCTCGAGTGTGCGCTTCAACTCAGTGACCCCGCCACAAGCTGCATGAGGTCCACGCAGCGCGCTGAGTAGCCCATCTCGTTGTCGTACCAGGATGATACGTGCACCAGATTACCCTCGATCACGTTGGTGCTGAGCAGATCAACCGTGCTTGATAGCGGGTTCCCGATGTAGTCGCATGACACCAGAGGCTCATCGCTGGCGGCCAAGATGCCCTTAAGCGGCCCAGCGGCCGCGGCTTTGAAGGCATCGTTCACGGCCTCGATGGACGTGCTCTTTTCCACCACGCAGGTCAGATCCACTAACGACGCGTCCGGAGTGGGCACGCGCAGCGCCACTCCATCGATCTTACCCTTCACCTCGGGGATCACGAGTGCAGTGGCCTTGGCAGCACCAGTGGTCGTCGGGATTATGCTGACAGCGGCCGCGCGAGCGCGCCTCAGATCCTTGTGTGGGAAATCCAATATCCGTTGCCCGTTGGTGTAGCTGTGGACGGTCGTCATGAAACCGCGGACGAATCCAAACTCCTCTAGGACGACCTTGACCACGGGAGCGAGGCAGTTCGTTGTGCAGGACGCGTTCGATATCACCTCATGGGCAGCCGGATCGTAATCGCCGTGGTTCACACCCATCACTATGGTGATGTCGTCCTGCTTACCGGGCGCGCTGATCACGACCTTCTTGGCGCCCGCGCCCAAGTGCAGGGCTGCCTTTTCCCGCGTACGGAAGTGGCCGGTCGACTCCAGCACGATGTCGGCGCCTAGCTTCTTCCAGGGCAGCTTGGCAGGATCCGGTTCCGTCAGAGCCGCAATGCGTTTTCCATCGATGACCAGCGAGTCTCCGTCGACGGCCACGTCTCCGTTATATCGGCCGTGCACCGAGTCGTACTTGAACAGATGGGCCAAGGTGTGGTTGTCGGTGAGGTCGTTGACGCCAACCAGTTCCAGATCGTGCTCCATCGCCCCCATGGCGCGCACCACCAACCGGCCGATGCGGCCGAATCCGTTGATTCCAATTCTCGTGGTCATGACTGTTCAGAAGCTCCTCATGGTATGAGATCGTATCGTCCCCGTTCGGGGATTCTCAAGCGCGTTCGATCTGCACCGCCAGTGGCATCGCCCGCGCAAACGTCAACGCAGTGACATCGGCCCATCCCACCTCCACCAACGCCCCCGCCGCAGCAACCAGCGTAGCTCCGGTCGTGAGAACGTCGTCGACTAAGATAACCTCGGCGCGGCACTGCAGCCGAGCTGCTGCTGTGAACGCACCGCTCACATTCTCAGTTCTCTCCTCGGGCGTCAGCTTCGTTTGAGTCTTCGTCTCGCGGGTCCGTTTCAACACGTCGAGTGCCAACGGCATTCCCCACAGATCTGCCAATGCTCCAGCAATTTCGGCGGCTTGATTGTAACCCCGCTGACGCAACCGACGCTGCCCCAACGGCACGGGCACGAGGACCGCAGAATTGGCTGGACGACTCACCAACCGATTGATCAGCTCCGCCATGGTCCGAGCCAAACTCCAATAGCCGCGGTACTTCATGTAGTGAACCATCTTCTTGGCCTCGTCACCCAACCAGACAGCACTCGTGACACCCGTGAGGGTGCGAGGCCATGAGGCGCAGAATCTGCACGGCCCAACCGGCGGCATCGGTTGGCGACAACGATCACACCCAGCGGGAACCGGTCTCAACCGCGAGCGGCAGGCCGGGCAGACCAACTCATCGTCCCGAGGTTGTTCCAGGAGTCTGCCGCAAGATACGCAAGCATTGGGAAGTAGCAGTCGCTCGAGCGCTGCCAGTGTTGCAGCAATCACGGTCGCAGTGATCGCGCTACCGCGGCGGCCATGACTTCTCGCGGCGCCTTCACGTCTGGAAAGAAGCGCTCGAATGCGTGGGCACCTTGGGCCACCAGCATCGTTCGCCCGTCCGAAGCGCGCATCCCGAGCTTGCGGCACTCACGGACCCAACGGGTCGCGCCCGGCGCGTACACCAGGTCCAGGGCTGAGTCACAGCCGTGTAATCGGTCCGGAGAAATGGGCAAGGGGTCGGTTGGCTCGAGGCCGGCGGGGGTCGCGTTTACCGCAATCCCCACCCTGCTGCCGTCGTCCGCACTGGCTTCGACTCCGATATCACGGGCCCAAGCCGCGAACTCCCTCGCCCGATCCTCGGAGCGCGATCTCGCCAGAAGAGGTAGGCCCATCTCCCGCGCGGCCACGGCGACCGCACGAGCCGAGCCTCCGGTCCCCTGCACCAGCAGCGGCGCTTCTGGTCTGAGTGAGTGCAGGGCGTCTATCACGCCCCGAACGTCTGTGTTGTCGCCGATCAATCGGCCCCCGTCAGGCCAGAAGGTGTTGACGGCCCCCAGCTCCTTGGCCAACCCCGTCAGACGGATCAGCAGCCTTCCGACCGCGAGCTTGTGCGGCACAGTGACGTTCCCCGCCACGCCAATGGACTCGAATGCCCGGATCACATGCGGTAGCGCCAGCTCATCCACGCGCAGCGCAACGTACACTGCGTCCAGACCCAGGGCCGCTATTGCTGCGTTGTGCATTACGGGTGACAACGAATGAGAAATCGGGTCGCCAATCACGGCCAGCGGACGACTGGTTCCGCTAATCTTCATCGCCAATCTCCACTGCCAATCGGTCCGCTGCGCGCTCAATCAGGCGGGCCAACTGATCGTAGGTCGCTCGATAGACATCTATGTCGGCCCCAAACGGATCGGCGACCTCTGCGGCGACACCCTTCTCACCAGCGTACTCGCCCAGAAGATGGACCCGCTCTTTGCCACCCAGCTCTTCGACGCGGTGCTTCTGATGCCGTGCCATCGTCAAGATCAGATCGGACTGATCCACGATGTCTCTTGTGATCAAGCGCGCCTGGTGTGACGACAGGTCGAGATCGTGTTCCAGACCAACCAGATAAGCACCCTCCGACGTCGGAGTTCCGTCCCAGGCGCCGGTCCCAGCAGATGACACGTGCGAGCCGTCCAGTCCCCGTCGCTGCAGTTCAGCTCGCATGAGTGCCTCTGCAAGCGGACTACGGCATATGTTGCCAGTGCAGACCATCAATACACGCGTCACGGTGCGAACCTCCCTGCTCGAGCACGCAGCTCCGACCGCGGGATCGCTCCTTCGCGGATCAAGCTGGCAGTCGCACCAGTGCAGTCGACCACGGAGGACGGCGGCACGTTGCCGAGGACACCTCCGTCGAGGACCAGCAGCTTGCCGGATTCAACGGCCGGCCGGAAAGCCTGCTCAATCGCACCAACGCCCGGCGCCGTCTCTCCCCCAGGAGGGTTGGCTGAGGTGGACGTGATTGGTACACCCAATCGCTCGATCAGCTCGGCAGTGTGGCGATGTGAAGTCCAACGCACGGCGATGCCCCCTTCCGGACCGCGCAGCACGTCGGGCAGGCGCCCTTCTGCACCGCCCAGAACGAGCGTTAGAGGCCCAGGCCAAAACCGCTCCGCCAGGGCGTTCGCCGCGGGTGTGAGCACGAGACCCAGAGACTCGGCCATTTCCAAACTGGCAACGAGCAGTAGGAACGGCTTGTCATGGCCGCGGCCTTTCAGTGCCGCCAGCTCGACGAGGTCCTCCTCGTGCGCACGTGATCCCAATCCGTAGACGGTCTCGGTTGGATACGCCAGGAGCCCCCCCTGCCCCAGGTGCACCGCCACCGCAGTGGCTGCGGGTTCAACGTCACCGTCCGTGCGAAAAGGTATGACCGTCATTGGGCGGCAAAGAACTCGGCGATCTCCAGATCGCTCGCCGTCGTGACCTTGATATTGCGCGCCGTACCCGGCACAACCCGAACTGGAAAGCCGGCGGCCTCGACCAACGACGCCTCGTCTGTGTAGTTGTCCCAACCTGAAGCGCCGGCACGCCTGTATGCCTCTTCCAGCAACTCGCGGGGGAACCCCTGAGGGGTCTGGGCTCGCCACAAATCGGACCGGTTGACCGTAGCCGACACTAAGCCGCTCTCGGGGTCCACCTGCTTGAGTGTGTCGGATACAGCCACCGCCGGAACCGCACCAGCTTCAGCTGCTGCCTTGATCACAGCGTCGATCGTGTCGCGAGACACTAAGGGCCGGGCCGCATCGTGCACCAGAACCACGCGACATGTCACGTCCAGAGAGCACAACGCGGCCCACACCGAGTCGGCTCGAGCCTCTCCCCCGGCAACCAGTCGGAGCCGGCCGCCAGCCAATGAGCTGAGCCATGCTGGAGGGGCAACTGCAATGTCCGGGGGAAGTGCGACCACGATCTGGTGTACCATCGGATGGCCGGCAAACGGTCGCAGCGCGCGCAGCAGCATGGGCACACCCGCGATCGGTCGGAACTGTTTGGGTTCGCCACCCAACCGCTCGCCTCGTCCCGCAGCGGGAATGAGCACACCGACTTCAGGCTGCGAGGGCATCGGTCAGTTGCGAGATGTGGGCGATAGGCACGGTGGTCAACGGTGCAGCGGGGCCGGGAAGCTTGGCAGACACGAATGCCCGCCGGAACCCCAATCTCTCGGCTTCTACCAGTCGGCGCTCGGTGGACCCAACCGGCCGTACCTCTCCCCCCAGACCCACTTCCCCCAGGAAGATGCCGTCAGCAGGCACCGGCGCGTCTCGCAGAGAGGAGATGAGGGCGGCGACCACCGCCAGATCGGACGCGGGTTCCAACAGGCGCATTCCCGCGGTCACGTTTACGAACACGTCCAAGTCATGGAACCGCAATCCGGCGCGCCGCTCTAACACGGCTAGAAGGACTGCAAGTCTCCGATGATCGAGCCCCGTCGCCACACGCTGCGGCGTACCGTATCCCGAGCGACTGGCCAGAGCCTGGATCTCCACAAGGACCGGTCGTGTCCCCTCCATCAGCGCTGTAACCGCCGATCCCGGCGTGACGCTCTCCCTTCCCGAAAGGAACGCAGCGGATGGGTTGGCCACCGGCCGCAGGCCGGCCGCCGTCATCTCGAAGACACCCACCTCATCGACCGAGCCAAACCGGTTCTTGACGGCGCGCAGAATCCGGAAATCGCCTTCCGTTTCGCCTTCGAAATAGAGCACAGTGTCGACCACGTGCTCGAGCGTCTTGGGACCAGCGATCATCCCCCCGCGCGTGACGTGCCCAACGAGCAGGACCGCTGCTCCCGATTCCTTCGCAAACCGCATCAGCTGGGCGGCGCATTCCCTCACCTGGCCCACGTTGCCCGGCGCACCTTCCAGGTCGTCGCTGTAAGTCGTTTGAATCGAATCCACGATCACCACTCGTGCGCCCATCATCCGCGCGCGATCCAGGATAGACTCGATTCTCACTTCGGCCAGCACCCGCACCGGCCCGGCGTCCTCCTCAACCCGATCCGCTCGCAGGCGCACCTGTTCCACCGATTCTTCGCCCGAGACATAGAGGGTCGGGATCCCCGCACCCTCGAGCCGGGCTGCGCACTGCAGCAGCAGGGTCGATTTGCCTATCCCGGGCTCCCCACCCACGATGCTGAGCGATCCGGGAACGATGCCGCCACCCAGCACATAGTCGAACTCGTTCAGGGTCGTGTGGAGTCGCGGTGTGGAATTGGGCTCGAGATCGGCGAGACGCACGGCTTCTGGAACATCCGAGGGGGAACCAGGGGATCGCTGGCGACCCCGTTCACGCCTAACGGATACGGTCTCCTCAACGAGCGTATTCCAAGCATGACAAGCGTCGCAGCGGCCGGCCCACTTCACATGTTCCACCCCGCACTCGGCGCAGCGGTAGACTGAGCGCTGCTTACGGGCCATCCAGTTCTAACGGTGCCCGGCTCGTGTAGTTGTCGAACCGAGTGTATTCCTTGTGAAAAGCGAGCTTCATGGTACCGGTTGGGCCGTTGCGATGCTTCGCGAGGATCAACTCGGCCACCCCCTCCTCGGCGTTGTCGCTTCGCTCTATGACCGACCGGTACATCTCTGCTCTATAGATGAACAGGACCAGGTCTGCGTCTTGCTCGATAGCACCGGAATCACGCAGGTCCGAGAGCATTGGCCTCCGATCTCCTCCGCGTTGCTCCGGCGCCCGCGACAACTGCGACAGCGCTATCACCGGCGTCTTGATCTCACGCGCCAGAGCCTTAAGCGACCGCGAAATGAAGCTGATCTCCTCTTGTCTGCTATCGTGTCGTCCCGCCCCGCGAACCAGCTGCAAGTAGTCAATAATGATGAGGCCGATGTCGTGTTCTGCCTTCATGCGTCGGGCCTTGGACCGAACCTCCAACAGCGTCAGAGCGGGAGAATCATCGATCCAAATCGGGGCCGTGCCCAGCAGGCCGGCGGCTCGAGACATCTTGGGATAGTCGTCATCCCGCAGCTTGCCGCTACGCAACCTGTGTAGATCGACGAAGCTCTCGGCGGCCAAGAGACGCTCCACCAGCTGGTCTCGCGACATCTCCAACGAGAATACCGCCGTAGGCGTGTTGCCCTCCAACGCAGCGTTGGCCGCCGCGTTGAGACAGAACGACGTCTTGCCCATAGACGGCCGCGCCGCCACGATAATCAGGTCACTGCCCTGAAACCCGTTGGTCATCTCGTCCAAATCTGCAAAACCGCTGGGTACACCTCGTACCGAATCGTCGCCCTTGTGGCGCGCTTCTATGCGCTCCATCGCCTGCCACATCAACTCCTTGATGCGCACCACTTCCTGGCTACCGCGCTGGAACGAGACCTCGAACACCTGTTGTTCTGCCTGATCGAGCAATGTCCCGACGTCGTCGCGGCCTTCGTAGGCGTCCTGAACGATCCCGGTACCGACGTCAATGAGCCGCCTGGTTAGGCTCTTCTCCCTCACGATGCGGCAGTGGAATTCGACGTTTGCTGCGGTCGGCACCGCATCAACCAGCTCCGCGATGTAATCCGTACCGCCCGACGCCTCGAGGTCTCCGCGCCGCTCGAGTTCATTACACAACACCACCGGATCCACCACGTCGCCACGTTCCAGCAACGCTGTCATCGCTCGATATATCCGACGATGGCCGTCGCGGTAGAACGCAAGGTCGTCGAGCATCTCCGCGGCCTTGAGGCCCGCGTCGGAGTCGAGCAGCATCGCTCCCAGAACCGACTGCTCCGCCTCCAGACTCCAAGGAGTCCGGCGGCTCGGCAGCTGGTCGGCGCTACTGGTCGAGGAGCTGGCGTGCGATACGGACGTCATCCCAAGTAGGCTTCTTCCAGTTTGGATTCCTCAACAACGCGGCCGGGTGATAGGTGACGACTAGTGGCGTCCCACGAAAAGAGTGCACTCGATTCCTCAACGACGCCAGCGATCGTCTGACTCCGAGCAAAGTCTCCGCTGCTGTCCCTCCCACGGCAATGATCACCTTGGGATTGATCACTTCAAGTTGCCGATACAGGTACGGGACGCAAGCGTCGATTTCATCCTGTTGCGGCTTTCGATTGTCGGGAGGCCTGCACTTCACGATGTTGCATATGAAGACCTGCTCTCGCGGCAACTCGATCGCCTGCAGCACATCCGTCAGCAGCTCTCCCGCTCGGCCCACGAACGGACGGCCAGTCTCGTCCTCGGTTGCCCCGGGGCCCTCGCCCACAACGACGAGCTTCGCATCGGCCGGTCCCTCACCGGGCACGGCGTTAGCGCGGTGCTCACACAAACGGCACGAGGAACAGGCCGCCACGCGACTGGCGATCTCAGTCAAATCGAGTCTACCCAGGTCGTCCGTCGTGAAGAGATCACTCGACGGAGGTGGTATAACGATTCCCGGTTCCGGAATCGCTGGTGCTCCATCGCGCCAGTCTTTGCGCCTCACCCCACCGCCCCTCCGGGCGGTACGGCGGTAGGGCGGTAGGGCGGTAGAATCGTCGGAACGGCGTGGTGGCGGATCGGAACGTCGCAACGGCTCGGCACTCCGTTCCTCATCCCTTCCGCCCTTCCGTCGTTCCGCCGTTCCGCCGCGGCGGAGGGCGGCCTTATCCAGCACGAGCGCATCCTCGCCACCTGCTTTCACCTGACACAGATACTGTGCGAGAAGCGCCTTTGGCTCATTCACAGCAGTTGCTCCACCTCATCGAGGAGTCTTTCGGCAACCGCTCGCTTGGGTAGTGTGTTGAGCGTCGCAACCGCGCGGTCCGAGATGAACGAGACCTGATTGGTGTCGCTCTCGAAGCCCGCCCCCTCGACCCCCACCCGATTGAGGACGATCAGATCGAGTCCTTTGCGGGCCAACTTCTCACGTGCTCGATCGATACCTTCACCGGATTCCAGGGCGAACCCAACGGCGATCATGCCGTTGCGCCGTCGATCTCGCGTTTCAATCAGCACATCCGGAGTGGGGTCCAGCCACAGCTGAATCGCGCCATCTGCCCGGGGCAGCTTTTCCGTCGCGCTCTCTCTGGGGCGATAGTCGGATGGCGCCGCGGCCATTATGAGTACGTCCGCATTGGCAACGGCAGCCCCCGTTGCGTGGAGCATATCTTCGGTCGACTCAACCTTGATCACCTCCACGCCGACCGGTTGAGCCAGCTCAGTGGCCCCGCATATCAGCGTCACGTCAGCTCCGCGTGAAAATGCGGCTGCGGCAACCGCATATCCCATCTTGCCACTCGACGGGTTCGTGACTACTCGGACCGGGTCGATTCGCTCGCGCGTCGCTCCAGCCGTCACCACGACTCGTTTACCGTTGAGCCTGCTGGTGCCACTGTTGAGCAACCGCTCGATGTGAGACACGATCTCATCCGGCTCGACCATCCGTCCGGGACGCGTGCTGGGTCCCTCCGCCAAGTCCCCCATTGCCGGCCCGACAAAGGCCCAACCTCGTTCCTTCAGCCTCGCGATATTGGCCTGTGTGGCGGGATGGGCAAACATGTTGTCGTTCATCGCCGGAGCGGCGAGTATGGGGACCTCGGCAGCTAGGAGGATCGCTGTGAGGAGATCGTCCGCGATTCCGTGCGCGGCGCGTGCGAGGAGATTGGCTGTAGCTGGGGCTAGCGCTATGAGATCGGACACGCGGCCAAGCTCGATGTGGGATAGAGCCTGATCTCGTTGCCACAGAGACGTCAGCACCCGTCTTCCACTCAGCGCCTCGAAAGTCACCGGACGGACAAACTCCGCCGCTGACTTTGTCATCACGACGTCCACCGTCGCGCCCGCCTCTGTTAGCCGCCGGACGACGCTACACGCCTTGTAGATCGCGATGCCGCCCGATACCCCCAATAGGACGGGCCGGCCCTTGATCACGTCTCCTGGCGCCTCCTGCGAACCAGTCGGTACGTCAGACCGCCCGACGCCAACTCCTCCAACGCCCGGGTCGTCAGTTTCTTCTCGAAGTCGACCGACCGATCACGCGGAAAATCGTTTACGTAGCGGGCGAACTTCGCGGCAACCAGGACTCCCAGGTACTTGTTACCTGCCCGGTCTGCCACTTCGCTCGGTGTAATTATGTGCATTCAGCTCTCCTCATTCGCGCGTCGTGCGGGCAATGACATCAGCCAGACCCTGGCGCAACTCTGACAAGTTCTCCTGCAATGACGGCATGCGACAAGTCCGCCTGGACTCTGAGTCTATTATCGCCGCCACCTCGGACACAACCTGCGTCCGATCCTCGTTAACCAGTATGTAATCGTATGCCGATGCCTCTTCAAGCTCCTGACGAGCACGCAGCAATCGTCGTCGCAGCACCGCCGCATCCACCGGACCCCTGCCAGCGAGCCGTTCTACGAGAACGTCCGCCGACGGCGGGAGGATGAAGATGCTGACTACGTCGCAAGCTTCGTCCTGGTGTTCGCGAACCTGGCGGGCGCCCTGCACCTCGATATCCAAAACCACGTGGCGTCCTGTCTGCTGGACTTTGTGCACTGCTTCCTTGAGCGTCCCGTAATGATGGCCGCTGTACTCGGCCCACTCGAGGAACTCACCACGGTCCCGCCGCCCCTCAAACTCGGCTTCGGACAGGAAGTGATAATCCGTCCCGTCCCGTTCCCCTTCGCGCGGCTCTCTGGTGGTCGCCGAAACACTGTAAGCCACATCATCCCGTGCTGCGAGCAGGGCTTTGGCGATCGTGGTCTTGCCACCCCCCGACGGTGCGGAGAGAATCAGCAGGAACGGCTTCACTCCAGGTTCTCCAACTGTTCGCGGATCTTCTCGACCACGCCTTTCATCTCGATCACCGATTGCGCGATCACCGCATCGTTGGCCTTGGATCCGATGGTGTTGATCTCCCGCAGCATCTCCTGGCCCACGAACGACAGGTGCCGACCCACCGGTCCATCCCCTTGAAGCACAGCGACACTGGCATCGAGGTGGGTTCTCAACCTCACCGTTTCCTCTGTGATGTCGAGTTTGTCGGCCAGAAGCGCTATCTCCTGACTGAGCCGCTGTTCGTCCATCGCCCTGCCATCCAGCAACTCGGCCACCGACCGCTGAAGGCGGTCGCGCTCCGAAACGAGCCTGCCGGGAGCCCGTTGATCAACCGTCTCCAGATGGCTCCGGAGGTCCTGCAACAGAACCAGCAGTTCCTTCCCCAGTGCCGTTCCCTCTCTTGTTCGCATCGCAACCAGGTCGTTCAGAGCCGCTCCGACCACGGCAACTACAGCTGACTCCTCCACCGCGGGAGCATCGCCGGACCCGGATGTGAGCACCTCCGGCTGACGAGCAACGAACGCCAGATCAGCCTCACCCTTCAGATCCAACTCCCGCTTCAACTCCGAGAGAGCGCGCAACACCTCCTTGGCTCGGTCCAGATTGACGTGCAGACTGACCGGCCGCTCCGGCTCCTCGACCCAGCGCGCCGTGAGCGTGGCGTGCCCCCGCGCAACCTCGTCACGCAACCGGTCGCGCACGGCGCTCTCGAACTGCTGCAGCGGCGTGCACAGCTTCAGTGACGCTGCGAAGTGCCTGTGATTGACGGTGCGCAGCTCGACCTGCAATACTCCCCCGCTGACCGATCCTTCAGCCACGCCATATCCTGTCATCGATCTAGGCACTCGCTAGCACCCTCCGCACCATTAAAAGGAAGCGGAGAAACTTAGTCGGGAAGGCGGCTCGATACCACCGTGTGCGCGGAACCAGGTTAGTTGAGGAACGCCCACTTGACGCCGAACGTCTGATGGAAGCCGGGATAGAAGATCCCCGGCAGGTAAGGACCCACCGGCCGCCGAGCGTCCCGGTAGTGCCAGAACAGCGTGAAGTCGACTAGCTGAACCTGGACGAAAATGTCGTACAGCGTGGCTGGAGGCAGTTCGATCGGCGTGCCTTCGGCTGTCATCCCCGCGGTCCCACCGCTCCAGGATTCCATGCCTAATTGGACTCTGAAGTCGAAGACCCCGCTTCTGAAAGTGCGCCAGAACTTGGACTGAAACGTGATCTGGGCGCGGCCATGCGTTGGCGGCTGCAGATCGGCTGACTCGTCGCCTATGGCGTCGGAGTAAGACACGTCGAACGACAGCGCTCGAGAAGACCTCAGGCTAACGTCCGCGACCACGTAGGTACTTCCTGCAGAGCTGTCAAACGCCGCTACATCCAGCAGTTCAGCGTACGGCAAGGGCACGAACGCGTCACGGCGAACTAGGGCGACGTGCCCCGACAGAGGGAGGGTGCGCAGACCGGCTCGCACCGAGCGGTCCAGAGTGGAGCGGGCTGAGTCGTCCGCTAACGCGGGTGCCGCCACCAGATCCGCATACTGCAGCTGACCCACCAGTGACAGTGGACCAACATACAGCCCCAACGAGCCGTGGGCGCCTCGAGAATAGCGGTCGCCGGGGTGTCGTCTCCAATAGCCGTCTCCAGACACCACGACGCCATTCAACGGCACCCACCCTACACGGCCTTCGAGAGCCGATCGGACCCTGGAGTCACCTGTCCTGCCGATCACTTCAGCAGTCCATGTTGGCATGCGGTACTGCAGCTTGAGCTGTGCTTGCCGCACCACCTGATCCGGCACGTCCGTCTCTCCTGAATCGGACGACCATGAGCTGCTCGCCAGCAGTCCTTCGGCCCGCAGCCCCAGACCGTCTTCCCGGGCGCTCGCAAACATGGAAAACAGGTAGTCGCTTTTGGTCCCATCACGTCCCAATACACCGGTTACCGTAGCGCGATCGTGGTTCTGGCGCCTGACCTGGTACGAAGCCCCAGTTCGACTGGACGGGAGCCAGCTGACACCTCCCCAGACGTCGAACGTTTGCGCCGTTTGACCGGTGACTTCGGTCCCCAGGAAATCCGCCGCCAGATCCAAGCCCATGCCACCGCGCCAGCGCTTCTGAAACAGGCCGGCGTAGGCCCCGGTTTCGAAGTCTCCTGCCACCACCCGGAGCTTGGATTTCGTGGCCAGCGACCCGTGGCGCTCCGACACCAGGTATACCCGGAGGGTCGTGGGTAGGACCTCTACATCCACTCGCTCCAGGTAGCTCAGGCTCACGCGCCCCAAATCGTGCGCCAAGGAGTCGGCTCCCAGCGGCATCATGAGCATACCGTCCCAGTAGAGCTCCACCGCGGTTCCACCGCGCCCGCCGTATTGCACGAACTCTGGCTGCCCGAGGAACCCCGCCCGGGCAACGAACACACCCGGGATGGTGGCGAGCAGGTCAGCAAGGGTGTGACCCGCCAACCAGTGCAGCGAATCACGCGTGAAAGTGAAACGGGTACCGGGAGGCAAGGGGCCACGGGGTACGGCCGGCCGCGCAACCGCTAGTACGGTGTCCGCGATAGCGACCACCGTATCCTGCGGTGGATTGCCGGGAGGGAGACTATCCTGCGCAGTTGCTGTAGTGTCTTGAGCAGCCGCTGAGGCGGCCACCAACAGTGAGGCGACGAGTGTGAGGACGGGGAATTGGAACGCGCGCGCCAGGCGCGTCACCTGCCTGCGCGCCCGCGCACGAACTCGGTGAACAGCCTGACACCGATGCCCGTCGGGCCCTTAGCGATGTCGGGTCGGTCCGCATCTGTGTAGGCGGTCCCCGCCACATCGACGTGAGCCCAAGGGAACCCGTCCACGAATTCGCGCAAGAACCAGCCGGCGGTGATCGACCCAGCCGGACGACCACCGGTGTTCTTGACATCCGCAACATCGGACTTGAGCTGCTGGCGGTACTCGTCCCACAGCGGCAGCGGCCAGCACCGCTCTCCCGCCAGATCGCCTGCCCATTTGACCTCGTCCAGCAGAGCGTCATCGTTGCCCATGAGACCGGCGGCATGTGCACCCAGCCCCACGACGATTGCTCCTGTCAACGTGGCTGCGTCCACCACGCACGCAGGCTTGAACCGGCGGACGTATGAAAGGGCGTCGCTCAAGATGAGTCGACCCTCGGCGTCGGTGTTGACGATCTCGATCGTCTTTCCGAAATGGCCGCGCACAATGTCGCCAGGCTTGATGGCCGTGCCCGAGGGGAGATTCTCGGTGGCGGGAATGACACCGACAACGTTCGCCTTCGGCTTGAGGTGGCCCAGAACCTCGAAAAGGCCGAGCACCGCAGCCGCACCGGACATGTCGTACTTCATGTCCTCCATACTCAGAGGCGGTTTGAGCGAAATGCCTCCGGAATCGAAGGTGACACCCTTACCCACGAAACAGATGGGTGCCGACCTCCCGGCACCGCGATGCTCCAGCGTAATGAACTTCGGTTCTTCGTTGGAGCCCTGCGCAACCGCGAGGAGAGCCCTGAGCTCGGCCTTCTCCATCTGCGTCCGGCCCATGACGCCTACCCTGAATCCATAGGCCTTCCCTAATCGCTTTGCGATGTCAGCCAGATACGAAGGAGTGCAGACGTTGCCGGGTAGAGCTTGGAGATTACGAGCCAGCTTCTGACCAATCGCGACTGCCGCCCCGACCTTCCTTCCGGCCTCGACGTCCCCTCGATGTTCGCGCGCCGTTATTATCACCAGTTCGTTTAGGCGAACGCGCTCCTCCTCGGACTTGAAATCGGTGAAGTTCCAACAGCCCTGCGCCGCTCCCTCCACCACGACCTGCCCCACGTCGCGCGGTGTGACACCGCCGTGAGTCTCTGGTGCAAGGTGGAAAGCCATTGAACGGGCGTTGACTGCTATCGCCTTTCGCGCAGCGATTGCCGCGCTGCGACGCAAGGCCCCGCGCGTTATCTCCGGTGTCTTGGCGATTCCCACCATCATCACACGGGTGGCGCCGTTGCGAGGATAGAGCAGAGCCGTCTCGTCCGGCTTGCCCGAAAAATCCCCCGCGGCTATCACCCGCGACAACTCACCGTCCAAGGCGGCGTCGAGCCCAAGCAGCGAACTCGGCAGTTTCCCGATGGTTATCTCACCAACCGCGACGGCTAGCAGCGGTGTTTTGACGCGCTCTAGAGGTACTACTTTCAGTGAAGACTTCACGCTGGCGGTGCCCCGCTGATATTGACGTTCTAACCCGATGAGCTCCACCGGACAGCCGACGCGGCGCCGGCGCCGCCTAAGGTAAGCCGTAACGGTCGCCGACGGCAAGTTGCTCGCCAGCCCCAAGGGGTCTAGCCCTTGAGCCGGAGAGGGGTTCGCATAGCTTTTTGGGAAACCACGGCCCCAAGGACCTATCAGGACGAATCAGAGCAGACAGAGAAGCCCATGTCGCGCAGTATGCTAACCCTCTCCGCGTCGGCGATCGCCCTGATGATGGCAGCGCCCGTATTTGGCCAACGAATCCATGACAGAAGCGGTTTCTGGGTAGCCGGTGCGGTTTCTGGAAGTTCCGTTCGCATCAACTGCGATCTTCCCGACTGCTCTAGCGACCGACGGACCGGCATATCCGGATACCTGCAGATCGGTGGTACCCTATCGCGCCAGACCCTTGTGGGGGTTGAAGCGAGCGGATGGCGCGCGAGCGACGCCGCGGCCCGCCGGGAGTACTTTGCTGTGATGGCGGTGGGTTACGTGTTTCCGAGCGTCGCTTACCCGTTCTTCCTCAAGTTCGGACTCGGGGCCGGCAGGTACGGCGAGGAATCCAGCAACGACATAAGCTCAACCGGATTCGCGCTCCAGATCGGGACCGGTTACGACTTCAGACTAGCGAGTCGGATCTGGGTCGGTCCGTTCGTTCAGTATATCAGCGCTCCCGATCAGAACGCCAAACTGGACCGGTTCCCTGTCTCCTCCGACTTCAGTCTGAACGTGATTCAAGCGGGAGTGAAGATCGGACGACACTGATCCGCGGCGCCATGATGAGGCCTCGCGAAAACCGACCCTAAGGCTCACCTGACGGGCAGATCTACGTGTAGATGGTCCTCTGTACCCACATGGCGCAACGTGCTGAACCCCATGATCCGGAAATAGGCATGAGCCGCCCAGTTCCTCCAACCGGGGCGCCCTATGGTACGCAGGTCCATTGCGTGCACGTACCCGTCGTCTTGCCGGTAGTGCAGCGACTGTCTGAACTCCGGCAGTCCCATAGCGGAGTAGTCAGAGGGCATTCGGTGCGTGTCGGTTACCACAATGTCTCGATCCGCGAGAATCACCGTACTGACCGCGATTCGAAGAGCGGGGTGGAGCGACCGGTAGTAGGCCCGCACGTCCGGGCCTTTTGCGTTCACGCTGGACAGATAGACCAGAGCGTACAAGCAGTAGACGAGCACGAGTGGC
>JBDHHP010000039.1:0-27935 GCA_039589275.1 Gemmatimonadota bacterium | reverse complement strand
GGCGGCCTCACGTAGCCGGCGCTGCCACCCCGCGGCGGCAGTTCCATTGCCTCGGGAGTCAGATCGTCATACGGGATCATGCTGAGAAGGTGCCGGATGCAATTCAGCCGCGCTCGCTTCTTGTCGTCCGCATCGACGACATACCAAGGTGCTTGCTTGATGTCCGTATGGGCAAACATCTCGTCTTTGGCGCGGGAGTATTCGGCCCAGCGCGCCCGCGACTCAAGATCCATAGGGCTCAGCTTCCAGCGCTTGGTGGGGTCGTCGAGCCGGCTTTGGAAGCGCCTTTCCTGCTCCTCGTCGCTCACCGAGAACCAATACTTGAGAAGTCTGATTCCCGACCGCACCAGCATACGCTCGAAATATGGGCAACTGCGCAAGAATTCCTCGTGTTCCTCATGGGTACAGAAGCCCATGACCCGCTCGACGCCGGCGCGGTTGTACCAGCTGCGGTCGAACAGCGCCATCTCTCCCGCCGCAGGCAAGTGCGGCACGTAGCGCTGGAAGTACCACTGCGTCTTCTCCCGTTCCGTCGGGGATGCGAGAGCTACCACACGACAGACGCGCGGATTGAGGCACTGGGTAATGCGCTTGATTACGCCACCCTTCCCGGCCGCGTCTCGGCCCTCGAAGATCACTACGACCTTGAGCCCCTCATGCCTGATCCATTCCTGGAGCTTCACCAACTCCAAGTGAAGCCGACCGAGCTCGGCCTCGTAGTCCTTCCGATTCAGCTTTGTCCGGCCAGAGCCCTGAGTCATCGCGGACTCCACCTGAGCCGGCTTCTTCTTAGCTTTGTTGCCCATTTGTCATCTCTCTGGAACGAACGTCTCACTTCAGTATCGGCATCAATTGGCTTGAAGTCCAGCCGCAATGGGCCAGACACTGGACTACGTCAACACCGAGGGGCCCCGACTAAGTCGGGGCCCCTCCCGATTCTCCTGCGCTGAACAGATTAGTTGAGCAGGTACTTCAACCCAATCTGCATTCGCCAGCGCGATAACAGGCCCGGATCGTCGATGAACGTCCCCATGCCCATACCGCCCTTGAAGTTGAACACCGGCGCTCCATTGGCATCGAATCGCACCAGTTCGAGAGGAGACGTGGCTGCTACGCTTGCCACCTTCCTGACACCCCAATCCGAGTTGATGAGATTCGCGACGTTGAGAATATCCACGCTCAGCTGAAAGGCGTGCTGCTGCCCGCCAGCATAGATCGCGAAGTCTTGCAGCACTCTCAGGTCGACGTTGTAAAACCAAGGATTCAGCGCGCCAAACCGCTCGGCAATTTGGCCGCGGTGCGAACTCAAGTACTTATCCTGTCCAATGAACGCGTCGAACGACTGCCATTGCTCCTGCGGGGTTACGGTGTTCCCACCAGCATCGTCATAGGGATCGAAGATGATGTCACTCTGGCCGGCGGGAATGAAAATGAGGTCATTACCGCCCTGTCCGTCGCCATTCACGTCACCAGAGTAAAGGAAGGAGTACCGGTTACCACCTGCACCGGCAAAGCGATTGCCTTCCGCCACTTCGACGAACAGTCCGAATTCCGTCGCCGCACTTTCTGACCAAACGTGTGCGTAGTTGGCGCCGGCAACAATGCGGTGCCGGTTGCCGAACTCGGAGAAGCTCAACTGCGGGCTGTTGGGATCGCCCGCCACGGGCTGGTTCTGCCACAACACGCTGGCGATCTCAGTTGACTTGAGTTGGTTCTTGGCTTCGGTAAACGTGTAAGAAAGCGTCGTGTTGAACCCGAACATGAACTCCTTGCGTAGCTGCGCCGTTAAGTTCAGATGATACCCCTCACTCGTGTTGTCCAGCACGTAGATGCCGGCTCCGCCGTCGTCGTTCAGTTCGTTGGCGCCGAACCCTCCGTAGTACGGTCGCCCGTCGGGCAGCGTACGTACTGGCGCGACCAGATCGGCGTTGCGCATGAACACCGCGTTCAGGTCCTTGCCGTAGAGGATTTCAAAAGTGCCTAGCAGGTCCCAAGGGAGTAGCTGGTCGACCGCCAAATTAGTGTTCCACACCTGGGGCCAGGTGAAATCGGGGTCCATTGCGTTTAGGTCAAACGACTGCTGCAGCACAGCATCTTCCGAGGTAGATACCGGCGACGCATCCGGGTACAAATTGGGATTAGCTCCCGGATTCGAAATTACGTTACCGAGCCACACGAACGGTACTCGACCCGTGAAGATGCCCGATCCACCCCTAATCTGGGTCGATCTATCGCCCTTGACATCCCAATTGAAGCCTAGCCGAGGCGACAACAGAGGTTCGATGCCCGGCAGATTGGCTTGATCCACCGTCTCGGGGTTGCGGTTCTCGTCCAGCGCCGTGAGTCCAGTCGAGAACGGGTTCGCCACCGGATCGGTGAAGTACATCGGCAAGTCTACCCGCAGGCCTAGCGTCAGGTTGAGGTTGTCCCGCACCAGGAATTCGTCCTGCACGTAGAAGGCCAGCTGACCCACGTCTATCTTCTCACCCTTGAAGGGCTCTGTCGCTGGCGTCACGTAGCCACCGAAGTCGATCGGGTCGGCGGGATCCGTGGCGGTGAAGAACTCGTCCAACGTCGAGAAGGTCGATCCCACACCGACAATAAACCCTGGCAGGAAGAAAACTCCGTGTCGAAAGATGTTGAAGGAGTTGAAGAACGAGAACGTCTCGAAATTCGCCCCGAGTGTAAGTACGTGACGGCCTGTGAAGTAGCTGAAGTTGTTCGTGAACTGCAAGACATCTGTGTCTAGAATGTTGTGAATCGAGAACGGTTCATGGCCCAGTGTGGTGTACGTGACACCACCTTCCCCGATCTCGACTGTCGGGAACGGATCGCTGAACGGCTCGCGGAAGTCGCGCAGCCGGTTGTAGCTGGCGAAGAAACGATTGGCGAACACTCTCGAGCGACTGTTGAGCTCGAGGGCAAATGAGTGCATCTCGTTGTTGATTTTGTAGCCGGAGTTCTGAAACGGCAGGCTGCTCTCGTTGGGCCCGCGCCCGGTGTTATTGAAGCTGAGGACAAACGGGTGCGGCGGAAGATCTCGCCGCGCGTCCAGGAAGTTGTATCGGAACGTGAGGTTGTTGTTCTCGTTGACGTTCCAGTCGAGCTTCGCGAGCAGCTTGTCGTTGTTAGTCTCGTGGATGTAACCCTGATACGGGCCTGGATCGTAGCCGTAGACATCAATCATGCGCTGGCGGATCTGATCCATCGTGGCAGCCTCGACCCGCGACTCACCGAAGGACGGCGTGCCGCCCGCGCTCGCCACGAAGCTGGTGCCCGGATCGTCCCGGCGCTCGATCTCACCGTTCACGAAGAAGAACAGCTTGTCGCGAATGATTGGACCGCTGAAAGTGATACCGGACTGATTGAACGTTAGGTCAGGATTAGCGATGACATCAGTGCCGCGCACCTTATTTCCAATAAGCTGTTCGTTGCGGAAGAAGGTGTACGCAGAACCGCGGAATTCGTTGCTACCGCTCTTGGTCACCGTGTTGATGTTGGCTCCCGTAAACCCTCCCTCGCGCACGTCGAACGGAGCGATAGAGACCTGGACCTGCTCCACTGCGTCAAACGGCACAGGCTCGGCGCTGGTCTGGCCACCGGGCGCCGGGTCGTCCAAGCCGAAGGCGTTCCCGAAATAGGAACCATCCAACGAGATGTTGTTGTACAGCCAGTTTCTGCCGCCGAAACTGTAGTTGCCGTCACTGCGGGGGTCGAGCCTTGTCAGGTCCCTGATGCTGCGCTTGACCGACGGCAGTTGCATCACCTGTTCGGGGCTGATGAATGTCGCGGCACCGGTTCGATCCGAGTTCAGGACCTCGTCCTGGGCCGCGGTCACCCGGATCGCTTCCAGCTGAATGGCCTGCGGAGCCATCTGGAAGTCCAGTTCCAGGCTCTGACCCAACGAGAGGAACGCCTCCTCCTCTCGCTGAGGGGCGTACCCGATGAAGGTCACGGTCACTCTGTAAGGACCCCCGATCCTCATGTTGCGGATGTTGTAGACGCCGCCGGTTCTGGCGGTCGTGCTGTACTGGGTTGAGCTGGGTAGGTGCACCGCCACCAACTGTGCACCAACGAGAGCTGTGCCATCCTGAGCCCTGACTATACCGTTCATTGCGGCAGTGGTCACGCCTTGGCTCAACGCGGTATCGTCAGGCACAGCCAGAACAAATAGCGCGAGTAACCCGAGCCTCAGCAGGAGCCGTGGAGTACGGATCATGCTTCCTCCGATCTGGTTCTTGAGACGGCTGACTTCACTTATGTACACTCCCGGCAGGGAGTTTATGGCAGGGTTGGTGCGATCATCCTACCCCAAGGTACCGGGTCCTGCAAGGTCGTGTGTGGCCCCGTCACAATTCGGATTCTGGGGGTCTAACTCACGCATCCTGACCGGGCTGCCGGCCTGGGTACCGCAGTCCGATATCAAAGCCCAGCAGCGCGTCACCATCAAACAGCGTTCGGGCTTGGAACGACTCACCCCGCAGCAGTAGAGGCAGCCAATGCCGGTCGGCTTCCCACATCCGACCAAAGGGCACCCGATCCACAGGCACCCAAAACGGTACTGCTTCCTCTGTCGCCCGCGGCTCGCCGATGCAGTTGCTCGCCGAGAACACGTGGATGCGGATGGCTGTTGCATCGAGCTGGTGGAACAGCACTTCGCCGACCTCCACGACACCAACTGGCGTGACCCTGAGTTCCTCCTCGAACTCGCGGATTGCGGCTTCGCGCGGGGTCTCGCCCTGCTGGACGCGGCCACCCGGGGCGTTCACTTTGCCTGCGCCCAGACCACGCTTCTTGTGAATCAGCAGCACCTTGCCGTCGCGAATGACATACAGCAGGGTCGCTTCTTCAGCCGGCGTCCACTTGCTCCAATCGATGTCGTCAAGCCGCATCGGGACCTCTCCGATCGGCGAGGGCTCGCGGTTCCAGGCACGCCAAGGACCCCAGATGCTTGCCCCAGAGATCGGTACCGCTAGGTTAGTCCGTAGCACCACACGAACAGTCGCGAACCTGAGGATGTAATGCCAACCGTTTCCGAGCTCAAGGAGCAAGCCCGCACCCTGGAGCAGCAGGGGAACCTCGGTCGAGCGCTGGCCATCTACGAGCACATACTGAAGCATGTGGAGGGAACACCGGCGATCGTCAAGCTGCTGCCACTCTATGTCAAGGTGGGTGATCTTCACGCAAAGCTGAACCAGCCGACGGAGGCCGTCGATTCCTACGAAAAAGCGGCGGAGCAGTACGCCGAACACGGGTCGGCACAACGGATCTCGGCGCTGTGCGCGAAGATAGTCCGCCTTGCACCGGACCGCAGTGGCCTGCAGGTCGACCTTGCCCGTCGCCTCATCGAACACGGTCACGTCGGGTCGGCTCGAGACGTCCTTTCTGACTACGCGCTGTCGGCCAACCTAGACAAGGCGCAAGAAGCGCTCGACGACCTGGCCGGTCGGCCGGACGAGGAAGTCCAGCCGATGCTGGAGCGGTTGCTGGAGTCCGGCCTGGATGCGGAGCCGGCCCATGCAGAGGAGACGGCGGAGCGAGTCTCCTCACATCTCATGCAGGTTGCCGATCAGGAGGCCGGCGAGCTCACGACTGCCCCGGTGACCGGGGAAGTTCCGGCGGTCGACCTGGGGGATGTCGGCCAGGGGGCGACTGAAGCGCCAGAGGACGCGGCGGAGCCTCTAACCCAGCCGATGTTCGACATCGCCACACCGGTTGAGCAACCATCAACACCACTCGTAGAGGAAGAGCCATTCGCACCACCGGAGGAGGAAGAACCATTCGAGGAAGCGCCAGTCGAGGAGGTCGAGTCGGAGGAACCCGAGGAACAGCCGGAGCCGCCACGGGAGTCGGTGGAGTGGATCAGCACATCGGAGCCAACCCAGGGTGCCGAACCATCCGCGATTGAGGGCGAGCTAGCCGAAGAGGAACCCGAGCCCGCTCAGGAACCAGCTGAGCTACCATCTCACCTACTCGCACCGGAACCGCGACGCCGGACGGTCGAGCGTCCGCTGCGGCCGACTCCCAGTTTCATGACTCGGGAGTCGGAACGGCACAAGAAGAGCCCGGTCCTGTTCGCCGTAGTCGGATTCGTGCTCGGGCTCGTGGTCGGCGCCGGGCTGATGATGGCATTTGGCGGCGCACTGACGGGTTCGGCTACGGACGCGACCGTGCCTGTGACCAGACCCGACACCACGCCGGCAACCGCACCCGTAACCCAGGATCCGATCGCCGCCGAGAGCACCATAGCGGCCCCGATTGACACAGACACGTTGACAGATGAAGTCGACCCGGACCTGGCTGATACCCTGGTCGCTGTGACACCGGAGGACACCGCCGAGGCCGCGGCTGCTGACTCGGCACCGGGTCCCGAGGTGATCCCCGACGCCGCTCCACCTCTGCAGCTGACCCTTAGCGGAAATCCGATTGTGGTTCGAGGATTGGAGATCGAGAGCATCTTCGAAGCCGAATACCAGGGGCGGGCAGGATTCCGCGTGGTGCACGTGTTGGGGTCGGGAGATCCGTTCACCATCGAGTCATACGCCGACCCCGCTGGCCCAGCGGGAACCGGGCAGGTCACGGTCAACACTACCCCGCCCGACACAGTAGTGGGAATACTCCGTATGGACGGCTACCTAGTAATCGCCAGCGGCGTGATGCCAGAGGATAGCCTGCGGACGCTCATGGGGCTACTGGTAGAAGGAGAGCCGCCCGATCAGCCATAGTTTGGTGCAGGCGCCGAGACAACGCTGACCCCGGGCGGTAGCCCGGGGTCTTCCTACCGCCTTACCGCCCTATCGCCCTACACCATGCCACTCACGTAGCAGTTCGCTCTCCCGCTCCGCAGGTAGGCCGTTCCGCATGTTCAGCTGCTCCTCTTGGGGACGGCCCAACTGGTACTCGAGTGTGTCTCGGGCTGTCACCGCAAGCGGTCGATACGTGAGCCCAGCAGTCAATGCCTTCGAGAGGTCGAATCGGTTGAACCCGAGGCGGTCGCCGCGGGCAGGCATCCAAACCGGCATGTGTGAGTAGGGCCTAACCTGCCGCTCTAGCAGGAAGTCGGTCTCTACCCAGGTAAACGAAACCGGGGTAGATGTGACGGCCCGGATGCCGTACACCATCTCCGCGAACGACAACGGCGCTCCTGGTCCAAACGCATTGAAGACACCTGTTGTGTTCAGTTCGACCAACCTGATGTAAAACTCCGCCAGGTCGCGCACGTCGATGAATCCGACCGGATCGCTGCCATCACCCGGGGCCAGCACCTCGCCGCCGCGATGGATCCGAGCGGGCCAATACGTGAACCTGTCGGTGCGGTCCCCTGGTCCGACAATCAAAGGAGGACGCACGATCAAGGCTCGCCCGGGGAAAGCCCGTTCGGTCTCCTTCTCGCACAACACCTTGCGCTGGCCATAACCCAGGCCATCGGCGTCGTCGGTCTGCGGCAATTCGACGTCATACACCGGACCGGCCTCGTTCATGCCGATTGCGCTGAAATCAGAAAACACCGATCTAGTGGAAGTGAACGCGTACAGACCCGCCGCATCACGCAACAGCTGGGCCGAGTCGCGGGTCCACCTCGGATCGCTAGATGAGTTGTCGATCACCGCATCCCACGTGTATCCCCTCAGGGATTCGATGTCGTTGCTCCTATCGCCCACCAACTTCTCAACATCAGGGAACAGATGGGTGTTTGTGCGCCCCCGATTGAACAGCGTCAGAGTGTGGCCCCGCCTCAGGGCGTACCGCACCATGTGCGGGCCAATGAAGCCGGTCCCTCCCAGTATCAGGATACGCAGGGTATGCCGGTGTCTATCGACGAACGGGGTGTTCAAAGGGTAGGTGCTCAACCCCAACCCCATTGCGCCAGCCGCAGCCGTAAGCTGCACGAACTCCCTACGAGATGTGTGCATCGATTACTCCTTGGATGGCCCGCGGAACCTCCGTTCAGCAGATTCACTGCAGACACCCCGAAGACCTCAGGATGGACCGGAGGAGAGCAGCAATATCGCGCCTCTTCCACTTTCGCTCAAGCAACGGGCTCGAGTCCCCTCAGTGCAATCGAGACGTCTTGGCGTTCGTCCCGTTCCGGGACGGGCCGCCCATTCTGGTACGTGTCGTAGCGTTCAGTGCCAAAAGGGCACGCTATCCCCCCGAAAAACGCGCTTCACGGCTGGAACGCTAGTTGCCTTAAGAGGGCCGGGTACTTAAACTCGCCAGCGCTCAGCCGCGCCGCGCAGGCCGGCTGCAGCTGGCAAACAACGCAAGATTGGAGAACATCAATGGCATCAGTACTCGAGATGCTCACGCAACAGTTGGGTACAGATCAAAGTGTGGGCAAGCTCAGTGGTCAACTCGGCGCCGACAGCGGTGCGACGCGCAATGCCGTCGGAGCTGCCCTACCCGTGATCCTAGGCGCGCTGGCGCGGAACACCAAGCAACAGGACGGTGCGGCCGCGCTCGATCGGGCACTGTCCAAACACGACGGAAGCGTTCTGGACAATCTCGACAACTTCCTAGACGCACCGGACACGAATGACGGCAACGGAATTCTGCGTCACGTGCTGGGTAACAAGCGCGGCAACGTTGAGGCCGGCGTCAGCAAGGTTAGTGGAATGGACGCGGCCATGGTAACAAAGTTGCTTCCTATGCTCGCTCCGGTAGTCATCGGAGCACTGGGCCGCCAAAAGCGGCAGCAAGGCCTGGACGCCGGCGGCTTGGCAGCCATGCTGGGAACCGAACGCCAGAGTATGGAGCGCTCGAACCCGGCCGCTGGTATGCTTGGCAAGTTACTCGACCAAGATGGTGATGGCGCTGTTCTGGACGACGTTGCGAAGATAGGCAAGGGTCTGCTTGGCGGGCTCTTCGGACGCCGATAAGAATCACCGGTCAAACCGGTAACTAGACAAGGAGATAGGAATGGGACTGTTTGATTTCGTGCGCGGCGCCGGCCGTAAGGATGAGGAGGCCGAGCAGCAAGAACGGGTCGATGAAGCGATCAAATCCAACCAGCTACTGCGTTACGTTCGCGGCTTTGGATTCGATATCGATGACCTGAAGGTCAAGTACGATGACGGTGTTGTGACCGTCAATGGCATGGCAAAGACGCAGGCCGATCGGGAAAAGGTAGTACTGGCACTCGGCAACACCCAAGGCGTAGCCCAGGTAGACGACAGAATGGGAGTCGGGGCACCTGAGCCCGAAGCCAAGTTCTACACCGTCGCCAAGGGAGACTCACTCTCGAAGATCGCCAAAGATTTCTACGGGGATTACAAGCACTACCCAGCGATCTTTGAGGCCAACAAGCCGATGCTCACGGATCCTAACAAGATCTACCCAGGCCAGGTACTACGCATACCGCCACAGAGCTGACGCGCGCCTAGACGACCAACAGCTATGCTGACCCCGGGCCGCGGTCCGGGGTTTTGCGTCCCGTCACCCTTCCGGATTCGGAATCAGAGAGTAGCATTCACATGTAGGGTATCTGACGCCCGGCCGTCACATCGGAGGGTCAGATCCGATGTCTTCCAATACGCAGCAACCGCTTCCTGATGCAAGCGCGATCCCCACCGAGTTGCTTGCAGGAATAGTCGACAGTATCTCGGAAGGTGTGTTGAGCGTCGACAGTTCTTCGCGAATCTCGAGCTTCAACCGAGCCGCCGAGCGACTTTTCGGGGTGCCCCGCAGCAAGGCACTTGGTCGGCAGCTGCATGACGTTCTCCGCACCGATATTTGCGAAAATGCCTGCCCCTTGCGCTACACCCTCGAGACCGGGCTCCCAATATCCAACCATGCGGTTCACGTGACCGACGCCCAAGGACAGCGGATTCCTGTGAGCATCTCCACCAGCCTCCTACGCGACATCACCGGCGAGACCGTAGGAGCGGTTGAGACCTTCAGGGATCTCAGAACAGAGGAGACGCTGCGCAACGAGATCCGCGATCACTACACCTTCCAGGACATCGTCAGCAAGAGCGCGAAGATGCGCCAGCTCTTCGAGGTGCTGCCCTCCATTGCGCAGGCCGACACGACCGTACTGATAGAGGGCGAGACCGGCACCGGAAAAGAGCTGCTCGCTCGAGCAATCCACGCCCTGAGTCAGCGGAAGAACCGGCGCCTGGTAACGGTCAATTGCGGAGCGCTGCCGGACTCACTCCTGGAATCCGAGCTCTTCGGGTACAAGGCAGGTGCCTTCACGGGGGCTAACCGCGACAAGCCTGGCAAGGTCGCGGCGGCTAATCGGGGAACACTGTTCCTGGACGAGGTTGGCGAGATGTCACCAGCGCTGCAACTGCGCCTGCTGCGCGTTCTTCAGGAATGCGTCTTCGAACCACTCGGATCGGTGTCGCCCGTCGAAGCCGATGTCCGATTCATTGCTGCCACACATCACGACTTGTCGCAAGACGTAGACGCCGGGTGTTTCCGCGAGGACCTGTACTACAGACTCACCGTGCTGCCTGTGCACCTTCCACCTCTGAGAGATCGCCGGGAGGACATACCGTTGCTGGTCGATCACTTTCTGGATCGGTTCTCGGCGAGACTCGGTCGCGAGCTGGAGGCCGTCTCTCCCCAGGTGTTACAGCTGCTTACGAGCCTCGATTATCCTGGCAACGTCCGCGAGCTCGAGGGCATACTGGAACACGCATGCGTGCTGTGCCAGGATCGAGTCGTGCAGCTCGAGCACCTGCCAGCATCGTTGCGCCGGGAAACGGCTGCGTCCGATGGCGGTCTGGCTACTTTGCTCCTGCAGCACGAGGCTCAGCTGGTGAGAGATGCATTGGAGCGGAACGGTTGGCACCGCGAAGCAGCAGCGCGCGACCTTGGCATCCACAAGGCGACGTTGTTCAAGAAGATTCGCAAGCTGGGACTAGAGTTGCCCAAGACCGACGGCCGATCGCGGACTCCGGACGCGCGACAGTAGTCGTACCACGACGCTCGGCCCACACTCAGTCGCCGTCCGGCGACCATGCCCCTGTTCAGCATCTATCAGACGGCATAGCTAAGTCCAAGTGGGAAGTGGAGTTACGGCGTCCCTGTCGCCCCGGATGCCGCGGCATCTGCCTTGCCATCGAGGGACGTGGCGGCTCATCCGGCAAGGCTGCGATCAACTCTCACCACGGAAGGGGCACACGATGCCAGTGGCAGAGCGTCTAGGGTCTCGCGACTTGTTTGGGTTCCTACGCCCAGACCAGGTTGACACCATCAGCAACGCGGCGGAAGTCATACGGTTCAAAACAGGCGACACCGTCTACTTCCAGGGAGAAACAGCCGATCACATCTACGCCGTCCTGGAAGGTGAGGTCATGCTGCGGTTACCCGGCAAGGAAGGCGTGAGCATCCCCGTCGATCAGGTTCCCCCAGGTGCTATGTTTGGATCGTGCATGTGCTTCGATATCCAGACGTACTCGACGACTGCCCAATGCACGCGGGACTCAAGACTGATGAAGATCGGGGCGCACGTGCTCAGGGAGCTGATGGATGAGGACCCCAGGATGGGGTATGCACTGCAGCGCCGGATCTCGCACATCTACTTCGATCGGTACCTAGAGAGCATGCGGAAGCTGCAGTCGATTGTTCTGAGCTTGCCCATCGAAGCGGCGTAGCACTCGCCCGGCCGGCCCGGGAACTCAATCGCTCTTGCTGATGTACTCAACGGGGACTTCTCGAAGGAACCCGATAGGACTGCTAGCACCACATGGATCAACTCACCGAGCCGATTCCTACCGATCCCTTCAGTCGTGCGGACGAAAGCGACGATGCGCTCTTCTACGCACGCGATCGGCTCTTGCCCCACCTGGACGCTCGGGCGCTCGCCACTATCGAGGAACTGATTGGGAAACTAGTGGTAGAAGAGCAGCCGGTGATCCTCGATTTGATGGCGAGTTGGGACTCCCACATTCCTGATGGTCTCCATCCCTCCCGTGTCGTCGGCCTCGGGCTGAACGAACAGGAGCTGGTAGAGAACCCAAGTCTAGCAGAGTACGTGCTCCACGATCTCAACCGCGACCCACGATTGCCGTTCGACGACGAGTCGTTCCACGCTGTGCTCTGCACCATTTCCGTGGACTATCTGGTTCACCCGGTCGAGGTCTTTCAGGATGTGGGTCGGATTCTCCGCCCAGGCGGACTCTTCTTAGTGATCTTCTCGGACCGCTATTTTCAGTCAAAGGTCATCAAGATCTGGCGCGGCTCCTCCGAAGAAGAGCGAACGTATTTGGTACACGATTTCTTCACCAAGTCGGGACAGTTCACGCTGCCGCAACTCTTCGTTTCGCGCGGTAAGCCGCGGCCGGAAGACGATAAGTACAGCCCGCTGGGCATTCCCAGTGATCCGGTCTATGCGGTATACGCAGATAAGAGAGGTGGATCTGCCCAGAGGCCGACAGTCCAAGGTGACCCCTTCGGAGAGATGCGCTATAGCTCTGCACAAATCGAACAGCGCAGGAAGCAAGTCAAGAACACCCTTCGCTGCCCGCACTGCGATGCGAGACTGAACCAACTCCCCGTACCTATCACCCCATTCACTGAGTGGCCCAGCGAGTTTGTGTACGTCTGCATGAATGACCAGTGCAGTTATTTCCTGATGGGGTGGTCAACCATGATCGCTCAAGGTGGGTCCGGCTCTTATCGCTTCATGTATGAGCCGACGATCGACAACTGCTACTCCGTTCCTGTCTACAGCCGGGCCGACCTGACTGAACACGTAATTGCGCCCGTGTAGGAGTCTACCACCGGGTCCCCAACTCCGACTGCACCTGCTCGACGCCTGGTATCTGCTGTACAAACTCCTTGGCCCGCTCCACGTCTGCGTGAGAGCGCACGCTGGCGGCTATGGTGATTACGCCTTTATGAGCTGCTATCTGTAATCTGTCGTCCGAGATATCACTATTGAGGCCCAGCCTAGCCCTGACGTCGCTGGCAAGCACAAGGTCATCGACTACTTGCTGCGACTCGGGTGTGGTCTGGAAGTCCAGCTCAACGGCCTTCGCCACCATCGCAGCACCGACCTCATAGGGCACGCGCTCGAGATTGATCACCATGTCGTAGGCTGTTGGGTCGTTGATGTCCACTCCATGAATCGACTTCATCCAACTTGACCGTTTCTTATCCAGATCCCTGATGTCCTCGATCGCCCTATCGCGGTTGGGCAAGCCGGCTTCCATAGTGACCTTGATTCGATACTCCATGTCCGCTACCACTCTGAGCCTGAAGTGGTGAGCGATGCCCGGAAGCAGGAGATGACCCGCTTGTCCGTGGTACACGATGTTGTCTCCCTGGACCGCCTTTGCCATGGTGGCCTGAGCGTAGTGCAAGTATTGGCGCCGTTTCAGGCCCCGACCTTCGAGAAACCCGGGCCGCTGGGCCAAGGCCGATTCCAACTGGTCCTCAGATGCTCCGAAAAGCCTACTTGTTTCTGTAAGGAGTTCCTCGCGGGACTGCAGACGGTAGCCTAGGTGCTGGCTGAGGTGCTCCGCGAACTCCTTCGCACCGGTGTAGGTACCTCTGCAGATCGTGATTATCGCCATCTCGACCCTCCTACTGACGTGGGGCAGTTTCTTGCCGCACCGGAGTTGCGGGCCGGCCCCGGCGTGCCTGGGAGCTACGCCTGAGGCTATCATGCGACGGTGTACGGTCTGTAGCAAGAGCCGACCTCATCAGGGGCTTCCGGGCACTCCACCGGCGCCGCGCACTGGGATCGTAGCCCACGACCATGTAGTATTCTTGAACTTCAGTCATTGGACCCAGCGATACAACAACAAGCATGGAAGACGAGTGACGCCATGATCGAGGAGCTTTACACACCGCAACAGGTTGAACTGAAGAACCGCGCACGCGAGCTGGCCGAAACGGTGATGCGCCCCGTGGCTGCCAAGTATGACGAGTCGCAGGAATACCCCTGGGAGGTACAGCAGGCGATCAAGGACGCGGGACTATCTGGTGCCTGGATCCCGGAGCAGTACGGCGGAATGGGCGGAGGCGTGCTAGATCTCTGCATAGTGGTCGAGGAATTCTCACGGGCGTGCGGCGGAATGGGCGTCGGGTTCGCCGTGAACGCACTGGGGTCGTTTCCGATCATGGTTGGCGGGACCGACGAGCAGAAAGAGCGATGGCTGCCAGGAATCGCAGCCGGTGAGAAGCTCATCGCGTTCGGTCTATCTGAGAAAGACGCTGGGTCCGACGCAGGATCTATGACCACGCGTGCCGAGAAGGACGGGGATACCTATGTGTTGAATGGGGAAAAGAAGTGGAACACCGGCGGTGCCGTGGCGTCGTACAATACGATCTTCGCGGTGACCGAACCGGGGAGGGGTGCCCGCGGTGTGTCGGGTTTCGTGGTGGAGCAGGACACTCCAGGTTACAGCGTCGGCAAGCACGAAGACAAGATGGGTATTCGCTGCGTTCCCGTAGTGGAGATTCTTCTGGACAACTGCCGAGTTCCCGCCGAGAACCTCCTTGGCGGCTCCGAGGGGCGCGGATTCAAGCACTGCATGATGACCCTCGATCGAGCCCGCCCCGGAGTGGCAGCCCAAGCGGTGGGCTTGGCACAGGGTGCGTTGGATCTGACGCTACAATACACTCACGAGCGTCAACAGTTTGGCCAGTCGGTCAGCTCATTCCAGGGCGTGCAGTGGATGTTCGCGGATATGGCCACGCAGGTCGAGGCAGCACGGCAGCTCGTGCACTACGCGGCGCGCGTCATCGATTCAGGCCACAAACACATCACCAAAGCATCCGCAATGTGCAAACTGATGGCGACCGACGTGGCAATGAGGGTCACCACTGACTGCGTTCAGCTGTTTGGCGGTTACGGCTACTGTAAGGACTACCCGATCGAGAAGTACATGCGCGACGCCAAGATCACTCAGATCTATGAGGGCACAAATCAGATCCAGCGTCTGGTCATAGCTCGAAATCTCCTGCGTGAGGCAGCTGGCGGCGGCGGCTGACGCTCAGTACCGCAACTGAACCGGTGTAGCTTGACTATCAGCATCACTGAAGTGCGAGGCTTATGACAGGCGAACTTGGGCTGACCACCCGCTACGGGATGAGAACCGACGAGTTTAAGGACCTGATGGAATTCAGGGTACAGGACATCCTGCTCGTTGCATCCCATTACGATACTTTTGTGCTCGAGGAAGATGGTCAGCTAACGGAACTGCTGCTCGAAGAGTATCGCAGCCTCGCCTTGAACCTGCGGTACACGCCCCACTTCTCACCCGCGACCACTGGTACGCAGGCCTTGAATCTACTGTCGCACGCGGACCGCAACTTCCACATGGTAGTCGTAAGCCCACGGCTGCACGACATGGAGGTGGGCGAATTCGCCCGCCGCGTGAAAGAGATCCAACCGGACCTCGCCGTCTGTGTGCTCGCGGCGCATGCCTGGAATCTCCCAGAACTGGATGGCCTCAGGAAGTCCGGCAACGTGGACTTCCTGTTTCTCTGGCAGGGCGATGTCAAGGCACTTCTCGCCATGATCAAGCAGGTGGAGGATCAGAAGAACGCCGATCATGACGTCATTCGTGGTGGAGTGCAGGCAATAATCCTGGTGGAAGACGAGGTCCGCTACTATTCCACGTATCTGTCGCACATCTATACGGCGGTGACACTGCAAACCGGCCTTCTGATGGCGGAAGGTCTGAATCTGTCGCATCGCCTACTGCGCATCCGGGCACGGCCCAAGATCCTACTCGCTCAAGACTACGAAGAAGCTTGGATGCTGTTCGAGCGCTATCGGAGTAACATCCTCGGGATCATCTCGGACGTGGGCTTCCCGCGCGATGGCCGACTCGTCGAAACCGCGGGGCTAGATCTTGCACGTGAGGTGAGGGAGCAGATATCCGACCTACCGTTCCTGCTTCAGTCATCCGACAAAGCTCACCGCAAGGCGAGTCTCGGGATCGGCGCGACCTTCCTGTACAAGCGTTCGCCCCACATGCTCGACGAACTGCGCAACTTCATCATCGAGCATTTCGGGTTCGGTGACTTCGTGTTCCGCCATACCGACGGCCGAGAGGTAGCTCGGGCTCGAGACATGCACGAGATGATCGGTGCACTGCATACAGTGCCCGATGAAACGGTCAAGTTCCACGCTGAGAACAACCACTTCTCAGCCTGGTTCAAAGCGCGGACGGAATTCGAATTGGCATCGATCATCCGTCCGCGCGGACCAAGCGACTTCGACTCGATCGACAAACTCAGGAACTGGCTGATCTCATCGATCCAGGCGTATTTGCGCCACATTCAGCGACACGTGATGGTCGACTTCAACGGCGATGAGTTCGATGAGTACGTCGCATTCGCGAAGATCGGATCGGGCTCGCTGGGGGGCAAAGGTCGCGGCCTTGCGTTCGTGCAGAAGCTGCTGTCCCAGGAACCCATCGAGATTGAGGGAACGGAAATCGACATTCCCCAGACGGTGGCTCTCGCCAGTGATGTATTCGAGGAGTTCCTGGCCGAGAATCAGCTACGCCGATTGCCTCGAGAAGTCGAGTCTCTCACCGATGAGGAGATCCTGCGGCGTTTCAGGGAGGGCCGCTTCAATCAAGCGCGGCGATCTGAATTGGCCAGCTTCCTCAGCAAGTTCACCGAACCCCTGGCGGTGCGTTCGTCCAGTATTCTGGAGGACTCCCTGTATCAGTCGTTCGCCGGGGTCTATGCGACGGTAATGCTGCCGAACAACCACCCCTCGCTCGACGTTCGCATAGCACAGGTGGTAGAGGCAATCAAACTCGTCTATGCCTCAACGTTCCTCGGCACGGCACGAGACTATTTGGGGAGCACACCGCACCGAATAGAGGAAGAACGGATGGGGGTGCTGTTGCAGCGGTTGGTGGGCAGCCGCCGTGGCGATCTCTTCTACCCCACACTCTCTGGAGTAGCAGCTTCCTACAACTTCTATCCCTTTGGCAATATCAAGCGGGAGGACGGTGTCGCACACATTGCGCTGGGCCTCGGTAAGTCGGTCGTTGGCGGATACGAAGCGCTACGTTTCTGCCCCCGCTACCCGGAGATCGTGCCTCAGTTTGCAAGCGTGAGAGACACCCTACGCAGCGCCCAGCGCAAGTTCTACGCGCTCGACATGGCACGAGACGACGTGATCGCCACGATGCCTCCTGATTTCAACCTGCTACACCGGGACGTCGGGGAAGCGGTCGAGCAAGGGGCAGCGAGATTCGCGACGTCCACCTACATCCGAGCTGATGACGCAATCACATCGGGCGCCTCCAAGGGAGGCGTGCCGATCATAACCTTCGCCCCAATGCTGAAAGAGGGTGCATTTCCGCTTCCTGCGACAGTGTGTCGCGTTCTCGCTCTTGCCGAGGACGCCATGGAGTGTCCGGTCGAAATCGAGTTTGCGTTGGACATCTCGCAGGAACCGCATGAACAGCCGATCTTCCACCTGCTGCAGGTCCGGCCGATCATGGTGGAGCAGGCGTCCCTTGATTTTGCGGTTGACAGTGGAGTAGCGGCCGGTGCCGTAGTCTACTCCGAGGACGCACTAGGACACGGACGCCGGGCGTCAGTAACAGACATGGTGGTGATTGACCCAACCGGGTTCGACCGATCGACCACACAGAGAACTGCGGGCGTTATCGCGCGATTCAACCGACGCCTCTCGGATGAGGGACGCAACTACATCCTGATCGGGCCTGGGCGATGGGGAACGCAGGACCCATGGTACGGCATACCGGTTGCATGGCCACAGATCTCCGCGGCCCGAGCCATAGTCGAGACCGATTTCACCGACGCCGAAGTCGACCCGTCACACGGCTCGCATTTCTTCCACAACCTCACCGCCTTCGGCATCGCGTATTTGACCGTGCACGAGAGCCGCGGACAAGGTCGAGTGGATTGGAGCTGGCTGAGGGAACAGCCCATCGTAGCTGAAGAACTGCACGGCGTGATCCGTCACATCAGGCTGGACCGCCCTGCCCAGGTACTCGTTGATGGCAACTCCGGCCAGGGCGTGATCCTGCGGCAGGAAGAACAATAAGCGAAGGCAAGACATGAAAGCACAACGAGAGCTGGTCGCACTCACGCCATCCCAACTAACCGAGGTCTGCGTTCAGTTTGCAGCCGAGATGGGCTGGATCGGTCGGCCGGGTGGCACCGATTGGTATGTGCGCCTCAAGTGCCACGGCGATGCCGAGGCTTTCCATACTTCGCTCGCAGCGGCCATGCACTTGGCAGTACACAAGGCTGCTGGCGAGAACAACACTGAAGTAGACTCGCTGCGCCAGTTCAAGCACAGCTGGGAGTCCGTAAACGGATGAGGTGTCTTGGAGCGGGATGGCACGAGACCGAGTCTATTGCCCGGCCTCCTCTTGCATCAGAACTCGAGTGAGAAGACTAGTCTATGGCGACGGCGTGCGACCGACTGATCGTTCACGTCGAGTGGGATTTCCTGCCAACTCTCGTACTTGATCAGCGCCCCCGCAATGCCACCCACTGATGCACCGATAGGCACACCCCATGACTAAGGACAACAAGCTGCAGAGGGAACAGACCGCCTTGGTAGTCATCGACGTGCAGGGCAAACTCGCTCAACTGATGCACGATAGACACAGCCTGTTCGACAACCTGTGCCGGGCGGTACAGGGAGCGCAGATACTCGACGTGCCAATTGTGGTAACAGAACAGTATCCGGAGGGGCTCGGGCCAACCATCTCACAGGTGACCGAACTGTTGCCAGACTTCGAAGCCGTCAGCAAGACCAGCTTCAGCTGTTGCGGCGATGGCGGTTTCAACGAGACGATTGCGGCTCTGCACCGCCGCCAGCTGTTGCTCGCAGGCATCGAGACACACATCTGCGTGCAGCAGACGACTCTAGACTTGCTGCAATCCGGCTACGAGGTTCACGTCATAGCCGACGCTGTGTCTTCACGTACCCGGGACAACAAACAGATCGGAATCGAGAAGATGCGGGATGCCGGGGCCGTGATCACTTGCACGGAAGCAGCCCTTTACGAGTTGCTGGGGGCAGCAGGCGCGACCGAGTTCAAACGCATCCTGGAGCTGGTCAAGTAGAAGGCGGCGGGAACATGGATAGAATCCAGGAATCCGGGTCTGACAGAATCCTGCGAGTCGGGGTGCTCGGCGCCGGGGCCTGGGCTCGAGGCGCGCACTTGCCGGGCTTTGCCAGGGACCCCCGCTGCAAGGTAATCGCGTTGGCCGACCCACAAGCCAACTTGGCTCAGGCGGCAGCTGCCGACTTCAACATTCCTACTGTCACTCACAACCATGTCGACGTCATCGACCGCGACGACATCGACATCATCGACGTTTGCACCCCAAGTCACACACACTTCGATTTGGCGTGGGACGCATTGAACTCCGGCAAGCACGTGTTATGTGAGAAACCGGTGGCATACGATTTCCGCGACACTCTCCGCGCGGCCGAGCTGGCCCAGGCCAAGGGGCTCAAGACCAAGCTCGGCTTCACGTTTCGCTACAGTCCCGCAATGCGGTACATGAAAGAACTAATCGTCGACGGATTCATCGGAACACCGTTCATCTTCAACGGCTACGAGCAGAACTCGCAATGGATCAAGCCCGAGACCCCGCTGCGCCAGGTTGATCATGAAGCCGATCAGTCCGTCATTCAGACTTCGTCGTTGGAAGGTTATGGCGCGCCGATCATCGATCTTGCGCACTGGTTCGTAAGAAGCAACCTGTCCCAGGTAGTAGGGACCATGCGGAACTTCATCCCCGAACGGGTTGTGCGGCAGACAGGCAGGATGATGCCGATGAACATTGACGACGGCGACATCTTCATTGGGGAGTTCGACAACGGTACCCTCTGCTCAATCCAGTCGAGCTTCGTGACCGTGGGCAACTACCCGGGTCTTGAAGCACGAATCTACGGCAGCAAAGGCGCCCTGATCTGCCGCTTGGTTGAGGAATTCGGGACTTGTGAGACGCTCAAGTCCGCAACTCCGGACGATGTGGAGTTCCGTGATGTAGAGGTCCCCACGCGTCTGTACCCGCCGGGAGGAAGCTGTGCCGAGAGTTGGCGTACGCTGTTCTACGCCAATCTCACGTCCAATTTCGTGAGCGAGATCCTCGCCGACGACGATTGCAACGAGGGCAACTTCAGGGACGGCGCTGTTGTGCAGGAGACGATCAACGCAGTAGAGCTTTCGTTCCGCGAACGCCGGTGGGTGAGCCTTCCGCTGCCCAACGGTATCTGACAGGTATCCAAAGCGAACAGATGGATGTCACTCACGGTTGCGATGTAGCCCTCGATCGGTTCTTCGAGCACTACTATCGACGGCGCCCGGTGAACGCCACGTTCACGGGCGTTCACGACTACGACGCGACACTTCCTGATTGGTCACCCAACGGCATTGAGGAGACCGTCGGACAGATGGCCGCGCTACAGGAGTCAATAGAGCGGCCGGATCCTAGCTTTCGCGACAGCGGGTCGGTGGATCGCGCTCTGGCAAGGGGATTCCTCGAGATCCAGACAGCCGAGTTGCAGGGCCATCATTTTCAGAGGGCCAACCCGTCATTATTCACTGGGGAAGCGGTATATGCGGTCCTCTCTCTGATGCTGCGGGACTTCGCTCCGGCGGAACAGCGCACCGCTGCCATCGAATCGCGCCTGCAGGCTGTTCCGATGTTCCTCGGAAGCGCCCGGCAGACAATCGGGAATCGACCAGTGCCCCGGTCGTGGATCGCGAGAGCGACAACTGAGTGCACGGGTGCGATCCACGCACTGGGTGATGGGCTGGAGATGTGGTGCGCGCAGAAGGACCTGGCACCGAATCGTGTGGAGAGACTGACCAAGTCTGCACGATTGGCACTCGAGGCTTTTCACGAGTTTCGATGTTGGCTGGCAGGTGTCACCGAAGCCGACCGTATGCAGGCCGGTTGCGGGCCCGACCTATTCGAACTGTTGTTGCGCGAGGGGCACTGGTGCTCGCGCTCGCCTCAGGACCTGCTGACGGACGCGCGCCAGCGCTTCGATCAGGCCAGCGCCAAGTTGCACGAAATGACACAAGCCGCTGAGCTCGGCGATTGGCCGGCGGTGGCGGGGAAGCTGGCCCGGAGTCACCCCACCGCCCGTGACTACATTGGTTCTTTCCAGAACACCTGGGACGCCTGCCGCCGACTTGCCACCGAACAGGACCTCGTAACCTGGCCCGACTTCCCGATCCGATACGAGTCGATTCCGCGTTGGGCTCGCGCGGCAGCGCCGCACCTGTACTTCCTACACTACCGATCCCCTGCTCCCCTCGACAGTCGAGTCGAGGTGGAGTATCTCGCCCCCCCGATTGACCCGAATGCCGATTCCGAGGCGACAGAGGCGTTGCTGCGCACCACCAACGACAGCGTGATCAAGTTGAACCACGTGGTGCACCATGGATCCATCGGACACCACGTACAGAACTTCTATGCCTACCACGGACCCTCCCGCATCGGGCGCGTCGCCGCGGTCGATTGTGCGAGCCGGATCGGCATGTTCTGCGGTGGCTCAATGGCTGAGGGCTGGGCCTGCTACGCCACGGATCTAATGGGAGAGGTGGGCTTTCTGACAGAGTTGGAGCTGATAGCGGAACAGCACTCCCGCGTCCGTCAACTGGCGCGGGCGATAGTGGATATCGAGCTACATCAGCACGTCAAGGACGAGCGTGATGCCCGACGCTTCTACCAGGAACGGGTCCGGATGGCCGCGGGCACAGCCGCTAAGGAGGTGACCCGCAACTCGATGTTTCCCGGGGCCGCGATCATGTACTGGCTGGGCACGCAGGCGATTCACGACCTTCGCGCTGAACGGCAGAGGGTTGAGGGAAACACCTTTTCGTTGCGGGCGTTTCATGACAGATTGCTGAGCTTCGGATCCATTCCTGTGCTCTTGATCAGCGAGTTGATGTCCCGAGGCGACCACCCATGAATACCAGACACATCCAAATGCTTATCCTGACAATTGTGCTCTGCGCGATTTCTGGCCTCATGGCATGCGCCTCGGACGTCGGCTCACGGGCTCCATCTAATCGACTCCTCGTGATCGGCTATGACCGAGAACCCGACCTGATGAACCGGTTCAGTACCCACATTCTCGAGGACATCCATTCCTGCGTGATCGAAGGTCTCACAACGACCGACGAGAACATGAACGTCATTCCCGTGTTAGCCACCGACGTGCCGACCCTGGACAACGGCGGAGTGATTCTGCGGGATGACGGCGGCATGGATGTCACGTGGCGACTCCGACCCAACGTGACCTGGCACGACGGCAAGCCATTCACTTCAGCCGACGTGAAGTTCACGGTCGAGGCACTGAACGATCCGGAGTACAATCCCGAGAGCACCGACGGCTTCGACCGCATTGAATCGGTCGATACTCCGGATTCGTTGACGGCCGTTGTCCACTACCGTGAGATATACGCGCCGTACGCAATTCAGTTCTTCCGCGGTACTTTCCCCAAACACGTGCTGGAGGGGCGCGACATCGACCGGGCTACGGATTACAACCGCAATCCGTTGGGCACGGGACCGTACCGGGTCGCCGAGTGGAGAACGGGCGAGTACATCCTGTTGGAGCGCGTGCCAAACTACTGGCGCGGGTCCGAGTATCCCAAGATCGACCGTTTGATGTTCAAATTCGTGACGAACACTAACACGAGGATCAATCAACTGCGCAGCGGCGAAGTCCATGTGGTTGCGTTGGTGCCGTGGGACAAGGCCCGAGAGCTGCGCGACATCGAGGGAATTGCGCTGAACCGGATGGTCGGCAACAGCTACGAGCATGTCACGCTCAACCAGCGGGAATTCCCACCGTTCAGAGATGTACGCCTGCGACAGGCGCTGGTTCACGCGCTCGACCGAGAGCTGATAGTGAACACGATCCTCGACGGCTTGGCGCCCGTGATTCACGGGCCGATACAACCACCTTCGTGGGCGTTCACCGATGACGTACGTCACTACGAATACGACCCGGCCCGTGCAGCTGCTCTGCTCGACGAAGCCGGCTGGCGTGACAGCGACGGCGACGCCATCCGAGATCGCGACGGTGAGCCGCTCACCTTCACTCTCATCACACAGGCCGGGTTCGCGATTCGAGAGAACGTGGCTCAGACAATGCAGCGTCAGTTTCGCGACGTGGGTGTGGACATGCAGATTCGTCTTATCGACGGAACTGCCATCAGTAGCTTCTGGTTCCAGGGTGATTTCGAGGCAATGCTCCACTGGTGGCATATGCCGGCTGACCCCGAGATCACGCTGTTCTTCGCCAAAGACCGCATGCCGCCAGCCGGCCGCAACATCAACTACATCGAGAACGACAGACTCACCGATCTGCTGTACGCTTCCGACCGCACCGTGGACCTCGCCGCGCGCAGGGAGCTGCTGCAGGATGCACAGAGGCTGCTCGCCGAGCTCGTGCCCGAGATTCCGCTGTACAATGTGACGCGACTCGATGCGGTGCCGTCAAACCTGGTCAACTTCCGTGGGAATCCAACAAACACGGGCATCTTCTGGAACGTTCATGAGTGGGAGATCCGCTAACCAGTGCTGCAGTATGTAGCTCGGCGCGCTCTGCAGGCGGTGCCGCTGCTATTCGTCATATCAATCCTCGTCTTCACACTGATACATGCTGCCCCCGGGGGTCCACTGGAGGTCTATCTAGCCAACCCCAACGTGCGCCCGGAAGACATCGAGCGGCTACGCGTGGCTCTGGGACTCGACCGTCCCCTGACCGAACAGTATCTCGCCTGGCTAAAGGGGTTCGTGGTAGGTGAGTGGGGCTACAGCTTCACCGATGGGCGGCCGGTACTGGACAGGTTGTTGGAGCGATTGCCGGCCACTCTGGAACTGATAGCGAGCGCTGTGGTCGTGGCGGGCTTGGTGGCACTGCCCCTAGGGGTGCTCGGTGCGCTACGCAAAGGTGGCTGGATAGATCTCACGACCACAGTCGTGTCATTTGCGGGAATCTCTCTACCCGTGTTTTGGGTCGGCCTCCTGTTGCAGTTGATCTTTGCTGTTGCACTCGGGTGGCTACCGTCATCGGGACGTACTTCCTACGGCGATGGTACCCTGCCCGACCGCCTGAGCCACTTGATCATGCCGGCCATCGTGCTCGCTGCCGTGCACGCGGCGGCTTGGTCTCGCTTCCTCCGCTCGTCCATGGGCACTGAGGTGCGCAAACGGTTCATTCTCGTGGCGCGTGCACGCGGTCTGAACGAACGCAGCGTCGTGTGGCGACACGCGCTTCGTAACGCACTGCTACCGTTCGTGACCGTCCTCATGATGGACGCAGCCATCATGATCACCGGTGCTGTGATCACCGAGAGCGTATTCGCCTGGCCGGGTCTCGGCAGTCTGTTCACGGAAGCGCTGGCCAGACGAGACTACACCGTGCTCATGGCCTTCTTGATGATGACATCTACCGCCGTGGTCTTCCTGAACCTTGCGGCGGACGTGTTGTACCACGCCCTCGACCCTCGGGTCAGAGTGCGATGAGATCGCTCGAGGGTAAGCGTGCCACCTGGGTCGCTGGTGCGGTCCTCCTGGTGCTTGCGGCCGCAGCCGCGGCCGCGCCGCTGCTGACTCCGTACTTGCCTGACGGAATCGACCTGGCCAATCGCCGGGCTGCGCCATCGCTCTCGCACCTGTTCGGCACGGACGAACTGGGCCGCGATGTTCTCACCCGGACTCTGTTTGGGGCACGCATCTCACTGGTAATCGGGCTGCTCGCAGCGGCGGTTACCGCGATGGTGGGCGTCACTATCGGCGCGGTCAGCGGGTACGTCCACGGTTGGATCGACAACGTTCTGATGCGGCTGACGGACGCGATGCTCTCCGTGCCGAGGCTACCGTTGCTCATGATCGCAGCTGCGATATTCGAGCCCTCAGTCTCCATGTTGATCTTGCTGATCGGGCTGGTCGGGTGGATGGAGACTGCGCGGATCGTTCGCGCCGAGTTCTTGTCACTCAAGGAGCGCACTTATGTGGAAGCGGCACGAGCCGTCGGGATGCAGCCCGCACGTGTGGTCGTTCGACATCTGCTTCCCGCCGCAGCACCAGCGGCGGTTGTCGCGGCGACTCTGGCTGTGGGCAGAGCCATATTGCTCGAATCCGCCATGAGCTTCCTTGGTGTCGGCGTACAGCCGCCTCAACCCAGCCTAGGCAACATGCTGTACCAGGCTCAGACAACGATGAGCACCGAGCCGTGGCTGGCGTTCTTTCCCGGCGCGTTCATCTTCCTGACGGTTCTTACTGTCTATGTTGTGGGGGCCGACCTGGGGGCGCGCGACCTGCGCTGAGCGTTACATAGCCTTTAAAGGTACATCCGGTAGGTAGCTTTGGCAGCTACCGATCGGCCCCTTCCTCTTCGCTCTTCTCCAAGGCGAGATCATGCAAAGTGAGAAGCTTCTTAACCCGCAGCCGACGCTTCCCGATCGGCAATTGCACCGTGACCGTCTGCTTCTCTTTCTTTTCGAGCAATGCTCGCCCCAACGGAGATGACACGGAGATGTGACCTTCGTCCAGGCTCACTGCATCGGGAATGACTACTTCGTAGACTTCTTCGTCCTTGGTGTCGAGATCTACAACGGTGACGCGAGAGCCCAAGCCGACTCGGTCGCTGGGCACCTTAGACAGGTCGACGTCGGAGAGCTTGTGCAAGCGCGAACGCAAATGCTCGAGACGGGCTCCAATCACCCCTTGGCGCTCAATGGCTGCCTGGAAGTCCGCGTTCTCACGCAGGTCACCATGCTCCAGGGCCTTCTTCAGCGTCTCGGGCAGAACCACATGCAACTCGTGGTTGAGTGCTTCGACCTCGGCCAACATCTTGTTGCGAATCTCTTCGATCATGGTACCGACAAACCAGGACAGGTGCGTGCCGCCACGCCTTACCTGTCCTCCCTTTAGGTGGCTGATTAGCTCAAGAACAGCTTGGCGAGTTGCTCCAGACGTTCGTCACGTTGCTCCCGCGCTTGGACGAGGATGCTCTCCACATGTTGCCGCAGCGCGGGCTCACCCCACTTGAACCCGGTCGCGATTTCCGCGCCGTGCAGGTCACCCTGATTCCATCCTTCGATGAGTGCCAACGCGGCGGCTTCGTCAAACCCGGGGTCATCTCGCTTGGGTAGCACATAGGAAGGCTCGCGGCCCTCCGCGTCTTCGTTCACGAACGCCCTCGACATCAAGAACTTCTAACTCTCTCGGGGTTATCCGGCAAGGGGTATTGGCTCCCGCCGGCATGGCGATCGAGCGGACCCGTAGCGTGGATTCGGGGTATAGCTTCTTCTGAATCCTTCAATGCGTTGATGATCCTAAGGCTTGTTGACATGAATGCCCAACAGCAACACAGCGCGCGCTCATCCGCCACCAAGAACTGGTCCACTGTCTCGCGACGCGACTTTGTATTGGCGGGCGCAGCCGCATTGGCCACACCTCTGCTCCCCGGTTGTAGCCTCTCGACAACAGAACCAGCGCCCGAACTCTCTCGACTCACGGCGAGGCCAGGCACACCCACCATGACGCCAACGACCGGCCTGACTGCACTGGGTCTAGGGTCAGGCCTCGCGGGCTCTAGAGATGGGCTGCTATACGTACCCGCGAGCTACTCGCCCGACACCGCTGCACCGCTATTCATCGGACTCCATGGTGCCGGAGGAGATGCCGACAACTGGGAGAGCTATCCCGGGCGGGCCGAGGATCGCGGCATGGTGTTTCTCGCGCCTGACTCACGATTCGGAACTTGGGATGTAATCCAGAGCAGCTTTGGCGTGGACGTGGAGTTCATCGACCGGGCTCTACAATACACCTTCGAGCGCTGCCGGATCGATCCCGAGCGCATCGCGCTGGGTGGGTTCTCTGACGGAGCGTCGTACGCGCTGTCGCTAGGGATCCGCAACGGCGACTTATTCAGCCATCTCGTCGCCTACTCTCCCGGGTTCTACGTGGCCGCCGACTCGCCGGTGGGAACACCCCCCGTGTTCGTGTCTCACGGAACGCTGGACAACGTGCTCCCCGTGACGATCAGCCAAAACGCAATCGTGCCGACGCTACAGGAAGATGGATACGACGTCACCTACGAGGAGTTCGACGGAGGCCACGAAGTACCCGCGGCGATTTCCGAGATGGCGTTGGACTGGTTTCTGAGCTGACGTTCTGCTTTTCCGGCAGCGGTCTGTAACGCGCAGCTGCCGTTTCATATTGAGGACTCCCGCCAACCCGACACCCGGGTGATCTTTAGCACCCAACGCGTAACCGTCAACACGAAGTCCTGTCTGGAGGAGATGATGCTCTGGGGTAGACTCTGGCACACAGCGCTACTGTCCGTGCTGTTCTCGTCACTCGGCTGGGAGGCCGCAGCCCAAACCAAGCTGCTCCGGTTTCCCGATATCCATGAGAACCGGGTTGTTTTCACCTATGCAGGTGATTTGTGGACCGCACCCGCAACCGGCGGAACGGCGGTCCGACTCACCGCCCACCCCGGTGTGGAGTTATTCGCCAAGTTCTCACCAGACGTGTACCGCATCAGCTCACCTACTACCCCGCACGCGGCCCATTGCCGCCGCGCTGGGGTTTCGACAACCAGGTGTACGGCTGGACGCCCGATGGTGAGGCGGTACTGTTTCGTTCGCTGCGCGATGGGTGGGACCTGAGCGACAGTAGACTCTATACGGCGTCCGTGAGCGGAGGCCTACCGCAAGCGCTACCGATGCCGGTATCGGGTGCAGGAGACCTTTCTCCGGATGGCCGGCATGCGGTGTACTCACCGCTGTTCCGCGACTTCCGTACCTGGAAGCGGTATCAAGGAGGCTGGGCTCAGGACCTGTGGACCTTCGACCTGGAATCGAGCCGGTCGCAGAACATCACCAATCATGCGCGTTCCGATCGGGACCCGATGTGGCTCGATGATCGGATCGTATTCTCGTCCGATCGCAATGGCACTCTGAACCTCTTTTCCTACGATCCCG
>JBDHHP010000038.1:0-28299 GCA_039589275.1 Gemmatimonadota bacterium | reverse complement strand
GGGCGGGCCGAGAACCGGATCAATTGGAGGGGCAATGAGTCTGCGAGAAAGAGAGAGAATCTTTGGGAACCTCGAGGCGATATACCGTGAGGCGTACGAACGCGCAAAGAAGGCTGATGACAAGGATCGAATGATGGATCTGGATTCCTCGTTTCAGCGCGAGCAGCTGATCCTGGAAGTGTTACTTGATGTTCGTGACGCGTTGTACACCATAGGGCAAGAGTCCTCCGCTGACTCGGCGCTGAAGAAACTCGAGACGCTAAGGAAATTCACGAAACTGACTAGGTAGAGTTCGTTCGATTCGCCACGACGGGAGCCGGCGAATCCTCCACGCCCGGACCTCGACTATTATTGCCAGATGTCTTCATCCCCGAAACCCAGATCCCAAGTTCGCCGGTCACCGGCGTACCAGCTCGGCAAAGACAAGCTGCTTGAGATGTTCAGGTTTATCTACACCGCGCGCCGACTGGACGACAAGGAGATCCAACTCAAGCGGCAAAACAAGATCTTCTTTCAGATATCTGGTGCTGGCCATGAGGGGATCTTGGTGGCGGCGGGTGAGGTCCTCAAAGCTGGCTACGATTGGTTCTATCCATACTATCGCGACCGGGCTCTGTGCTTGACGCTTGGTATGACACCTACGGAGATGCTCTTGTCCGCGGTGGCGGCTGCTGACGATCCGAATTCCGGAGGTCGACAAATGCCATCACATTGGGGACATAAGGATCTCAACATTGTCTCCTCATCCAGCCCCACAGGCACTCAGTTCTTGAACGCCGTTGGCTGTGCTGAGGCATGGCTTCGCTACGAGTTGATCGAAGAAATCCCAGAGAGGCACGAGGTAACGAAACCGGATGAAGTGATCTTCTGCTCGTCGGGTGACGGAACGACCAGCGAAGGAGAGTTCTGGGAGGCACTCAACACCGCGTGCAACCTGAGACTTCCGGTGGTCTTTCTAATCGAAGACAATGGATACGCGATATCTGTTCCGGTTGACATACAGACTGCCGGTGGATCAATCTCGAAGCTAGCTCGCGCGTTTCCCCACCTCTACGTGGAGGAAGTCGACGGGTGTGATCCCCTCGCTTCCTACGACGGTATGTATCGGGCCGTAGCCCACTGTCGGTCGCGCAAAGGGCCGGCGCTTGTGCATGCCCACGTCATCCGGCCCTACTCGCACTCCCTGTCAGATGATGAGGTTATGTACAAGCCGGAAGAAGAGCGAGGGGAGGAAGCGAGACGAGATCCCGTGACTGTCTTTCCGGCGAGATTGGTGGCTGAGGGAATTGCTACTGAGCCTGAAATCGAAGAAATCAAGTCGAAAGCGGACGATGCGGTTGAGCTAGCGGCCGAGGTAGCATTGGCCGCGCCCCAGCCAAGCGGTGATACAGTCTTCCTGCATGTCTATTCGGAGCAGGCCGATCCCACGGGTGACCAATTCGATTCTGAGGACGATCCAAGGTTCGAGGGCGACCCGCTCACGATGGTGGATCTGCTCAATCGATGTCTACAGGATGAGATGGCAAGAGATCCACGAATCGTTCTTTTCGGCGAGGACATTGCAGACGTATCTCGAGACGAGCATATCGAGAGAGTCAAGGGCAAGGGCGGGGTCTTCAAGGTCACGTGGGGGCTGCAAAAGCAGTTCGGATCACATCGGGTGTACAACTCTCCGCTCGCGGAGGCCAACATCGTTGGTCGGGCTGTCGGATTGGCCACACGGGGAATAAAGCCCTTGGCTGAGATCCAATTCTTTGACTACATCTGGCCAGCGTACCACCAGATCCGCAACGAGCTGGCGGTGCTGCGGTGGCGAAGCAATGGTGATTTCAAAGCACCGGTTGTGATTCGAGTCACCTACGGGGGTTATCTGAAGGGAGGTGGGATCTATCACTCTCAGACCGGTGCGGCTGTGTATACCAGCATTCCGGGACTCCGAGTCATGTGTCCATCGAACGCGCTGGACGCTAACGGGTTGTTACGTACGGCGATCCGCTGTGACGATCCGGTGATCTTCCTCGAGCACAAACACCTGTATCGCCAAACGCACAACAAGTCGCAATACCCTGGCCCGGACTACATGATACCGTTCGGGAGGGCAAGAGTTGTTCAGGAAGGGACGGACGTGACGGTGATTACTTATGGGGCCGTCGTTCACAGGACGGTGCAGGCAGCCAAGCGCCTGCTCGAGGAAGACGGCGTTAGCACTGAGATCATCGACCTTCGTTCTCTCAACCCGGTCGACTGGGCCACGATAGGACGGTCGGTAAGAAGAACTAATAAAGTGATCGTGGCTTATGAGGACTCACTCTCGTGGGGCTACGGGTCTGAGATAGCGGCTCGGATTGCAGACGAGCACTTTCAGTGGCTCGACGCTCCAGTGAGGCGAGTTGCTTCGACGGATACGTTCGTTGCGTATAGTCCCGAGTTGGAGGATGTGATACTACCTCAGCCGGACGATCTGGCCGAGGCGATTGGACAAATCCACAAGTTCTAAGCCTACGCTCCACACTGTAGCGCAGCGGGAGTGAGAGAGCTGAAACTAGCCCAAACCTCCCTTGCCGAGTGCCTCCCGGATCTCTCCTGCAGCCCCGATTGCGGCTTCCACGTCTATGCGCAACGCCCGCGCTTGCTGGGTTGCTGACGTCAGATCTGAGAGCACGGCGGATACTCCTGCAGATCGAAGCCGGAGCAGATCGAACCGCATGTTCTGGACGGCGAGAACGCAAGACTCGAATTGAGACTCGACGCCTGCCCGCCGTTTGAGAAGCTCGGCGAGAGAATCACGCTGGCGTTCCAGGAGAGATATGCGACGATCGTTGTCTGGCCCGCTGCCTTCCTTTCGCGCCTCTCCGATCCGGCCCTCGAGCTCCTTCAAAGAAGCCGTGTCGACGTTCCCTTCCATGTGGCCCAGCGTTCTAGCCAAGTCCGCAGCGCGTTCCATTAGATGGTCGACGGTGGGGATTACTTCTGGAAGCATGTTGCGGTCTGACTCTGGCAGCTTCTGAACCACCTGAACAATCGCGGCCCGGTCCTTACGCATTTGGCTCATCTGGGGCATGTAGGTGCCGAACTCATCAGCGGTCGGCTCGGGCATTGGCGCTGCCGGAGCAAGCTGTTTCTTCCCGCCCAATGCATGGGGTAGGGCGTCGCGAGCAGGTGGCGGGTTCAACACGTCCCGCATGCTGTAGCCTTCAGCCCACAGTTTGCCGTACTGTGACGCCAAACCGATTCCCCAGGCAATGCCCGGTATCAGGAACCACGGATTCTCTAAGCCGGGTAAAACGACATTCAACAGCAATAGGCCACCGTTGACGGAAACATATGAGGCGAAGTTGGAGCGAAATCGGCGGACAATCCCGGGCTCCGCAGCTGGTTCCTTTGTGGGCTTGGCAAGTGGGCGATCGCGATCGCGATGGCGCACGGGACGACGGCGGTGATCGGGGTCGTCCCGCCGTTGGCGCTCGTCCCACCAATCGCCCCAGTCGCGTGGCGAACCGCGCTGCAGGCGCGCCGGCAAGCCTGCCCGGGATGCACTTGGGCGCTCGGGTCGGCGAGACAACGATGACCGGGATCTGTAGGGTACCGAGGAGCGGCTTTCAAGTGCCCGACGCAATGCGTCAGCTGTGGGCCAGCGTGTCTCGGGGTCTTTCTCGAGGCACCGCATAACCGTTCCAGCAAGCTCCTCCGGGACCTCTGAGCGGATTCCCGTCAGATCGGGGGGAGCCTCGGTGATCTGCTTCATCAAAAGACCCGGCACGGTCGGCGCGCGGAATGGCGGCTTTCCGGCCAGCATTTCAAAGGCGACTACTCCCAGGGCATATATGTCGCTGCGGGCGTCGATGTCGCTCTCACCGGCCGCTTGCTCCGGGCTCATGTATGTTGGGGTGCCAAGCGCGACGCCAGTGCCCGTCAACGTGCCCGCACCGGCTTCAGACAGCGCTTTCGCGATGCCGAAGTCGGTGACCATGACTCGACGCCGCGTGCCTTCGAGCAGCACGTTGTCAGGTTTGATATCGCGGTGAATGATGCCGGTGGCATGCGCCAAACCGAGGGCGTCAGCCGTCTCTTTCATGATGCGGCGTGACTCCTCCACAGGCAGTCTGCCGCGTCGCCGCAGGCGTTGTGCAAGTGACTCGCCGTCGACGAAGCCCATTACGAAGTAGACGAGCTCGTTGTCCTCACCTACGGTATGTATCGGGACAATGTGAGGATGGGACAGTCGGGCGGCCGTCTGTGCTTCGCGAATGAAGCGCTTCTTGATCTCAGTCCGAAACGCCAGTTCAGGAGGCAACAGCTTGATGGCGACGCGGCGCTTGAGCTTGAGGTCACGCGCGCTGTAGACAACGCCCATTCCCCCACGACCGATCTCTCCCTCTATGACGTATGAGCCAGAGAGGGTCTCGGCGAGCCGGGTTGCTAGTGGTCCAAGTTGTGCTGCATCCATGTGGCGAAGGGTCTAAACCGAGCGTAGATTAACTTGGGCATTTGGCACTGGCAACCTGCTAAAGTGAGATCGATAGAGACGCATGCGCTGGCTGACCGATGACGCAGGGCGACGTTGGGCCGCCGAGAGGGTCGGGCGGACCTCTGGGATGATCGCTACCAAGAAGACGAAGACCTCGTTTCCCGAGCCGTCAGACATCATTCGATTCAGCTGCGAATCCGACCGGAGCGAACCTGCCCGCGAGGTGACTACGCGAGCTGGCTTGCTTGAGCAGCTTACGGAGTCAGAGCTCAAAGCCCTGCTCAACATTGCCCCGCGCGCACCCTAGAGTAAATCTCCGACACTCCTCTCAACCAGCTTCAGCTATCTGCCATCTTGGCAGAAAACCGTACCATGCACGCCAACAAGGCCTGCAGAGGGTCCAAACGGCATGTTCTGAGGCACGTTCGTGGGCATGATAAGTGCCCCGCCCGCGTCTATGGACTCTAACCGAGTCGCAGAGCAGCCGTCAGATTGGAGGAAGCAAGACGATGTCTGATGAGCGGATCCGCCGGAAGCTCCCCGTATTGCCCCTGCGTGGGATGGTGTTGTTTCCCGGAGTGACTACGCCTGTCGGAGCCGGGCGGCCGCGGACTCTTGCCGCAATAGAAGCAGCCCTGAAGTCAGAGGACCGGCTGATATTCGCTGTGAGCCAACGTGAAGACCAGGATGAGGTGGACCCCGAAGGTCTCTACACGATGGGAACCGTGGCGCGCATAGGCAGGCAGCTTCAGCGGGGTCTGGGCGGTATGCAACTGATCTTGCACGGCGAGTATCGGGGCGCCGTGCTGCAATACGCCGAGGCGGAAAACCACTTGGAAGTGGTGGTTCAAGAGGCGCCAGACCTGGATCCGATCGATCCCGCCGACGCCGCGTTTGAGGCACTGCGTCGTGAAGTTCGGGAGCGGGCGGCCGAACTCGGCATGAAGATGGGAATCCCGGAAGGAGTCGTGCAGGAGGTCTTGGACGAAGTCGAGGAACCAGGGCGACTCTCGTACCTGGTGGCGAGTTATCTCGAGATATCACCTCAGGACAGGCAGGGGATACTGGAGACGCTGGGTATAGAGGAGCGCCTGCGTCGGGTACTGCCGCCGGTGCAACGTCAGATCGGGTTGCTGGAAGCCCAACAGGAGATCAAGTCGAAGGTCCAAGAGGAGCTGGGTGAGAGGCAGCGAGAGATGCTTCTTCGCGAGCAACTCAAGGCAATCCGGCGCGAGTTGGGTGATGAGGATGAGGGGGCCGAGGCCGATGAGCTCCGCGAGCGGATAGAGGCTCTACAGCTTCCAGAGGATGCGAAGAAGGAAGTTGACCGTGAATTGAGGCGGTACGAGCGCACCCCGCGGGAGGCCATGGAGTCCCAGGTGATCAGGACCTTTCTAGAAACCGTGGCGGAGCTGCCGTGGAATGAAAGGACAGAGGATCACCTCGACCTGAGGCGAGCCCAGGAAGTGCTCGACGAGGATCACTACGGACTCAGCGATGTGAAGGATCGGGTCCTCGAATACCTGGCCGTGCGTCAACTGCAAAGCCAACGTTCCAACGGAGACCAGCCGGCGGGTTACGAAGACGACCGACACCCACAGGGCACCATTCTGTTGTTTGCCGGACCTCCGGGCACAGGCAAGACCTCGGTGGCGAAGTCGATTGCACGGGCAATTGGGCGCAAGTACGTGCGAATAGCGCTCGGCGGCGCGAGGGATGAGGCCGATATCCGTGGCCATCGCCGCACCTATGTCGGTGCGATGCCGGGCCGCATAATCGAAGGCGTGAAACGGGCTGGGACAAAGAACCCCGTGTTCCTACTCGACGAGGTCGACAAGCTTGGTGTCTCGTTTCAGGGAGATCCAGCGTCCGCATTGCTCGAGGTTCTGGATCCGGCTCAGAACGACAGTTTCACCGACCACTACTTGGGTGTGCCGTTCGACTTGTCGGGAGTCATGTTCATCGCGACCGCCAACTTCATTGCAAACATCCCGGCGCCTCTGCTCGATCGAATGGAGAAGGTGGATTTTTCCGGATACACGGAGCAGGAAAAGCTCGCCATTGCACGTCAATATCTCGTGCCCAGGCAGATGGACACGGCCGGATTGACTGACAATCAGCTGGATATCACTGATGGAGCGGTCTCGGCGGTTATCTCCCGCCACACGCGCGAGGCCGGTGTGAGGCAGCTCGAACGAGAGCTGGGGAAGGTAGCGCGGAAGGTAGCGCGCCGGGTTGCCACGGCCGAGATCGAGCAGCTCACGGTCGACGAAACGAACGTGAGGGATTTGCTCGGTCGCCCGACGGTTCACCCGGAGCGCGCGGCGCAGGAGGATCAGGTCGGTATTGCTACCGGGATGTACTACACTCCCGCGGGTGGCGATATCATGTTCGTCGAGGTCTCGGTGATGGCAGGGAAGGAGAACCTGGTGCTGACCGGGCAACTCGGTGATGTGATGAAGGAGTCAGCCAGAGCCGCGCTCTCGTATGCGAAGTCACATGCCGAAGAACTTGGTATCTCGGAAGAGACGTTCTCCAACAAGGACGTCCACGTTCACGTCCCAGCCGGCGCCATTCCCAAGGACGGCCCATCCGCTGGTGTGGCAATGGCGACTTCAATGGTCAGTCGCATGTCCGGGGTTCCGGTTCGACACGATGTTGCCATGACGGGCGAGGTGACCCTCTCCGGTCGGGTTCTGCCGATTGGAGGAGTCAAGGAGAAGGTTCTAGGAGCCTGCCGCGCGGGCATCACCAACATCATCTTGCCCGTCGAAAACGTACCCGATATGGAAGATCTCAACGAGGACGAGAGATCACGCCTCACGGTGCATCCGGCGGCGACCTTGGGCGACGTACTGATCGTCGCTTTGAACCCGCAAGAGTAGAAAGCCGATTACCACTCCAGGCTTTTCAAGAGCAGTCGAGCTATTCCTTCCGGTACCTGGGCCCTGCGGGATTCTGCGGGGCCTTTCGGTGTCGTCTGGTCGAGCAGTAGATGACCGAGAATCAGGCTTATCGCATGCCTTGCGGTGGCACGTGCGTCGCTGTCGTCTCTGAAGTAGCCCAGCCTCTGGCCGTCGGCCACGATCTCGGAGAATCCTCCGGCGATAGCTGCAAAGGTGGTGTCTGCCAATGCTGCGGTTGCGGGGTCCAGACCGGCGTCACCTGTGAGGAGTCTCAACAGATGGGGTCGGTCTGCCAGCATCACGTAGAGGTCGGCCACATGGCCGCGAATCCGTTTGGTGGCTTGAGGTCCGACGTCGGCAGGGGCCGCCGCCGAAAGCTCTGCAAGCGAAGCGGCAATCACGTCCCTGAAGAGGCCCAGCTTGGACCCGTGGTAGTAGAAGATGAGTTGTTTGTTGACGCCAGCTTGGTCGGCGATGGCCTGAACGCGAGCGCCGGCAAAGCCCCGGGCGTCGAATTCCGCCCTGGCAGCGCCCAAGATGGCCTCGCGGCTGGCTCTAACGGATTTCACGGACTTCCTCAACCAGATGGTTGAACTGAAGGTTTGTCCCATCTGGCGGGATGTCAACCAGTTGTTACAGCCTGGATCGCTGCCCGTACCGCACCAGCCAAGAGAACGTCGGATGACCAGATTCCCCGCAGCTCATCTCCTTCTGGCTGCAGGCCCATGACCACAGTGTGATCCGCAGTGAGCAGGACGGCCGCACCGCCGAAGTACTCTGCGATGCGCTCCGGCTCTACGCTGCCGACTACTGAGTAAGGTGAGTCTCGCGGCGGGCCGCCCACAGACCACAACTCGGTGTCATTGTTGTCCTTGAGTCTCTTACGCCAGACCAGATTCAATAGCCCTAGCACCTCAGCCTGAGCCACGCATGTGACGGAATGTGCGCGGGCGGCCGTCCGTAGGACTATCTCGCCGAACTCCCGCTTGCCGGTGAAAGTGACCGTTGTCGGCTCTCCGACCCGCCCGTGCTCGGCGACCTGCAACTCCAGCGTCTTCAGTCGTTCAGCTTCACGCTGCGATATGAGGGCCATCAGCTCAGTCGGGCCAATGGGCCTGAAGATCTGCGGGCTATCACTGACCTGGATGGCGGCCCCTTTTGAAACCAGCCCGTTCAGAGCCTGGTACACGTTGGCCCTAGCCACGCCAATGACTTTCGCCAGCGCGTATGCCGATGTGAAACCGCGGTCCAAAAGCGCGGAGTACACTTGTGTTTCCGTAGGAGTGAATCCGAAGGGAGTAAGGTCTATGGGCATAGGAGTAGCAACAGCTACTACTATATGAAATCCCGCCTCAGCGCAATCCCGGTGGGTCTAGCAGTATTCGAGGTTTAAGCCGAGCAGCTTGGAGATCAGCGCGAGTCGGAAGGAGACGTCAGCCTTTCGCGCCTCCACGGACTTGGTTTCGTGCTCCAACGGGCAGGCGAAATCTGCCAAGCCCGACGGGCTCTTCGGCAACGTGCGGAGATTGCCCGGGTTCCAGATGCCCGTGTCGTCGCAGTCCCTGACGAGGCGAGCGAAGACCCGTTGGGCAGTGGCCGAGAGCTGAAACGCTCCGAGTCGTGCGAGCACCTCGAGCCAGTGCAAGGCAAACGGCAGGTCCTTGGGCCTCCCGGAACTATCGGCCTGAAGCGGCTCGCCGAGAAGATGGAACGTCGGTTTGATGACCTTGCGGCCAAGCTGGATAGAGTAGGTCTTTTTCGGTGCTGGATGAGTGAGGTAGGCAGATAGCCGTTCCACGAACCCCGCCCGCTCTCGCTGCAATCCGGGCAGGAACGCGATTATTGCCACAGAGAACAGGGTTGGGGGATACGCACCTCCATCGAGCGTGTTACGCGAGCCCTTTCGTACGATTGGTTTGTCTGCCAACTCACTTCGCAAGAAGCGCGATACACCAGACACGATCCGATGTGCGGAGCCGCGCACTCTCGGGTCTTCGGCCTTGCCGGCCTGCGCCAGTGCTGCTGTCACGCCCTGCCTGAACGCGTCCCGGCTCCAACCCACCAGATCTTCGTTCGTGGCCGCGGCCTTCTTGTATTCGAACAGTAGTGCCGGGTCGTCGTCTCGGGACAGGATCCGGAAGAAGAGGCGGTCTGCGAGCGTGTATGGTCGAGAGCCGCGGGGCACTCCCATTTCGAGCATGCGACGGTATTGCGCCACCGTCCCCACATCCCTGATGCCCTGTGACTTTGAAGCCGCAAGGCCAAGGATGTTCCCCCCCCAAGTGCCGTTCGCCCACTGCTTCTTGATGATCTGCTTTACCGGCTTGTACTCGAGCAGGTCCCGCTTCAGGATGCTCTGGTCAGCGCTGGTGGCGGAGCCGGAAGGGAGAATGTCTCTGACCGTGCGCCACTTGATGGCCGGACACGCGTACTCGCGTATCCAGGTTACGGGAACTCGATGGATTTCGGTCAGTTCCAGGATCGCTCCTCGTGAGGAGAACTGAGGTGGGCGTGAAATTACCGCGGTGAGCGGGATTCGGCCAGAGGGGAAGTTAACTTGTTGATTCTCAACTGTTTACAGAGTAACGCCCGGTGCTGTTGAAGCCAGGATTGGGGCGGTAGTACAATCCCTCAAGTCAACCTGGTGCTCCGACAGGGCACTCAACCCGCGCGAGACCTCCCTCACGGCCCAGCGCTGCCTCACTCGTGAGTACGATTGATCTCTCATCCAGAAAGTCCAGGGCCTCGCCTTGAGGTTGCCGTAGCCCGATTTGGCAGGGCGGGGCGGCCAGCGTAAAGCCTCTGGTGGGATCGAGGAAGAGAATCTGGGTGTAGGTTCTCACGGCCAGCAGACTACCTGACGGGGATAAGGCGGCAGCCGTAACCTGATTGATGAGTCCGGCGCTCAGATCGATGGGTAGTGTATCCACGAGCGTTGCGGTTGCCCAAGGCTGACCGATCGCCGAGCCAGGTACCGAGTACACGGTGGCCGGCGGTGTCCGGCCCTTGGAGACTATCAGCAAGTCACCGTCAGCGGTTACGGCGAGGGCCTCGGCGTCTCGCGGGCGATCTGGGTATCTCAGTCTGAGGGCTGCTGCGCGTTCGGTACGTGCGGTATCTGAGGATTGTCCGGCGGCCGGCTCAGGGAAGATGTAAATGGTGACGTGGTCCCTGGTCTCGAAGTTGTCCCCGGTATCGGCCACGTACAAGCAGGATGAGCCGTCAACGGTGGTTGGACACGGTCCCGCTGCGATATCCTCCCAGTCTACCGCGTCAGCTCCCAGAACTCGAAACGTTCCCAGGTCTTCGCCCACCAGATTGGTGGCGTAGATGAGTGCACCATCTCCCGAGTCGTTGTGGGTCCAAATGACACCGTGCTGACTTCTGCTAACTGCCACACCGGAGCTCTCGCTCAGGCCGGGAGAGGTAAACAAGCCGGTTGCTTCGTACTTGAGGGGCTGCGCGGTCTGGGCGAGTACGCGGAGCGGAACCGTGCAAAGGGTTGCGAAACACAGTGCCATGCTTACGCAGGGCCGAAGTGGCAACTGTGTTGGCTCAGTGATTGGGTGAAACCTGTGCGAGCGGAACATCGCTGCGCCGAAACGCACCAGGTGGGTATCGACCGCTCGCGTTCCATAACACCCAGTCCGTTAGACCCAGATCTTCAACTGCATCGATCTCCGCCCGGACCTCTAGGGCGGTGTATCGGACCCTTCGGATGGAGAACGACTGGAGGAAGGGCCGTACCTTGGCTGGGTTCGAAACACTGTTCGCTCGCCGAAGGCCGTCCTCCAAAGCACGCCGCACGACCTCGTATGGTTCGGCATTGGGCCAGGGGATGCCGTATGCACCTGCGTGGTAGTGGCTGGGATAAACCATAGGCAACACGACATCAGCTAACTCCAATACGTCTTCCCAGTATTGTCCGATGCCCAGGTCGTTTGTAGCGCTGGTTGTGAGTCCGAACACGTCCAGGGTGAAAGGGACCCCTAGAGCGTCGATTCGCCTGCCGAGCAGTGCGAGATTGCGTCGAATACCTGCCCTCTTGGACTCACGCGGTCTGCGGGCCGGGTATGACGCTCGCTCAAGCAGCTCCGCCGGTTCGTCGGGGAACCTAACGTAGTCGAACTGCACTTCACGGAACCCCATCAGCACCGCTTCAGCCGCGATGTCTGCCGCGTATATCCAGACAGAATCCCGAAACGCATCGACCCATGCGTCCCCAAATCGGTCTTTCCACGGGCCTCCGTCGACGTCGCGCACGGACCACTGGGGTCTGTGCTGTGCGAGCAGCGGGTCCTTGGCCACAACGATGCGCGCGATGGGGTAGATCCCGCGCTCCTGCATGAGAGCGAGTCTTTCGCGGATGTCCGGGGCGCGGACATCTCGATTGGCACCTACTTCGACGGCCACAGGTAGACTCGAAGGGAAAGTGATGTACCCAGTCCCGTCCTTGACGTCGATCACGAACGCGTTTACCTCCGTCGTGTCGGCCAGGCTAACGAGATCATAGAACTTGCTGGACCCAAACCCCCAGGCGTTGATATACACTCCTCGCACTGCTGCGGGCGACTCTCCTGGCGGCGGCGGCGGTAGATCAATAGCCGCAGCGTCCGAAGGCATGATCTCTGTTAGGTAGTTAGGCCGGCTAGGCTGCTGGTAGATGGATCGCCAGCGATGTTCCTCAGGCTGCTGGCCGGCAAGTTGGGCAACCATGACCACCAGGGCGCCGGCGACAGCAAGCAGCGGTCGCCGGCAAGAGAACCGGTTCGGCGCGGGGTGGGAAACGGGCCACGCCGGCAGGCGAAGGAACACGTTCATCGCGTTGCCACCCGAGGGGTCTATTGCCCCCCTCCCTGAAGCACCCTCAGCTCAACGCGTCGGTTCTGGGCCCGGCCTTCCCTCGTCGTGTTGGTCGCCGCTGGCTGCGTCGAACCGTAGCCACGTGCCTCCATTCGTTCTGGAGGAACTCCCTTGCGAGCCAGGTAAGCCATGACGGCCCGGGCCCGGTTGAGCGACAGCGGGTTGTTGATGGCATCGGTTCCGGTGGCGTCGGTATGCCCGCCGATCTCTATCGTGACGTCCGCGTACTCCAGGAGCGACGTGGCAACCAGATCTAGGGTGGCGTAGGAATCCTCCGTCAACCTGGATCTGCTCGTCTCGAAGTTGACTCCGCGCAGTACCAGGGGCCCACGCTCTCCTTGTTGCGTCACGAACTGTCCCTGCTCTATGAGGAACAGGACCGGACAGCCGGCGGCATCAACCGGGTGACCTGGAGCTGTGTTGGGGCACCGGTCCGTGGGATCGGGCACACCGTCGTTGTCGCTATCCCTGACTATCTCGCAGCCGCGGTCGTCGACCTCGGCGCCTTGGCGAGTGCCGGGACACTGATCCAGAGCGTTTACCACCCCGTCCATATCGTTGTCAGCCGGACAGCCGGTCTCATCAACCGTCACACCTGTTGGCGTATCCGGACAGCGATCGATTCCGTTGAAGACACCGTCCACATCGGTGTCCAGGGGACATCCATCCTGGTCTACGTCGGCGCCAGAAGGCGTGTCTGGGCAAAGATCCAACCCGTCGAGAACGCCATCTGTATCGGTATCGCTGGGACAACCGCTTGCGTCCACGGTAGCACCGGCCGGTGTATCGGGGCAGGCGTCCAATCCGTCGAGTACGTTGTCCTGATCGCTGTCGCTGGGGCACCCGCTGGCGTTGACGGTGGCCCCAAACGGTGTGTCAGGACACGCGTCCAGACCATCGAACACCTGGTCTCTGTCGCCGTCCAGGGGGCAGCCGCCAGTGTCTACAACCGCGCCTTGAGGCGTGTCGGGACAACGGTCTGCCCGGTCACGAACGCCGTCGATGTCGGCGTCGCGCGGTGGGCCGCCGAACGCGTAGATCGATAGACCGACCGCAGCGCTCAGGTTCAGTTCCTTGAAAGTCTCGGCGATGAGATACGATCCACGAGCTTCAACTCGGAGAGCTGCCCGGCCGCCGATCGATAGCCTGTCACCCAGTAGTACATGCGGCCCACCATCGTCATCATCACGTGCCCCGCTGTAGAGTGCCTTCTCGTAGCCCGCACCCAGATACAAGGCGTTCCCCGGCAGCATGTGCATGTGGGCCAGTAGCGTCCCTCCAATCCGGGCTACCCTGACCTCGGCACCGGTAGTAGCTAGACTGGTAACGGTGTAGTCTCCGCTCCCCTCTAGTGAGAAAACCCGACTGAGGAAGAGCCCGAGCCGACCCCCGGCCCCGAACTCGTTCTCGAATCCAGTCGAGTCATCAAACATCGTGGAGACTCCCAGGGCTCCCACTTCGACCTGTCCGCCCACCCCGGTCTGTGCAAGGCACGGTGCGGCGATCAGGCACGCGCAAACCACCAGTGCGGTGGTATGGCGCTCACGGAATGCGTCGAATCTCAGCATGGCCACAATCTAAGGTGTCCCGGTTCTAGTGCCACAGCAGACCCGCTCGGTCCGGCGGGTCCTCGATATTGCAACTATTGGGGTGTTCCCTGGCTGGCGGCTGCGGCGGAGATCACACCTTGTCTCGAGCGTGCTCAGAGAATCCCACTCTTGCACTTCCGGTGGTTGGCTCGTCATGCAGGATAGCTGTCGACCTAGTCAGCTGACGTACCAGAGAAGTCAGCTCGGAGGTCGCTCTCGTAAGTTGTTGTAGCAAATCGGCTTGCGAGCTGGCCGCCGCGCCGACCTTGGCCGCCTCGCTGGCCGACCGGTCAGCTGCCGACCGCGCCTCTGTCAGCATTCGACAGGTCTCCTCGGCCAAACCGAGGTTGTCCCTTGGCAGGGAAATGACGAGCCTGCCGGCTTCCCGGGTTGCCTCTGCGCTTGCCATGACTTGCGACAATTTGCCACTCCACTGCTGCGAGGCCTCGGCCAATTGGCTCAGCTGGCTGCCGAGATCCTCGAGCACTCGAGCCGAGCGGTCGATTGCACCTCGGGCCTCCTGTGCGCTGCGCCCCATCCGGCGAGCGGCCTCCGCGCTCTGCTCGGCCAGATTGCGGACCTCATCCGCAACCACAGCAAAGCCCTTGCCTTGCGCGCCTGTTCTGGAAGCTTCGATCGTCGCGTTCAGGGCCAGTAGGTTCGTTTGATTGGCAATGGACGCGATGGTCTCGGCGAAATCTCCCACGTCGTTCGCGGCCTCGCGGAGGTGCCTTACCTCTGCAACTCCCCTCTCGATGGTTGAGCCAACCTGGCCGATCTGCTCGGTGACCCTGGAACTGGTCTCGTGAACCTCCAGTGCTGTTTGCGCGACAGTTGCAGTGGTCTCCTCCGTCTCTGATCCGGCACGCGCGGTTTCGCGGAGCCCTTGAATTAGTCGCTCTACGAGATCTACGGCGCGTTCGGCTTCGCGGGAAGCGCGTGCGGCCTCGGTTTCAGCCTGCCGTGTGCCTTCGGCCACGGCCCGCGCGGAGCTTTGGATGGCGCTACTGAGCGCGGAGAGCTGTTCCACATAAGCCATTGTCTCCAGAGACGTCCGTGCGAACGGCTCGATCGTAGAGCCGACGTTGAGCGAGAGAGCTAACTGCGGCGCTAGGAGGTTGAGTAGCTCGGCATCTGCAGACCGGAACACGGTCGGATTCGCGTGCCGCACGCTCCAGGCTCCGACCAGCCTGTCGTTTTGAAACAGAGGTACCAGGATCTCCGAGCCGAATCCTTCTTCGAGTGGAAGCATGATCTCACTGTGACTCAGGACGCTCGCCACTACGGGCTTACCTTGCCGCACGGCTTCGCCAGTCACCCCGAGACTCGCGTCGAATCGGGTCCCGGCGGCAACGGCTGTGTCTGATACGACAACCATTTCGTTGCTGGCGTGATCGTATCGGGCAAAACCCATGTTCTCGCAAGGAACTAGCTGTCCGGCCAATTCCCTGATTCGGCCGAAGGTCCGTTGGATGTTCGTTTCTGCCGCGACGGTATCTGCGATGCCTTGAACCAACCGCAACTCGTCAGCTCTCACGGCGGTCCTCACGACCCAGAATACCAGCCAACTGAGGCCAAGGAGAGCAACGGCCACCGCAAGTGTCTGTAGGAGCGGCGCCGCAGCAGCAAGCAGCCCGACCCATGCAACGGCCAAGGCGTTACCACCCAACGCGGTTATGGCTTCCCATCTGAGCGTGAGGTGTGCGTCGACCCAGGCAGATGCAGACGCCAGGGACAACTCCAGGTAGAAGGTCGAGTTTACCACGACCGGCAGGAGAATGATCGCGCAGGTTAGTGGAACCAAGTTCTCTACTTGGACGGCCGGTGCGCCGCTGACGCCACCAACAACGTCGTACAGATTGCCGACCAGGCCAGTAGCTAGTGCAAGGTGCCCCGTGTTAGCCAGGGCGTCGGGTACAGAGAGCCGCCGTAGGCTCAGCTCACCCACGATCATTCCCAGGCTCATTACAACTACGGCGAACTCCCAGCCATGCAGCAGTAAGCTTGCGACGGCTACCCCGGTAACGAACGATGCCACTCCGCGGCCGGGGAGCGGTATCGCGAATCTGCGGCTCACAGCTGCAGCCGTACCGAGAATCAAGAACTGGAGTAAGAAACCACTGGCCCTTAGCTCAGGGTTCTGAAGGAGACGTGCCATGGCCAGCACTAGGATCCCGATGCCGCTTAGTACGATTACCGAGCGGAACCAACGGGCGCGGGGATTCGTCGTTTGATCGGACACGGTAAGGATTGCCTCGCTTTGCCAGGCCACGCGGCGGGAATGTCATGCCGTAGGACGGAATCTGCAAGGACGAAAGAGGCTGGCGACAGCAGGTTGGCCTCCCCGCACACCTGCCGTACCTTTGTCATTCGTTCGTAACCGATGAGAGTGGAGGGTGAGATGAAGGCCAGTATCGAATACTGCGTCGTCTGAAACTACGAGCCACGGGCTGCCGGTCTGGCGGCCGAACTCGAGAGCGAGTATCCCGGCACACAAGTGGAGCTAATTGGTAGCTCGGGCGGGGTGTTCGAGGTCGTCGTGGATGGAGACCTTGTCTTTTCCAAGAAGCAACTGGGGAGGCACGCCGAACCAGGAGAAGTCGTCGATCTGCTACGGCACAGGTCCAACTAGAAAGCGGCCCTCGGAATGAGGCGGTCAAGGGTAGCGTTGGGATCCCTTGACCGCCGTTGTCTCTAATCGACTTCTTCTACATCCGCCGCATCAGGCGGCCGCAGCACCTCCCTGCTGCTCGGGGATCTTCAGCTCGCCCTCCGTTTTGGCGACCCAGACGGAACACGTGGTGTCGCCGGTCACATTGACCGCAGTGCGCGCCATGTCGAGTATGCGCTCGACTCCCACCACTAGTGCGATTCCCTCGAGAGGAATCCCAAGTTGGTTGAGCACGATCGTCAGCGTAACCATCCCGATGCCGGGCACTCCCGCCGCGCCAATTGAAGCGAGGGTCGCGGTGAGTACGACAATCAACAGGTCAGTGAAGCCCAGTGTGATGCCGAACACCTGAGCAATGAAGATCGTACTCACCCCTTGGTAGATTGCCGTGCCGTTCATGTTGACTGTGGCGCCGAGCGGGAGAACGAAGGCAGCAACGTCTGGGGATACGCCCAGCTCCTCTTCCGACACCTGTAGGTTGATGGGGAGCGTTGCGTTGCTGGAAGATGTCGAGAATGCGAACACCATCACCTCGTAGTACTTCTTGAAGAAGTACGTGGGCGACATGCCGGAGATCCTCAGGGAGAGCGGATAGAACGTGACCACGAAGAAAGCCATCGTCCCGATCGTAACCAACACGTACTTGAGGAGGATGAGCAACACCTCGTAGCCGAACTGTGCGGCCACAGCAGCGATCAGCGCGAACACGCCAATAGGCGCTACCTGCATTACCATCTTCACCAAGATGATCATCGCGTCATTGACGCCATTCAATACGTCGAGGATCGGTTTTCGTCGGGCGTCCGGCAGGATCGTCAGGGATATGCCGAAGAGAATGGCGAAGAAGATGATCTGCAGGAAGTTGGTCTCGACCATTGCGCGGAACGGATTCCTGGGGATGATTCGGACCAACAGATCCATGATCGACGGTGTTTCGGTAGCCCGCTCGAGCTGTTCTTGCGTCACGCCGGCGTAGTCGGCGACCATATCTTGCTTGACTTCCTCGTCCAAGCCCTCGCCAGGGTTGAAGATCGCTCCGGCAGACAGGCCGAACGCTACCGCGATCGCCGTCGCCAAGAGGTAATAACCGACCGTCTTCATGCCTATGCGTCCCAGCTTCTTGAGATCGCCCAGGCTGGCCGTCCCGACAATCAGGGAAGCCATGACGAGTGGGACCACGATCATGATGAGCAGGTTTATGAACGCGTCTCCGATCGGCTTGATCTGAAGCGCGACATTCACGGCCCGCTCATCGGTGAGAAAAACGCGCAGAGTTAGGCCGAACACGACACCCAACAACAACCCGATCAGGATCTTGGTGTGCAGCTTCATCTTCTTGGTTTTGGGCTTCTTCTCGCCGCTGACCTCGTTAGTCACCCGAAGTTCCTTTTGAATTGAGTGGCATGGAATCTATCACTGAGGCCCGTGACTCGGGATTTGCGGAGAGTTGATGGCGGGGAGCTCGGCCGTCGTCGCGGTGCGCCGAAGCCGTCGGTAAGTTGCGTCATGCGGCATCAACACCATTTCCGCGATCACTACCTACCACCGGATCGTGAAGCGTTCAGGCGAGCCGAGCCGGCTACCGGTCGCATCATCGTGATAGCGCCGACCAGGGCGGCGTGCGAGACGATAGAGCTGGCAATGCGACTCCGTATCGACACAGTTCTGGAGCAGGAGCATGGGGACGAGATCAGGGACCTCGCCCGCCATCGTCGAGGCTTCGGGGTTGTTGCAGGGACCGGAACTGGAAAAACGCTCGGCATCCGGTCCATTGCCAGCGAGATCCTCGGAACGGGACTCAGAGTCGGAGTAGTCAACCGAGAGCGGGAGGCGACCCCGGAGACACCGATCTGGAATGTGGTGATAGTGACCACAGGCATTGCACGGCGGTGGTTCCAGGATGACCTGATCGACCCCCAAGACACGTTGATCGCCGACGAGATACATCAGACGTCGGCAGAGCTAGAGTTGTGTCTGGCGTTGGGCAAGCGGATCGGCTGTAGGTTCATCTGGCTCTCGGCTACGGTTGATCCGTCCTTTTATGCAGAGTACCTAGGCTCAGCTGAAGTGTTGGAGACAACCGCGTTTGATGCCCGGAAGGCCGCGCGAGTGTTCACGAGCGCGGCTACGCCGCTCGAGTTCCTGGAGGACGGTTTCGTGCAACGGCTCATCAAGGAACGCCGAGGTGCCGCGGTCTTCCTGCCCACCCGAGCCGAGGTGGAGCAAGTCGCCACCGCGCTTGGCCGGCGCTGGAACCGTCTGAACGCGGCGTTCTATCATGGTGGGGAGCCGATCCGAGCAATCCGCCCGTTTCTCGACGGGACGGCAGAGAAACCTTTCCTCTTGGCCATGACACAAGCCGGGCAGTCGGCGCTCAACGTACGGGGCCTCGACACGGTCGTGATCTACGACGCCTGCTACAACACAATTGTGGACCGCGGTAGGAGTGTGCTGACCAGGCAGTACCTCGGCTCCAACGAGATACTCCAGATGGCCGGTCGAGTACACGGACGAGTCTCCAATGGAGAGGTTCACATCCTCACCGACCGGGCGGTCGACTTCGAATCCCTTACACCCACTCCGCCGACATTCCAGCTGGCTGGCGACAGCGAGAGAGTCGCCCTAACCGCGGCCGCACTGAACGTCGATTTGGCGGATCTGGAGCTGCCGGTGCCACTGGACCGGCGCGCCTACCGCGAGTCCGTGCGCAACCTGACCGCCAGGGGCCTGGTGAGCGACGGGCGGCTCACGAGCTACGGGCGAGACGTCGAGGCCATGCCGGTGGATCGACCGTGGGGCGAGCTGTTGGTGCACGCGGACGAAGAATTGGTGCCGTATGTTGCCGTGGCCGCCAACATTGATTCACTGCATCGCATGACCAGAGAGGAGCCCGATCTGCGCGGCCTGATCGTGCCGGGAAGCGATCACCTCACCGGCTACAACGCGTTTGCCGAGGCAGTGAATCAATGCGGTCATTTGGGGGAAGTCTACGGGCTGCCGCGGCATCTGTTTGAGGCAGAGGTAGACGAATGGGCAGAGCGTCGCGGGGTGTTGGTCAAGGCGTTGGAAGACGCCGCGCTGGGAACGGCGTCGGTGATGCGTACGATGGAGATGCCCTTACCGCGGGAGCTGCCGGTAACCAAAGGAGATATCGCGCATCGCTTCAAAGAACTCGTGGCGAGAGTGATGCCCTTCGCTTTGGCAATCGAAGGAGAGACCGTCCAGGGCGAGCCGGTGCGGCTGTCCCAATCGTCAGTCTGCAACCGTCATTCGGCGGTTGCCGGCACGATATCCTACTTCGCCGACCGGTTCGGGCTACCGCGTGCCGCCATGGAAGGCACGAACATCCCGTTCAAGCTGATACGGCGATTTGCCGCTGCGGTCGACCCGGAGGTCGAGTACCGCACAGACGCCCGGCGGCCAGGATTGTATTTGACGCGTCGCAGGTCCTACTACGGCTTCGAACTCGAAAGGGAGCGGAAGCCGCTGCGAGATGCCTTCCCCGACAATCTGGCTCGGGACGCGCGGGATGCTCTAGCGCGGGCGCTGCGGGACGGCCTAACGCCGCACCCACGCCAGGCGAGCGTCACGCGAGCGGTCAATCGGCTCGACGCCTACTGGCGGCGCTCCGGCGGTACTCTCTCAGAATTGCGGCCTGAGGAGGTGGAGCGGCGTCTCCGCGATCAACTGGAATCCGTGAACAACTGGCACGAGTTCATTGAGGCGCGCCTGGTTCTAGATCCCAACGATCTCGTTCCGGAGCAGCAGCGTCGCACCCTCGATCAGCTCCCCGGCTCGCTGCACGTCCTGGGCGATCGGGCGCCACTCGAGTACGAGTTCGAAGGCGGTCTGCCCGTGGTGAGTATCAGGCTGAAAGAGGGCCAAGCCCGACGCCTTCGACCCGCAGATCTACCTCCACTCGACCGACCGCTTCGCTTCAACGTGATACGCGGCCGCCGCGTGGTGTTACGTGCCTCGTCGTTCGAGGAGCTGCAGCGCCGGCTACATGCCCTTCCTTCCGACCGGCGCCGTCAACGCAGACGGGGTCGCCGCTAAGTCGGCGGCCGAGTGGGCGGGACAATACACAGTCATGCGCCGGCACACGCACGCCACGCTCCGTCGTCACCTTAGCCACTGACCAACCAAGATTCGTGCCAGACCCCACAGCCCGCAACAAGCCTGTGTAAAGTCCGCGTCTGACTCCGTCGTCAATGGCTCCTAGGTGTGGCCGACCACCAGTCAAAGCCGCAGCAAGCACACACTCGTTCGCCGCCAAGTCGGCGGCCGAGTGAGCGAGAGAATACCCGGCCATGCATCCGCATCGGCGCCTTCGATACGCTCCATCGTCACGGTGGTCGTCAGCTCAGCTAAGATGTACTCCAGACCCAACAGCGAGAGCCAAGATGGGTCGGGCGCTAAGTCGGCGGTCGAGTGAGCGAGAGAATACCCAGCCATGCGGCAGCATAGGCACCCTCTAGCTTCGTGCGGTCGCCACCCGCCATCAACTGCACACCCATGCCGTTCACCACCGCCGCAGCAAGCCAACCCAGTTCCAGCTTCGGCACGCTGGGTTCGAGGCCCATGTTGCGATCCAACATACTCTGCAGAGCGTCTGCCAGTGTGCTGCTGAAACCCTCCATGGTCGCCTTGGCGGTCTGGTCAGTTAAGATGTGCTCCAGGCCTAAGAGCGAGTGCCAAGCCCGGAGAACACCTGCGTCTGACTCTTGGGTCAACAGCGCCCAGGTCTGGTCGACCACCGCCGTCGGTGAATCGGCATCGAAGGCCTCCGACCAGGCGGCGCAGCGGGTGGTTGACACGTGCTTCAGTACTTCGCAAAGCAGCAACTGCTTGGTCTTGAAGTGGTAGTGTACCAGTCCTTTGGCCACGCCAGCCTGCGACGCAGTTCCCTCGATGGTGAGTGTTTCGGCACCGGCCCGCTTCAGTAGATCCGCAGCGCTGTGCAGGATCTTCGTCCGTGCCTGGCTACCCTTGCGCGGCATGCGAAACCTCTTTGACTGAACGGACGGCTAATATGTGTTGTGTTGTGTGGATGCCGCAAGGTTTGACTTACCGGTCAGTGTTGGTAGGCGGCGGCTAATGAGGTGGGCCGGACGGGAAACGGTTTATTCTGAAACCTCACGCGTATTATGAGCGTACAGGTCTTTGCGGAGCAAGGGGTTTCAGATTGATATGTCTCAGGTAATCTCACCACTGGCGAAGGCCGTGCTGAATTCCTTCAAGGAAGGGGTTGTGGTCTTCGATTCCGAGGGTCAGGTGTTGTTTGCCAACCAACTGGCAGAATCGGCGATGGAGTCGCTAGGAGGTGTGCCGCGGCGGGCGGATGCGCTGATGCCTCGGTTGACGCGTTTCGGTGCGCGCATCGCGCCACTCAGGGTGGGCGAGCTCGAGTTGGGTGAGGCGGTGTACTTGCCCGGCGGCGACTCCGGGGAACACACGCTGGCGGAGCGTGAGAGAGAGGCCATACTCCGGACTCTCGAGGGAACCGGCTGGAAGCTGGCGGAGAGCGCGCGGAGGCTCGGGATCTCACGGACCACTCTTTGGCGCCGGCTCAAGGAGTATGGTCTTCAGAGAGACGGTCGCGGGAGATGGTCACAGCCGTCGTAGCCGCACTAGCAATCACTTTTCCAGTTCAGCAGGCAGACACCGCCACCTTCCGAGATGGCGCGACGGCTGAGTTGTATGCCCAGGCGCGCGTGCGTCACATCAGACAGGACTCGCTGGTAAGGGATTACCGGGCAGCGGTCCAGACCAGAATGGACCTTACCGCTGGCCGCAGCCGCTTTGCCAGGCAGACGGCCCTGTTTGCTCACGAGACGGTCGCTCGGGTCACCTGGCGCGCGCCCAACGATCTCAAGGTCGAGGCGCTGGGAGTCCGGTCGGCTGCCCCGATCATAGGGATCGTGGCAAGAATGGGAGTGGCGGAGGAAGAGGAGATGAGGGACGACTTCCGGCAGGAGATGATACTGGATCGGCCCTGGTTCATTCCTCGCGCATTTGGTGACAGTATCAGGCTCATGGGTGTGCCGGATCGCGCGGCCGTGCACCCATTCGCGGCGGGGGCGACGTCTCGCTACCGCTACGCCATCACCGACTCGGTCACACTAATAGTCCCGGGGCGTACGGTCCGAGCCGTTGGCATGCGGGTCGAGCCAAAGAGACTGGGCCCCTCGCTGGTTGCGGGCGAGATGTGGCTCGACCGCGAGACCGCCGACGTGGTGCGAATGGTGGTTGTGTTCGTGGGGGAGTACCTGTGGGAGGAGCCTGACGGTAGCTCGCCCAGCGACAGCGCGGACGCACGCGACGACAACGAGTGGGCCAATCGCTTTCTCACCGTCGAGGCCGACGTCGAGTACGCCCTGGTCGACGGGCGCTATTGGTTGCCGCACCGGCAGTTCCTCGCCATCACAGCCGAGATACCGTGGTTCGTGAACGCCGCACTGCCCGCCAGAGCAGTGTCGACGTTCAGCAATTACGAGGTAAACACGTCTCCGATGATGTCGTTCGTGGTGCAACCTGACGAGCTCGATGACTTGGATGAGCGATCAACTCGTGTCTTGGTCGCCACGGGCGACGGTCTAGTCGATGAAGAGGAAGCCGACACAGGGGAGACACGGTACCATACCGGCTACCTCCGGGCGGGTAACTGGGACGACGGCCATTGGGAGGTGGTGGTGCCACCGGCAGAATCGCTACTTGCGTACGATTGGCAGGCAGACTTCCGCGTCGCGCTCGATGCGCAGGAGCAGGAGCGACTCACCCAGTCGCTCATTTCCCTGGCCAACATCTCGGAAGAGTTGCCGCCGGAGTGGATCGGGCGACGCAGGTTCCATATGGCCTGGGAGAGATTCGCGGACGTCCTGCGCTACAACCGTGTGCAAGGGAGCTCCGTGGGTATTGGGGTGCAGTGGCGGCCGGGACCGGACTTCACCACGCTACTTGCTACCGGAAGGTTCGGGCTGGGGGATCTCAGGCCAAGCGCGTCGTTGGTGTGGCGCCGCGAGGACCCAGCCGGCAGGCTGGATCTGACCGCGTTTGGAGACGTGCAGGAAGTCGAACCTTGGACCAGAGGCAGCGGGGTCGGCAACACATTGAACGCGGCACTCGTTGGGCACGACGACGCGGATTACTACTTCGTGCTCGGCACCGGCTTCTCGTACACGTGGAACGTAGGATTCATGAAGGATGTCGAGTTCGCGGCGCGGTTCGAGAGGCACGAAACCAAACAGACCACCGTTGATCCACTGATACCCGGGTTGTTTGGCTCCGCGACGTTTCGGCTGAATCCCGCAATCACCGAAGGAACCTTCTTTCGAACGGGCCTGAATCACACCGGGGTCGCGGGGCCGGTTGAACTCAAGGAAGGTCTTGATGTGCTGGCAGGGGACGGACTTCTAGCGGCTCGAGCCTGGGGTTCCGTATCGGTGACGTATGGTGTGCTCGGCCGCGGAGGGAGAGTGTTGCTGCGTGGAGGAGTGGTTCGTGGCGACGAGTTCCCGCAACTCAACTTTCGGCTCGGTGGCCCGCAAACCGTGCGCGGCTACCCTTACGGAACGAGGGTCGCTCGCGAGTTCTGGTCGGCACAAATGGATTACGCCCTGCGTCGATCCGCGGCGTGGACACCGGTGGTGTTCGCTGATGTAGGTGACACTTTCTCGTCTGATCCCATTGTAGGTGCTGGGCTCGGAGTGTCCCTGCTCAACGGCCTGATCAGGCTGGATCTGTCCAAGGGCCTCCGGCCGAGTTCGGACGTCAGGTTGGATCTGGCGTTTCGGGCCCATCGTTGACCTTCACAGGCACGGCCTTTCGCATAGCCCAACCCCGATCTAGCTTCCGCCACATGAGGGGTTTTTCAAGCAAAGCTCGATGGTGTTGGCTTTATATGGGGCTTCTCGCGTTTGCGGCCTGCGGCAGTGACTCCGAATCTCGGTCGAGTACGGATCAGGGCGAAGAAGGTGAGTTCAACATTCCCAGTCGCCGCACGCGCCTCACACTGGAGGAGCTACCCCCGATGCCGGGGTATCCAGATGGGGTGGCCGGGAAGTTGGTGTCGTTGAGCGATGGGGACTTTCCCATCAACGGCGCCTGGCGAGCAGAGGCGGGGATATGTCCCGCTAACAGCACCGTCGAAGTCTATACGGAGGATCTGCGAGACGGGACGGCGATAGTGCTGCACTTCCCGGACTCGCAGATGGTGGGTACCTACACGGTGTTGCCGGCTGACACGGGACTGTCCGAAGAGCGGGTCGCTCGGCTCGGCGCTCAGGTCTTTCGTGAGAACGAGGCCTACGGGTTTCACGCCATCGACGGGCACGTTGAGGTTTCAGAGAATGAGGGACTGTTGAGCGGTCGGTTTCAGTCGACCCTGAAGGAGACACAAATCGAGTTGCTCACGAGGTACGTAGGTGTGTTCCTGCGGATTCCGTTGCAGCAATTGCCGGAGGATTACTGTATGACGGTGCGTGACTCACTCGAGGCCGTGGTGGCTGACGCGGATTCTGGGGGCGTTGCTCCTGACACAATTGTAGGAGGCTCGTGACGGAGCAGACCTATTTCCGTAAAGGATTCGGACTCCGCGGTGAGATCGCGGACACGCTGGCCGACGACTATCACAGCAAGATAGTTGACCGAATCCGGTCGGAAGGCAACTCGTTGTCGCTTGACGGCCTGACCTTTCATTTGGCCAAGGAGTTCGGATTCTGCTATGGCGTCGACCGTGCGGTCGAGTACGCCTACGAAGCGGAGACGAAGTTCCCCGATAAGCGGATCTTCCTCGTGGGGGAGATAATTCACAATCCCCATGTTAATCAGAAGCTCGAAGGCAAGGGCATCACGATTCTGCGACCCGGGGCAGATGGAGCCTTCGACTACTCCGCCGTCACCAAAGAAGATGTGGTCATCATTCCTGCCTTTGGCGTCCCGTTGAGCGATTTCCAATACCTGCGCGAATTGGAATGTGTGCTGGTAGATACCACCTGTGGCTCGGTACTCAACGTTTGGAAGCGAGTAGAACAGTACGCCAGGGACGGGTTCACGGCCTTGGTGCACGGCAAGCACTTTCACGAGGAGACCAAGGCCACAACCAGCCAGGTCGGCAAGTATCCCGGCGGTAAGTACATCGTCGTACGAGACATGGATGAAGTGCAGATCGTCTGTGACTTCATCGAGGATGGCGGCGACGGCTCGGATCTGGCGACCCGCTTCGAGGGGAAGGTCTCCGACGGGTTTGAGTTCGCAACCGACTTGCAGAAGATAGGTGTTGCCAATCAGACAACCATGCTGGCTTCAGAGTCGTTGGCAATCGCCGCCCGGGTGCGAGACTCATTGTCTGCGCGATATGGTGTGGACCAACTGGGCGAGCATTTCCGATCTTTCGATACAATCTGTTCGGCCACACAGGAGCGCCAGGATGCCGTGCTGGAGCTGATCGACCGACCGCTCGACGTGATGCTGGTGATCGGCGGTTACAACTCGAGCAACACGAACCACCTGGCAAAGATCTGCTCCCAGAAGCGGACGACATACCACATCGCCGATGCTTGGTGCATCGATCCCGACAAAGGCGTGATCCGCCACAAGCCCGTCAATCAAACGGACGAAGTCGAAAGCACCGCCTGGCTCGACGGCGTGACGAGTATCGGGATTACCGCGGGTGCGTCAACGCCCAACAACAAGATCGGCGAGGCGATCCAACGAGTGCAGCAGACCAAGGGCATCAGTACTACGCCTTAGCCCCAATCGCGCGATCCCGGTGCCGAGCGACGCAGGTTCTTCAAGAAGGAAGACGGAGACGGGGAGGACGAGGAAGACGTCATTTTGAGGTGTGGATGGTGCAGCTTCAGGGGCCGCACCTCCTCGGCAATGATGTTCACCGTGCCGTCGTCCTTTGCCAGCTTGCCGATGATCCACAAGAAAGGCTCTCCCCGAATCGCCAACCGATCTCGCTCGTAAACATCCGGGCGCACGATTGCATTCATCATACCCGCCTCATCCTCGAGTAGAATGAACGTGAAACCCTTTGCCGTCTGTGGTCTCTGTCGTGCCACGACGAGTCCGGCAATGTTCACCGGACTGTTGTGTTCTAGGTTCGGCAAGTGCTCACTCCGCACGATGTCCCGGGGCAACGCGCCCCCCAGCAGTTGAAATGGGTGTCCGCTGGTCGCGAATCCCAGTACCTGGTATTCCGCCAGCAGTCTTTCGTTGCCTGGAACCTCGGGGAACGGAAGGTTCTCGTAAGGATGGTTCAGTGGCAACTCCAGTTGTCGGCGGACTCGGTTCTTATCGCGCTGCTCGTTCTTGGGAGGCAGCCATAGGCCCACCTGCCACAGCAGCTCCCTGCGGGTGAGGCCGAAGCAGTCGCAGCCACCTACCCAAACCAGGTGCTCAATTGCATCGCGTGACAACTGTGGCGGTGCGCGACGCACGAAATCCGCCAGGCTACGATAGGGTCCATTGCGCTCGCGCTCAACTACCGTCTCGGTCGCCACATCCGATCCCCAATCACGGATGAAGGCCAGTCCAACCCGTACCGCACCTTCTTCGACCGTACTGGCAACGTCGCTGCGGTTGACGTCGGGGAGATTAACGGTGACTCCGTGACGTGATGCATCGCGGCCCAGAGCGTCGAGCGAGTAGAAACCCATCGGTTGGTTGTTGTAGAGGCCGGTGTAGTACTCCACCGGGTAGTAGTGGCGCAACCAAGCGGACTGATATGCCAGCAGTCCGAATGCTGCCGCGTGGGCTTTGGGAAAACCGAACTGGGAAAAGGCCACCACCTGGTCGAACACTCTTTGTGCAGTGGCCTCGTTCACACCACGTTGGGCGGCGCCGTCGCGAAACTCCTCCCAGAATCCCTGCATCAAGTCGCGCGAGCGCCGCCGGCTCATTGCCCGACGCAGCGCCTCTCCCTGGCCGGCGCTGAATCCAGCGAGTGCTTGGCACACCTGCAGCACCTGATCCTGAAAGATGATCACCCCCAGGGTCTCGGAGAGCGCCTCCTTCAGTAGCGGGTGATCTACCGGTGGTTCGTAGGGCACGTTTTGGGATCGAGCGAGTCGCTGGGCTTCGCGCCTGCGTACGTAAGGATTCACCGCACCGCCCACAATGGGTCCGGGCCGCACTATGGCCACCTCGATGGCGAGATCCTCCAGATTGCGCGGCCGGGTTCTCCGAATCATCTGGATCTGGGCGCGACTCTCTATCTGGAAGGTTCCAACCGTGTCGCCGGAACAGATCTGGTCGTACACCGCCACATCTTCGAAGTCGATGCGACTCAGATCCGGTGGCTCACCTTCGCGTTCCGCTATCAGTTCTACGCACTCCTCCACCAGCGACAGCATACCGAGCGCGAGAAAGTCGATCTTGATGAACCGCGCGTCGTCGCACGAATCCTTGTCCCACTGACACACGACGCGATCTGGCATCGCGGCCCGTTCTAGTGGAACCAACTCGACCAACGGACGGCTCGAGATGACCATCCCGCCTACATGCTGTGAGATGTGGCGCGGTAGGTCGGCAATTTCCTCGGCGAGGTCACACAGATCGCGCCACAGTGGCGAGTCAACGCGCTCAGCGAATCCTTGCAGCTTCTGGAGTTCTTCCCGCAGCCCACGCGCGGAATGATGACCCACGAGCTTTGCCAGTTGCTCGATCTCTCCACGCGGTAGGTCCAACACCTTGCCGAGTTCGCGCACGGCCGAGCGGATGTGGTAGGTGGGATAGGCGCAAACCAAACCAACGTGCTCTGAGCCGTACTGCTGATACACCTGCCGGATCAGCTCTTCC
>JBDHHP010000037.1:0-37069 GCA_039589275.1 Gemmatimonadota bacterium | reverse complement strand
GCCATGAGTGCCAGATGAACCGGGCGTTGCACATATGCGGTGAACGGCTCGATGCCGGCCGCATACAGGTGAAACAGCGCCGCCCCCAGGGCGAGGGCGGCGATGAGTGTGCGCAGTATCAGAGTGCTCTCACTACCGAGTGGAGCCCTGTGCGGGCCCGCCCGGGGGCGGCGGAGGTGGATATGGTACACCGAGCTGCTCGAGATACGTGTCGTACTTGGACGGATCGTAGATGAGCTTCTCGAGTTCGGGCCGGTACAGCTTCATCTTCTCCGCGTTCAGGTGTATCGGTGGCTCCGTACCCTCTGGGATGAGTGAGATCCACTGATACTCCTTGGTCTGCACTTCGCGGTGGTAGCGCCAAGCCTCCTCTACCAGGTCCGGGTCCATGAGCACGTCGATCGCCGTCATGGCGATTACCCGAGCACCATAGTTGGATCCCTTGTGTGCAATTGGTGTGGCCGGTGCAATTCCGGCAGACCAATGGTGTCCAATCGTGCCGGGGATGTTGGCAGGGTAGCGGAGCCTTATGGTGGGCAGGTTCCAGGATACTTCCGCGATGTCATCGCTGCCGCCGCCCATGCCTTGGCTTGCCTCCCGCAGCGTGTCCACTTCGGTACGCAAACCGATCACTTCTCGATCCAACATCTTCTGCACCGCCTCGGCAAGTGCGATGTCGGCGTCGGACCACTGCGGCATTCCTACTCGATCGACGTTGGCCTGCATGCGTTCCGCCAGAGGCTTGCTCATGGTGGACGGCCATGCCGAGCCCAAAACCCGCTCCTCTACAGTTGTCGAGGTCATCATCGCGGCCGCCTTAGCCATGGTCTGACCCAACTCGTGCAGTTCCTTGATGCGGGGATAATCGAGTTCGCGGAAGTAGTACCAGACCGAGGCCTCGGAGGGCACGACGTTGGGCTGGTTGCCGCCGTTGGCTATCACGTAATGCGACCGCTGCTGCAGTCGCAGGTGCTCCCTGCGAAAATTCCAGCCGGTGTTCATCAGTTCCACGGCGTCGAGTGCACTCCTGCCAGACCATGGTGAGCCGGCGCCGTGCGCAGACACGCCGCTGAACGTGAAGATCGTCGACACCAATCCGGATCCTGATATACCCCAGCCGGTGGTCATCCGGTTGCTGACGTGGGTGGACAGCATCACGTCCATACCTTCGAACAGTCCTGCGTTCACCATGTAGGTCCTGGAGGAAACCAACTCCTCAGCCACACCCGGAATCACTTTGAGTGTGCCTTGCAGTCCGTGACGCTCCATCACCCGTTTCACGGCAATTGCCGCGGTGATGTCCACGGCAGGTGCCGTGTTGTGGCCCTCCCCGTGACCCGGTCCATTGGGGATCAGAGGATCGTGATACGGTACGCCGGGTCGCTGGGATGTTTCGGGCAATCCGTCGATGTCACCCATGAATCCGACCACCGGGCTACCGCTGCCCCAGGTGGCCACGTAGTTGGTTGGCATGCCTGCACCACCCATCTCCACCTCGAAGCCCTCTTCGCGCAGGATGCCCGTCAGGTATTCAGCCGTCCAAAACTCCTGAAATCCCAGCTCTCCGTGGCTGTAGACCTTATCAACGATTTCTTGAGTGAGTTTCGCCATCGAAACCACCTCCTGGCGAACCTCATCGCGTAAGTCATCCACTGATTGTGCGGCCATGGGCGCGGCGACGAGTAGACACAAAACCGCGGCGCACGCCCAAAAACGACGCTTCTGCATGACTATGCTCCGGTCAACGAGGAAGGGATGCCTGCTGCCTCCTGAATATGGCACCTGGGGAACGTGTCCGTGAGGCAGGTGCGGGCGAGCCTGACGAGCCTCGGGTGGTTTCCGCTCCAGTGCCGTGCCTAGATTGAGTGTTGCAAACCGTGAAACGCAGGTACCCGGATGCACGAGATGAGTGTCGCACTGGAAGTCCTGAGCATCGTAGAGCAACATGTCGGCACGGAATCGCTTGGCACGGTCTCGAAGGTTGGACTCGAGGTGGGCGACGAGGCGGGCGTTGTGCTGGAAAGCCTGGAGTTCTGTCTCGGCGTGTTGCTCGCGGCTGCTCCGTTTGACAGCGCGACGGCCGACGTGGAGCGCGTCGATGGCGACACGCTGCGTGTTACCTACCTGGAGGTAGAGGATGGCCGTACGTAGGATCGAAGTGCGCGAGCGGGTGATGGCCAAGAACGACGAGCTCGCCGCGGCTGTACGTGGGCGACTGGCGCGGCACTCCGTGACCGCATTCAACCTGGTGTCATCGCCCGGGTCGGGTAAGACGCTACTTCTTGAGCGGACGCTCGAGGCTCTGGGCGACACGCTGCGCATCGCCGTAGTGACAGGTGACGTTCAGACGCAAAACGACGCCGATCGTTTGGCGCGACGTACCGGGCGATTGGTGCAGGCAGTGGTCACCGACGGAGCGTGCCATCTAGACGCACGCCAAATCACGGCCGCACTCGATGGGATTGACCTGGCAGACACGGATCTGCTGTTCATAGAGAACGTGGGTAACCTTGTGTGTCCGGCGAGCTGGGATCTGGGAGAGAACGCAAAGATCGTGGTGTTCTCAGCCACTGAGGGCGAAGACAAGCCACTGAAATACCCCAAGATGTTTCGCGAGTCGCGCTACGCAGTGCTCAACAAGATGGATCTGTTACCGCATCTGCAGTTCGACGTTGATCAGGCAGTATCAATGGCGCGCCAAGTCCAACCAGATATCGAGTTCTTCTATACCTCCGCACTGACGGGCGAAGGCATGGCTGAGTGGTGTGCCTTTCTTCGTCGGGCGAGCTTGGCAAGTTCAGAGTGAGGCGCCCGATGCATGCGTCAATTCTGGTGTTGTGTGCAGCACTTGGGCCTATGGCTTCGTCATCTTGTTCTCAAACACAAGGCCAGAGCGAAATGGCTGACAGTCTAGAAGCGTTTCTGGATGGCCGCGTTACTGCGACGCGACTGTCAATCGAGTATACGGATCTACATGGCCTGTGGGGCGGACTTCGACTGATCGTGAGGGGTGACGGAAAAGTGAATCAGGAAGCTCTCAGGATAGAGGCCGGTCAGCCTTCGGATCTGTCGAGAGAAGATGTGGAGAGGCTCGTGAAACTCATACTGGAGAACAGGGCCTGGGTTCAAGAAACGCCTGAGCGAGACCCGAAACCTGACGAAGCGAGAGCCTATTTGAGGGTCTCCGTGGGTGGGGAACGCGGCGTGATATGGGAGTGGTACAACGACATGCAGGAAACCGACAGGCTGATACGAATCCGCAACCTCATGACAAAGCTCGCGTGGAAACGCGTCGGCAGAGGCGAGACGCCGAGTCACTGATGGTACGTCGGGCGACTCTAAGCGCTCAGCAACAGCAGTAGAGCAACAACGTTGGCGGCGACCAGTGACCATCCGACCCGCTTGAGTCGCCGCGGATGGATAGGGACGACTCCCACAAAGAGCGTCACGGCGCCGGCCGGTAGCAAAGCGAGGGCTGCGTTCGCCGGAACCGCGGCTGTCAACGCCGCCAAAGCACCCGCACCCACAGTCACCAGGCCCAACACAGGTGTTGCCGGGACAGTCCAGGCTGATCCGAACGATGGCTTGTGCCTGGCCTTTATGGCGTGAACCGCGATGGTCCCAAGTATGAAGCTCACGAACCACACGAGCGATCCAGCTCCTGCAAGCATCCATTCAGACCCGCCGGCCACTGCAAGCGGGAGTACACAGGAAGAAAGTGCTGCTATGACCAGCACCTCCGATGCAAGTGTCTTGAGCCGCCCGCTCAGCAGCGCCGGTGCTAGCGCGGCCCCGAGGCCGATTGGAAGAATGGCTGCGATTCTCGCTGAGGATGAGGCGGTCCACATCGCCGTGACCCCGCACCCCAAGCCCACAGCCAGTAGCATGGTCGCCCGCCACCTGGCCCTGCTTGCTAGCCGGCTCTGAACTCGAACGCCCCGCACCCCGGTCATCACGGCGACCGGTTCGTATAGTAGGAAGAAAGCAACTGCTGCCACTGTGAAACTGGCCGAAGCAACTCCCGGCCTGCCAAGCGCCAACCCCGAGACTAATGGAAACAAGAGTTCTGCGTAGGCACCGTGCTCTCGCGGCAGTAGGGAATCGTGTCGGGCCATATGGGCACTGCTCTCGATCTAGTGTTGCGGGGCGATAAATCTAATCCTGAAGAGTTCCACCGTAGTGAGCAGTAGTGTAATCCACTGCCTTACAACGATTTCCGGAGTTCGAGCATCTAAGGGTCTGAAACCGTCAGTCTGACGCTCGCGTATGGTCGTTCTACTGGCCACCGTGCCCGAACGGAGGCACTAGTGGAAGCACCCCTCAGCTCAGCCGCGGCTCTAGCACTGCTTGCCACTGCAACGGCGCCAATGCTGGCTCAGAATGGACACCGAGACCGGGGCTCGAGTCTGCCTGCGGCCATTGCGGTGCGTGCAGCTCCAAGCGCTCCCCATATAGACGGGTCCCTTGACGACCCCGCGTGGGGGGCGGCGCTGGTCGTGTCCGACTTCACCCAGAGAGATCCCCATGAGGGTGAGCCGCCCACTGAACCGACGGAGTTCCGCGTCGTGTATACTGACGCAGCCATCTTCGTTGGTGTTCGCGCCTACGACTCGCAGCCTGATGAGGTCCGGGGCTTGCTCACGCGCCGTGACATCCAGTCTCCATCCGACTGGATTGGCATTGGGTTCGACTCCTATTTCGACAGACGCACGGCGTTCGGCTTCTTCTTGAATCCCGCGGGGGTGAAGCGGGACGCGTATTTCTTTAACGACAGCGATCGTGACGATTCCTGGGACGCCGTGTGGGAGGGAGCCGCTTCGCGCGACTCAATCGGGTGGACGGCGGAGTTTCGAATCCCGTTCAGTCAACTCCGGTTCCCCAAGGCTGAACGCCACACCTTCGGTCTCCAGGTGTATCGCAGCATCAACCGTTTGGCCGAAGAGCAGTTTTGGCGCCTGCCACCGAAGGATCAAGCCGGTTTCGTCTCCATGTTCGGGGATTTGGAGGGCATTGAAGGCATCGAGCCGCCTCGGCGAGTGGAGGTGATGCCGTATGTAGCTGGCGCCGGGCTGCGAGAGCCGGAGGAGGATGGCAATCCGTTCCGGACTGGGAGACATGAGACCGCCCGACTCGGCGCTGACCTCAACGTCGGGGTGACATCAAACCTGACGCTCAATGCAACTATCAACCCAGACTTCGGGCAGGTGGAGGCGGACCCGGCGGTGGTGAACTTGTCGGCATTCGAGACCTTCTATCCGGAAAAGCGCCCCTTCTTCCTGGAAGGTCTCGACGTGTTCCGCTTCCCAATTCTGCTGGGGGACGGTGACGGCGCCAACGAACAGCTCTTCTACAGCCGCCGCATTGGGCGCAGGCCTCAGGGAGAGGCCGATGACCGCGGCGGTTATGCCGAGACCGTTCAGGAGACGACCATACTGGGCGCTGCGAAGCTTTCGGGTAAGACTCCCGGGGGATGGACCGTGGGTCTTCTCACCGCGCTCACCGCGGAGGAGAAATCGGACGTGGTCGATTCCGACGGGAATCTGCTACGGGACGTGGTGGAGCCGCGGTCCGGGTACTTCGTAGGGAGGCTGGCCCGAGACTATCGCAACGGTTTGACCCAGGTGGGCTTGTTTGGCACCGCCGTCGCTCGTCAGTTGCCAGACAACCTCGACTATCTGCACAGCCAGGCATATGCGTTGGGATTGCGGTGGGGTCACCGCTTTAGGAACGACACGTATTCCTTCAGTGGCTGGGTATCAGGGAGTCACGTACGCGGGTCTGCCGAGGCTCTCGAACGGACGCAGAGATCATCAGCTCGGTATTACCAGAGACCGGACAACGACCACGTGACGCTCGATCCGACCAGAACCTCGCTGTCGGGTTTCGCGAGTCAAATGTCGTTTGGCAAGCACGCGGGTGGGAGCTGGCGCTGGTCGACTGGGTTCGACACTCGCTCGCCGGGATATGAAGTCAATGATGCGGGATACCAGCGTGAGTCGGATCGCACGATTCAGTACGTCTGGGTCGGGTATCGAAAGTTGCAGCCGGGCAACTTCCTGCGGCGGGCGAACCTGAACTTCAATGCGTGGGGGTTGTGGAACTACGGCTGGGACAGAATGGCCACCGGTGGGAACGTGAATGGCAGCTTCACTCTGCTGAACTACTGGGGTGGCCACGCTGGAATGGGATATGAGCATGACGGCCTGTCCGTGGGGTCCCTGCGTGGCGGACCGGCCATCGTGTATCCTGCGAACCTCGATGCCTGGGGCGGTATCCGTAGCGACGATCGAAAGCAACTCAGTGGAGGCATAGGGGGGCATGGCCAGCTCCGTGATGAAAGCGGTTCGTGGAACTACGGAGGGTATCTCGATCTTCAGTGGAGGCCGACAGGGTATCTGGATCTCAGCGTATCGCCGGGAGTATTTCGGCAGTTCGACTCATGGCAATACGTGAAGCAGCAGGAAGCGCTCGGGTCTGATCACTACATCTTCGGAGAGCTGAAGCAGACCACAGTCAATACCACCCTTCGAGTCAGCTCTACCTTCACGCCCAACCTGTCGCTGCAGGTCTACGCGCAGCCGTTCCTGTCGACTGGTGACTATATAGGATTCAAGGAAGTCGCTGATCCGAAAGCAGCACAGTTTTCGGACCGGTTTAGAGACTTCGGCCCGGATCACTTGATCTTGGACGCTGAAGATGTAGCAGTCGACCTTGACGCAGACGGCTCACCCGAAATCGATGTGGGAGAGCCGGATTTCACCTACATTTCGTTTCGGTCGACCACGGTGCTTCGCTGGGAGTACCGGCCAGGGTCAACGCTGTTTCTGGTGTGGCAGCATGGCCGTGAGGACTACAACCACGATGGGGCATTCAAGTTCGGGTCGAACCTCGATCACATGTTCCGTATCCGACCCAAGAACACCTTCGTGCTCAAGCTCAACTACTGGTTGAGCCTGTAGCTGCAAGTCAATGAGGTGTAACCGGGCGGCGGGGGTCTCGAGCCCTGACCCGGGATCTCTCGAAGTGTAGGCACTGATGGCACCGGCCGCTCGGGGATCGCGGCATTGGGCTGTTGCACTGGCCGCTCGCTGATTGAGCTACTGGCCCCTCTCAGTTACGGCGATGTCGACGATGATCTGCATCAGCTTGTTCCTGGCCGCGTCGACGTCCTGCTGCAATGACACCTTGCTTCCGATGAGTTTCCTCTGACGCTTCACAATGGCTGTTTCGAACGCCTTGAGCGCCTCGTGGATCTGTTGCTGGTGCTCCAATCCGCTGCTCATACGGCCTCCTCGCTGTAATCCCTTCCTCAGATAACCTCCGGGCACGGCCTAGGCAAGTACCGTGGTCGTAGGCTTGGGGAGGGGCTCTATTGCGGGTTCAGTCGTCGATCCGCTTTGGGTAGTCGAACAGCACCATCTCGCCGCCGCCCTTCACGACATCAGCCCAAGACTCGGCATAGAAACGGATTTCCGCGATGCCGCAGGTTGGCACGTTCTCGATATCGGCATGCGCCAGGCAGTTCACCAGGTCCGTCATGCTCGGGTTGTGACCGAACAGCATGGCGGTCCCGATGCCCTGACCCAACGAGCGGACAACGTTCAGCATCCCGGTGGTACCTCCCATGTACAGCCCCTCCTCGACCCGGATCTGTTCCTCGGCGTAGCCGATTTCAGCAGCGATCTTCGCGGCCGTCTTGCGCGCTCTCACAGCCGGGCTGCTGATTAACACTTCGGGCTTGGCGCCGCGACTCATCAGCCGCTTTCCCATTCTCGGTGCGTCCCGCTTGCCCCGCTTGTTGAGGGGCCGTTCGCGATCCGAGAGTGTCGCGTCTTTCCAACTCGATTTTGCGTGCCGTACCAGATACAGAGTCTTCATGCCGGTATTCGTTTGAGAGGGTTGTTATGAGCGCACGCCTGGTCCGCTCGCGGCGCCAGCTGCCAAGGCCTCGCGTTCATCCGCAAGAAGATAACGCACGCGATGATACTCCGGGTGTTTAGCACTCCTCCAACGGTAGAAGTAGATTTGTTGCAGCATGCCTGACTTCCTGCCGGTCGTCCTCGTAATAGCGGTTGTCGTCGCCCTCATATACCTGAGTCATCTGCAGTCAAAGGCCCGGCGACGCGAAATGGCTGCGTTAGCCAGCCAGTTGGGCTGGCGGTTCGATCCCGAATCGGGCGGAGATCACGACGGTGCCTACGGACACCTGTCCGTATTCAAACGAGGCCGGCATCGTCAGGCCTTCAATTCGCTGCTTGGCAACGTGACCATTGATGGCAGGACCCACGCCGCCAAAGCGGGTGACTTCAGGTTCACCACTGGATCGGGTAAGAACCGGAGAGTTCACAGATTCAGCTACGTGCTGCTCAACGTCCCGTTCCGAAGCACCCCAGACCTGCATATCCGGCGCGAGAATGTGTTTGACAAGGTCGCGGGCGCCATCGGCTTCGATGACATCGATTTCGAATCGGAGGAGTTCAGCAGGCGGTTCTTGGTCAAGAGCAGTGATAAGAAGTTTGCCTATGATGTCGTGCACGCCCGGACGATGGAGTTCTTGCTCGGCGGCAAAGCGCCGGCGTTGGAGTTGAAAGACGGCGTCTGTTGCTTCTGGGACGGAACGGATACCAAGTGGAAGCCGTCCGAGTTCAGAAAACGAATCTGGTGGGCGCAGGAGTTCTTCAAGCTCTGGCCGGACTATCTCATTTCCCAATTGGAAAGCTGAAATGAATCCGGTCACTATTGCCGTGGTAGCCGCATTCGTTCTCGCGTTCACTTGGTTCATCGCGACCTACAATCGATTCGTTCGGCTGCGCCAGCACATAAGAGAGAGTTGGTCGGACATCGACGTGGAGCTGAAGCGGCGATACGAGCTGATTCCGAACCTGGTGGAGACTGTGCGCGGCTACACGGAGTACGAGCGGGAGACCCTTCAGAAGGTGGTCGAGCTGCGGAACAAGGCTCAGCGCAACCGCGGCAGCGCGGCTGCGCAGGCTGTTGACGAATCGGCGCTGCTGATGGGGCTCAAAGGCCTGTTCGCGGTGGTGGAGAACTATCCGGACCTGAAGGCGGATGCCCACTTTCGCGCGTTGCAGAAGGAGCTGGCGAACACCGAGGACCGCATCGCAGCAGCCCGCCGGTTCTTCAACGGCAACGTCCGCGATCTAAACGTGTTACGAGAGAGCTTCCCTGCAAGCGTCATTGGCAGCATGTTCTCAATAGAGTCGGCTACGTATTTCGAACTCGATAGTGCGGCGGAGCGTGTTGTGCCCCGGGTGGATCTCACTTGAAGACCCGAATCACCTGTACCTGCGTGGTGCCAGGAGGATATCAATGATCGACAACGACCTGTCCAGGCGTGACTTCGTAAAGGCCGGAGCTGTTGGAGCTGCCGCCACAATCATCAGTACCAAGACGAGTGCCACGTCCGCGCGGCCCGTCATGGCCGATAGGCCGCTGGGCCGTACCGGCCACCGACCAAAACTGTTCAGTCTCGGAGGCCAGGCCACGCTCGAGCAGCAGGGTACACGCGACCAATCGATGGAGATCATCAATCGCGCGATCGACCTCGGTATCAATTACATCGATACGGCGGCCGCGTACGGCAGAGGTATCAGCCAGACCTACATTGGTGAGGTCATGGCCACCCGCCGCGACGAGGTGTTTCTTGCCACCAAGACCCACCGGCGCTCGCGGGACGAGTCCATGCAGCTACTGGAAGAGAGCCTCAACCTGTTGCAGACAGATCACTTGGACCTCTGGCAGCTACACAACATCACGCGCGAGGAACAGCTGGACCAGATCTTCGGCAAGGACGGGGCAATTGAGGCGCTGCAACAGGCCAAGGAAGAGGGAGTGGTCCGATTCCTTGGAATCACCGGTCATTTCGATCCCAACGTGCTGATCCGCGGCATAAACCAGTTCGATTTCGACACGGTGTTGTTGGCGCTCAATCCTGCCGATCCGCACTTCCTCCCGTTTACCGCAGAGCTCCTACCTTTGGCGAACAGAAAAGGGATGGGCGTGATCGCCATGAAGATCCCGGCGCGTGGGGAGCTGTTCCGTGAGGGTGGAATCACGTCGATGAGGGACGCCCTCAACTGGACTTTCTCGCAGCCGATCAGCACAGTCATCGTCGGCTGCGACACGGTTGAGCAGCTCGAGGAAAACGTCCAGATAGCGACAGAGTTCGAACAACTGTCGGAGGGTGAACTGAACCGGATCTCCGGTATGACGGCTCACTATTCCGAGGAAGCAGCGTTCTTCAAGAGCGGTGGCGCGGGATTCCCCGGGCGCAGGGAAGACGAGGACGACCAGCAGACAGCCGAGTGATCCGCGCCCGCTTGACTTCGGCGGAGACGTCCTTGGCGTGTTAGGCAGGAGGGGACTATGAGCAACCAGGCAGCCGCCGACTTTCTGGCGAAGCTGGTGCACGACGAGGCCCTGAGGGACCGGGTCCGGGCCGCCGAGAAGGATAGAAGTGAAAAGGCGCATGTCTTGGTCGAGGTCGCGGCCGGTGTGGGTTACGATTTCACGGCGCTGGAGCTGCACGAAGTGCTCTGCGCCCTTCACCAGCACAAGATCGGTGAATTGACCGAAGAGGAGCTGGTGGACGTGGCCGGCGGTTTGGTGGATCTACCTGACTGGCACCCCGACCACGAGTAGCCCACCGGCGGGACCAACCCAGTCCACCGACTGATCTAGCAGCGAAAACGGCGGGTACCAACGACCCGCCGTTCCTCTTGGCGTCACACAGTCGGCTCTCACCAACATTTCACTATTTCTTCACGGGTGGCGGATAGCTTTCGTATAGAAATCCGGTTTTCCGGATATTGTGATGTTTGAATGTGCGCAGGAGATCCAATGAACGTCCATCCCAACGACATTCGCCGAGCAGCGGGCATCTTCAAAGCGCTGTCTCATCCTTCCAGGCTCAAGCTCGCGTGCAGTCTACTCGACGGTCGCTGTACTACTCAGAAGGAGCTGATCGAGGAACTAGGTTGGCCGCAATCAACCATGGCCCGGTACGTCTCTGCGCTGCGGGATCAGGGTCTGGTCAAGGCAACCAGAAGAGGCCAGGAGGTGGAGCTGGAGCTCGGCAGTATCGTAACTAGACGGCTGCTCGAGACGGTGTGCGCCTGGGTTCACCCCGAGACCGGCGAACAATTCTCCGGTGACCTCTCACCTGCGGGGAAGGGGAATGGGTCATGAGGCGCAGGGAGTTCATCCGAATCGGCTCCGGAGCTGCCGGGGCAGTCGCGCTGGGTGGCCTGCCGACGAGTTGGTACGGCGCGTACGGAGACGGACCTGCCGAGCCGCGGTCCGACGGTGAGCGGGTGGTGCCATCGTTCTGCGAGTTGTGCTTCTGGAAGTGTGGCATCCTCGCACATGTGAGAAACGGCCGCGTCACCAAGATCAAGGGCAACCCCAAAGATCCGCTTTCCGGCGGCCATCTGTGTCCGCGGGGCGCCGGCGGCACGGGGCTGTTGTACGATCCCGACCGACTCAAGCGGCCCATGGTTCGTACCAACGCGCGGGGCAGTCAGGAGTTCGAAGAGGTCAGTTGGGACGCGGCACTGAACGAAGTGGCTGAGAACTTCGAGCGCATCAAGGGACTGTACGGGGCATCTGCACTCGCCTTGTTCTCTCACGGGTACGGCGGCAACTGGATGAAGCACCTGTTCAAGGCTTACGGGTCGCCCAACATCGCGGCGCCGTCGTACGCGCAGTGCCGCGGACCTCGGGAGGTGGGGTTCGACCTGACGTTTGGGTCCGGTGTCGGCTCGCCAGAAATCACTGACATGAGCAACAGCAAGTGCGTGGTGCTCATCGGTAGCCATCTGGGTGAGAACATGCACAACACCCAGGTCCAGGACTTCGCGGCGGCCATTCGAAACGATGCGGACATCATTGCGGTAGATCCACGCTTTTCCGTCGCGGCTTCCAAGGCCAGGTACTGGTTGCCAATCAAGCCGGGCACGGACCTGGCGCTGCTACTCGCCTGGATGAACGTGATCATCCGAGAGGATCTATTCGATCGGCAGTACGTCGAGAGCTACGCAATGGGCTTCGAGCAGCTACAGGAACACGTGAAGTCGTACTCGCCGGAGTGGGCTTATCCGCGTACCGGGTTGGAGCCGGAGTTGATTCGTCGAACCGCTCGGACAATGGCAGCGGCCAAGCCAGCCACGCTAGTGCATCCGGGCAGGCACGTCACGTGGTACGGCAATGACACGCAACGTTCCCGGGCCATCGCGATGCTGAATGCGCTGTTGGGATCGTGGGGCCGAAAGGGTGGCTTTTATGTCCCGTCACAGGTGGAGCTTCCAGGGTACGAATACCCGGGATACCGGCCGCCGGATGGTGGCATTGCGGACCGTCCGGAACCGAGCGACTACCCGCTCGGTGATCAGGTGCTCGCACAGGGTGTGTGCGAAGCGACGATCCCTGGAGTGCGGGGTGAATCGAACATCAAAGGGTGGATGGTTTACGGGTCGAACTTGCCCACCACACTTCCCAACCCCGAGCAGACATACAAGGCGATCCAAGAGCTCGATTTCCTGGTGACGGTCGATGTGTTGCCCGCCGAAATCGTCGGCTGGTCGGACGTGGTGTTGCCGGAAGCAACGTATCTGGAACGCTGTGATGAACTACTGACACCCAGCTACAAGCAGCCGTACATCGCTGTGCGTCAGGAGGTTGTACCGCCGATGTACGACAGCAAACCGGGTTGGTGGATGGCCCGTGAACTAGGGACGCGGCTCGGGCTGACCGAGTTCTTCCCGTGGCGGGACTCGATGGAGTATGCCAAGACGCGGCTCGAGGAGGCCGGTTACGACTGTCACGTGTTGCAGCAGCAGGGCGTGATCCTCGAGCAACCGGGCCCGCTCTACTTCGAAGAAGGCGCCGTGCCCGAGTTCTACACCGACTCAGGCAAGATCGAGCTGTACTCGGCGCGGCTTGCCAGCTACGGGTTCGACCCGATCCCCACCTACCACGAAGACGAAGTAGACGACCCTCCCGCGGGTTACTACCGCCTGCTCTTCGGTCGCGCGCCTACTCACACCTTCGGTCGCACGACGAACAACCGCTTGCTCTCGGAGGTGTACTCGGAGAACGCGGTATGGGTGAACGCGGCAGTCGCGCGAAAATGGGGACTAGTGGATGGTGAGCGAGTCTTCCTCCAAAACCAGGACGGGGTACGATCGTCGTTTTCGGCACCGATCAAGGTGACCGAGCGCATCAGGCCCGACGCCGTGTACCTGGTCCACGGCTACGGACGCAAGCCCAAGAAGCTGCGGTTCGTGCACGGCAAGGGAATCGATGACAACGAACTGGTTACGCGGTACAAGACCGATCCCATCATGGGTGGGACGGGAATGAATGTGAACTTCGTCTCATTCCTGAGGGCCTCGGACGTTCAGGCCGAAACCGGGGCGAGCGCAGCGGTAGAGGAGGAGGTGGCATGACGGAGAAGCGTTACGCCATGGCCGTGGATACGCGTACATGTGTGGGATGTGGTGCCTGCGTAATTGGGTGCAAGACAGAGAACGACGTGGCAAAGGGGTATGCCAGGGATTGGGTTGCCACGGAGACGAGTGGCACGTACCCGAGCCTGCAGATGTCTGTACGCTCTGAGCGCTGCAACCACTGCGAAGACGCTCCCTGTATATCTGTGTGCCCCACCGGGGCGTCGCACTATGGCGCAGGGGGCACCGTTCAGGTCACCGAGTCTAAGTGCTCGGGTTGCAAGGCCTGTATCGCGGCGTGTCCCTACGGCGCGAGGTTCATCGACCCGAACGTCGGCGCCATCGACAAGTGTACGTTCTGCGTCCACCGAGTGGAGACCGGGATTCCCACGACGTCGTGTCAGGAAATCTGTCCTACAGAGAGCATCTACTTCGGTGATTTGAACGATGCCAATAGCGAGATCAGCAGGGTGTTGGCGTCCCGCGATTACCACACACTGCTGCCCGAAGCGGGCACCAGACCCAAGCACTTCTATCTGAAGTGAGCAGGCATAAATGCAAGAGATAACGACTACTCGAAACAACCACCTGATAGACCCATCGCTGCACGTGTGGCACCAGGAGGTCGCGGTTTACCTGTTCCTTGGTGGGATCGTGGCTGGCATCATGGTGCTCAGCGGCTGGTGGCTGCTCAATCGGGCTGAGGAGGATCGTTCGAAGGCGCTCTCTCTGCTGCCATGGGCGAGCCCGGTGCTGCTGTCAGTCGGGATGTTCTTCTTATGGCTCGATCTCGAGCATCCCCTGAATGCGTATCGGTTCTATCTCGCCTTCAAGCCCACCTCGCCGATGTCATGGGGAGCCTGGATCCTGATCGGGATCTACCCGGCCTCGATCCTCTTGGCGTGGGTGAATTCCCCAGCCGGACTTCGCGACTGGGTTCTGCGCCGATCCCGATCGCTCCCTTGGGTCGCGACCGTCTCGGACTGGACGGCGACCAGAGTCAAGGGTCTGGCAGTAGCCAACATCGTCCTGGGTGTGGCGCTGGGGATATACACCGGGGTCCTGCTGGGCACGATGGCAGCGCGCCCACTGTGGAATTCCGCGATCCTCGGTCCCCTGTTCCTGGTGTCCGGTCTCTCGACGGGCGCCGCATTCTTATTGCTCTACAAGCTGTCTGACGTAGAACGGGTTCAGTTGAGCCGAGTTGACATGGCCTTCATCACGGTCGAATTGGCGTTGATCTCACTTTGGTTCGTGGGTCTGTCGAGCGGTGGGGAAGCATCCCGAAGTGCTCTGTCCCTGTTCTTCGGTGGACCGTACACGGCTGCGTTCTGGTCGTTGGTGGTAGCCCTCGGTCTGCTCGCTCCCCTGGTCGGTGAGTGGATCGAATTGCGGCAGCGGGCTGTACCGGGCCGCACTACTGCCGTACTCGTTCTGGCAGGCGGCTTCGCGCTGCGCTGGATAGTCGTGTTCGCTGGCCAACATGCAGGTTGGGCCAGCGAATTCGCGCTTCGATAGAGGGAGAAGTCTGATGAAGGCAAAACCGTATTGGAATCCCTACCTAGCAGGCGCGCTCCTGGGGCTGACGCTGCTGGCTGCCTTTTTGGTGGCTGGGCAAGGCCTGGGTGCGAGCGCGCTGCCCAAGAGGACACTTGCCAGGCTGGGTAGCGAAGTGGCACCGGCATGGACGGCGAACAACGTGTCTCTTGGGCAGTACGTCGAGGACGGTGCCAACCCGTTCAAGAATTGGCTCGTGATCGAGGTGGTGGGGGTAGTGCTGGGCGGCTTCCTTGGCGCGCTGAGTGCCGGCAGGTTCAAGGCGACAGTTGAGAAGGGACCGCGGATCTCCGTGCGAGGACGGTTGGGATACGCTCTCGGGGGCGGAGTAATCATGGGTTTTGCTGCTGCACTGGCTCGCGGCTGCACCTCGGGTCAGGCTCTGAGCGGTGGCGCTCTGCTGGCGACAGGGAGTTGGGTGTTCATGATGATGTTCTTCGCCGGCGCATACGCTTTCGCGTACGCAGTGAGGAGGCAGTGGACATGACCGGTGTCTTCCCTCTTGTCTTCGCGTCCGAAGAAGCGCGACTGCTGACGGGCATCGCGATCGGGTTCTTGTTCGGCTTCTCCCTCGAGCGCGCCGGTTTCGGCAATGCGCGGAAGCTGGCCGGGCAGTTCTACCTGTATGACATGACGGTGTTCAAGGTCATGTTCACCGCCGTGCTGGTAGCAATGGTGGGCCTCTACTCGCTTGCCTCGTTCGGCGTGGTGGATTTGGCGCGACTATGGGTCAATCCCACGTTCGTGTGGGCGCAGCTCGTCGGCGGGTTCATGCTCGGCATCGGCTTCATCATGAGCGGCCTGTGCCCGGGCACGTCTGTGGTCTCCGCCGCATCTGGTAGATGGGACGGGTTGGTGACTTTTGGCGGGATCTTCGTAGGGAGTCTGCTGTTCGCCGTGTTGATCGACTGGCTCCCGTTTCTCGATGTACTGTACGAGGGAGGGTCCTTGGGGACATCAGTTCTGCCGCAATTGATCGGGGTCGCAGCCCCTTGGCTCATTCTCGGCATCGTCGTCTTTGCCGGCCTTGCGTTCATTGGAGCGGAGAGAGTGGAGCGCGGGTTCCAGCGTAAGCATCAACCAGTCGAGCTCACAGCGAAACCCACCGCCCGGTCTCCGCGCTACAAGTTCGCCGTGGCTGGTGGGCTGGCTGTCGTTGCGCTGGTGGCGACGGGGGCTACAGCGCCGAACGTCGATCGGCCGGGGATCAGGATGAATGCGGTGGAGCCATTGGAGTTGGCCGAGCAGATCATCGCGGGCAGGCCGGATCTGCTGGTGCTTGACCTCAGGCAGGTCGATGCTGACGCCGAGCACCAAGCTATCCCGGGGGCAGTCGCTGCACCGTCAGACTCTGCTACCGCAGTGGTGCTTGGTGCGGCCCCTCCGGGGACGAAGGTGGTCGTGTATGATGAGACCGGAGAGCTCAGAGTGGCGCCGGGTGCTTGGCCGGACGGTCTCGAGTATTGGTATCTGAGAGACGGTTTCGATGGATGGCGCAGCGAAGTGCTGACTCCTATGGAGCCGAGCGGCTCTGACTTGGCAGCCCGAGAGTTCGCGGAGCTGCAGAGCCAGATTGCCGCCTATTTCTCGGGGGCCGCAGTCAAGCCTTTGGCGGTTACCGCACCGCCGGTGGCTCAACTGGGGCCCAAGAAGAAGAAGAAAAAGGCTATGGGTTGCTGACGGGTTTCGTCGCCCTCACGAAAGCCGCCATGAACTTGCCGTCGATCTGAGGTGCCACAGCGTCGACATCCAGACCCGCTTCGGACAGGAAGGCCCGGGCCTCGGCTGCGTGGAATGTGCGGGTCGGCTCGATCTCCGGGTTGTGAAAACCGACTTCAGCTAGCAGGCTCTTGAATTCAGACTCGTCGAGCGCACCTGCGACACATCCGACCCATAGTTCGACGCTGCGCCTGATGTCTTGCGGCACGTCACCCCTTACGACCACGTCTGACACGGCGAACCGGCCACCGGGTTTCAGCACTCGGAACGCCTCCGAAAGCGTGCGGCGCTTGTCGCCCGACAGGTTGATCACGCAGTTGGAGATGATCACGTCGACCGAGTTGTCCGGCAGCGGGATGTTCTCTATCTCCCCTTTCAAGAATTCCACGTTGGTCACTCCAGCGTCGACCGCGTTCTTTCGCGCCAACTCGAGCATCTCGTCGGTCATGTCGACGCCGTAGGCCTTACCCGTGGGTCCGACCCGTTTGGCGGACAACAAGACGTCAATCCCTCCACCCGAGCCAAGGTCCAGCACTGTCTCGCCCTCCAGCAGTTCGGCCAATGCAGTGGGATTGCCGCAGCCTAGTGAAGCGGCGACTGCCTGGTCGGGAACGCCCTTGGTCTCCTTGATGTCGTACAGGTCAGACGTGATGGGATCGCAGCACGAACTCTCGGCCGACGAGCCGCAACAAGAGCTGGCCTGTCCCAGTCCGACGCGCTTCGCTGCCTCACCGTATTTCTCACGCACGGTTTGCTTGATGTCCTGTTCTACACTCATCGTTACCTCAATCGGCCGGTTTAGCCTCGGCCTGGTTGGGGCCGCCGCAACAGCCGGACAGGCTTGTGGCGGTGGTCAGTTCCTTCAGGAAAGCTCCGAGTTCCGCTATGGGCTCTCTACAGACGGAGTAGAAGACCCATCGGCCCCGGCGTTGAGACCTTATCAGACCAGCTTCTCGTAGCACCTTGAGATGAAAGGCGAGCAAAGGCTGCGAGGCTCCCAACTCATCATTGATCTCGCACTGGCAGCACTCGCCGCAGGCCAGCTGGCTGAGGATGCGTAGTCGCGTGCTGTCGGATAGGGCCTTTAGCCGATCGCTCAGGCGGTCTAGCTCGACGGTCGTGTTGAGCATGCGTCCAATATATAAATGTGTATTGATGTATACAAGGGGTTTTTCCATCTTTCCTCGCAGGCCGCCGCAGGTCAATCGAGCCGCGCTGGACGCCAATTTGGTCGACGACCTGCAACACACGCCCATCCGAGACCAAAGGCGCCAATGATCGGGCACACCGTCACACCTGGAGGTGGCGCACTGCCCATGACATATAGAGTTCTTTATGTATTTTCGGCTTCGCGCCGGTCGGAGTCAGATGATATCGCTTGAACGGGGAGGGTGGAGGGGAGACGTCACCGGAGGCCAAAGCGGACGTGCGCGTATCGGCGATAGGACTGGTCTCGGTTACCGCCCTCGCGTTTGATTCCTGTGGCATTTCAGAGGATGGGTGGGGTGCAAACGACTTCGGGCAGTCGGGGCCGGCGGCCAGCCTGTATCCCTGTCCCGGAGAGGCCTGTCGGCGCGCCCCGTCACTCGTGCCACACGCGACATCGCTGACGGCACTGACCCTGGGTTTCTTCAGTCATGCGGCGTAGGTCAAGTTGGGCGTGCCTACTGCTGGGGCCTGAACAACCGGGCGCAGTTGGGCAACAACGCGGCGTCGTTTGCGTCCGAGCCCGTGGATGTAGTCGGAGGGCTCGAGTTCACGTCAGTCACCAGTGGAGAGTTCCACACCTGCGCGCTCGCACCGGACGGAGCACCATACTGCTGGGGCACAGGAATTACTAATCTAAATAGTAATATTGACAGCGAAATATATTATTTATTTATGGGCCAGTCCATTAACCTCCATTTGCCCGGCCGCCCCAAGCGGCCTCTGGTGGATTCCGCCTGTCCCCTCACGGAGCGAGTGCGCCATCTGATTGACGCTGCCCACGGGGGCAATCTGAGCCACGCGAGTGCACTGACCAGAATGTCCTATCCGACTTTGCGGGACCTCTACGCCGGCGAGAACACGACGCCGGCTGTGCGGACTATCGAGAAGCTCAGCGCTCCCTATGGTCTAGAACCGGGGTGGCTCCTGGGGGCCGGAGAAGTCGACGCCGTGCCGGTCGTTGGGCGAGTCGGTCTGGTGCCACCGGATCCGAGGGCTGGCCAGAAGAGCCGCGCCCTGAGAGAGGTGCTGATTCCGTTCCGGGCCTGGTCCATGTTCCGGCTGGTAGGGGCTCTAGAGCGGCAGTTGGAGCAGATGGGACCGCGGCGGGATCGACCGATCGTCGCGGAGGCGACGGGAGACGCTTTCCTATTTCGACTGACCACATTCCTGCTGCAGCCGCTCTTGGTGGTGGAGAAGCTTGCACTGTCCCAGGTAATAGTAGTGGCTCAGGGAAGCACCGCGTATCGTCCTCTGTCGGACGAAGATCTGGTGTGGATCTCGTGCCTCCGTCAGCTGGGAGACATGTGGTCTTCGGTTCTTCCCCAGTCGTTGATCGCAGGTGAAGCGGTGTAGCGCGCGCCGTGGTTAGCTTGATCTCGCAGGCTCGACTACCGGAGGCAGAACCTAGAGGAGTCACAGAGTGATAATATCATCGACCGCAGCACCTGAACGCCGATTAATCAACCCTGCTTTGGCGGCGATCCTCTCGATCGCGGTCTTACTTGCCCCAGCCACGGTTCTATTCGCGCCCTCCATGCTCGCTCAGTCTGGGCAGACGGGCTCGCTCTCTGACGCCATCAACGACATTGCCGCCCGTATCGAGGAGCAGGTTATCGTGTGGCGGCGCGACATACACCAGCATCCGGAACTGGGCAACCGAGAGTTTCGCACGGCTGCCCTCGTGGCTGAACATCTCCGCAGCCTGGGAATGGAAGTGCAGGTTGAAGTGGCACACACGGGGGTGGTGGGCCTGCTTCGAGGTGGCAGACCCGGACCGGTCGTGGCCCTTCGTGCGGACATGGATGCTCTGCCGGTTACCGAAGAGCTGGACCTGCCGTTTGCGTCGCAGGAGACTGCCATCTACAACGGGCGCGAAGTAGGCGTGATGCACGCGTGCGGTCACGACAATCATGTGGCAATCCTAATGGGTGCAGCCCAGGTGCTCAGTGAGCTACGCGACCGCCTGCCAGGTACGGTCAAGTTCATCTTCCAACCAGCCGAAGAGGGCGCCCCTCCCGGAGAAGAGGGTGGCGCGAACCTGATGATTCGCGAGGGAGTGCTGCAGAATCCGGTGCCGGACGCAATCTTTGGGCTCCACGTCTTCCCGGGCGACGTTGGCACAGTCGGCTATCGGCCGGAAGGTGCTCTGGCTAGCGCCGATGGATTGCGCATCGTCGTGCGGGGCCGCCAGACGCACGGAGCCCAGCCGTGGGGTGGAATCGACCCGATTGTGGTGGCATCCCAGATTGTACTCGGCTTGCAGACCATCGTGAGCCGTCAGGTAGACATGACAGCGACCCCCTCCGTTGTTACAGTCGGCAGCATTCACGGAGGCGTGCGTGGTAACATCATCCCGGACGAGGTCGAGTTGGTGGGTACTATCAGGACTTTCGACGCGTCCGTCCAAGAGCAACTGCACAGTCGTATCCGCGAGACCGCAAGCAACATCGCGGCCGCGTCGGGAGCAACAGCGGAGACTTCAATACACATCGGCGTGCCGGTTACCTACAACGATCCCGCGCTGACCGAGAGCATGGTGCCGACCCTGCGTCACGTCGCAGGTGCTGACAACGTGTACATCGCGGCTCCGCTGACCGGTTCCGAGGATTTCTCCTTCTTTGCCGAACGCGTGCCCGGACTCTACTTCGCGTTGGGTGTGACTCCCCGCGGTGCCGACCTCGACACCGTCCCCGTGAACCACTCTCCGCGCTTCTTCGCAGATGAGCAAGTGCTGCTGCTGGGGGTGCGCGCCTTGGCCAACCTAGCGGTCGACTACATGGAGGATCGTGGGGGTGAGGCCGCGAACAAACCGAACTGAGCAGGTCCGGTCTCGTCGCGCGTCCTGTCGCAAGATCCATCAGTTCACCGCGTCTGCGGCGACGGCTATCCTTTGTGTCTGAAAGTGATCCTACCGCGACTCAGGTCGTAGGGTGACAACTCGACGGTTACTCGGTCTCCGGCCAGCACGCGAATCCGAAACCGGCGCATCTTGCCCGCGATCGTGCACAATACCGTGTGCTCGTTCTCGAGCAGCACCCTGAAGGTTGCGTTGGGCAGAACCTCCGTCACCTTGCCTTGTAACTCAATAGCCTCGTTCTTTGCCATCTCCACCGCTTGGCTCCTGCGAGCCTGAAGAATGCGTTGCTGATCCAGCAACAATACGACCGACAAACAGAAGGGGCCGCCCTGGTGTTCCCAGGGCGGGCCCCATTATGCCATCACTGTAGATTGTCGGTTCCCTCACTCACCGATTTTGACAACGTTTTCAGCCGCCGGTCCTTTGTCTCGCTCGATCAGGTCGAACTCAACACGCTCTCCCTCTTTTAGCGACCTGAAACCATCAGCCTGAATCGCCGAGTGGTGCACGAAGCAATCCTTCTCGCTACCCTCCGGCGCAATGAATCCAAAACCCTTGCTGTCATTGAACCACTTAACCGTGCCAGTGGTACGCATTACCGTACTCCCTTCCATGTTGATATCGTCGGAGTCCGGCACTGCCGTACTGACCGACGTACTGCTCTTCTACGCGGACACTGCCCCCGCGTCGGGCTGCCGTCATAGTCACCGCCAAACGACGGCAGAGCTGTCAACTGCTTCGTGAGACGGGTCAAAAAAACGGGGCCCGTCCGTCACACAGGTCCCACAGAGCGATACCTGTCGCAAACCGAAGATAGCCGGGCGCCCAAGCAGTGTCAAAAGGCCATTCGCTGCACCGAACGTACCTATAGCGCGCTGAACCGCTCTAGGAATTCCCGCTCCTCGGGTGCGAGCTTGTCACTGCCCTCGGCGTTGATCTTGTCGAGGATTCGATCTAGTTCCTCTCGATTGACCGGATGCATGTTGTCTCGGTTGATCTCGGCCCACCGCTTAACGTCCGCCCTGTTCATTACTCCGCTACTTGGTCTTCGGTCGGTTGCAGCCTTCCTACGAAACCTTGCCGCGGGCGATCGCAGCTCCCACCACTTGAGAAAAACAAACCCACCGAGAAATCCCCCCAAGTGTGCGAAGTGCGCGACCCCGTCTCTTGCTCCGGTGAAGCCGCCGAACAGCGCCAGCAGTGTCATGATCACAACCAACGTCATCATCTCGATTGGCAGCACTCCGAACAGGTAGATGCGGTCGCGAGGCCAATAGCGGGCACACCCAAACAGCACTCCGAACACCGCACCGGACGCGCCCACTATGCGCGCGTACGGTGTTGTGAACGACAACAGACCACCCACTACTCCACTCACCAGGTACAGCAAGAGGAATTGCCGGCTGCCCAGACGTTGTTCTAACCGCGGGCCGCAGATGTAGAGCCAAAGCATGTTCAGCGCCAGATGCATGAACCCTGCGTGCAGAAACATGTAAGTGACAATCGTCCAGGGACGACGCAGCAGCAGCGCCGGCATGAACATCAACTGATCGCTGGGGAGTACGGGATACACCCACGTCACCAAGAACATGGCGCCGTTTGCGATGATGAGCCTGCGTACCCAGGGGGTCATGGCGATTGAAGGCTAGGCCAGCGGCGTTGGTCGCGCCACCGCCGCTAATCTCTTGATGCCGTGTGAAACGGCCCCAAACCGGCGCGCCGCGGCCAGGGGCCGAGACAGAAACAACATGTATGTCGACAGGCTTGACTCTACTACCGGCCTGCCAGTTCAGAACGCGTTCCCGGACCGGCCTCCATCAGGATATGGCATTGCGCGCAGGTAGTGATCAGTTGCCCGTAGACCGCCGCCCGGTCGTTGAACCCCAGCGTCTCTGTCGCTTCCGTGCCGAGCTCATGCACGCGCTGGGCCAAAACACCGACTTCGTCCGGTGCGTCCTCAGGGTCTAAGGCCGCTTCGCCCAAGGCTTCAGAACCTGCGGTCCACGACTCCTCTGACGGGCCGATCAGTCCTTCCCAGAGCCTATCCGCGGCCCACTCGTGCCGCAGCATGTGCGCCACCACGCCGCTCTCCTCACTGGGCACCACTACGATCGTGAACTGGGCACCTTCATCCAGCCCTTGGTGGCACCCTCCGCAAATCCCGCCCATCGCGGCCGTTGCCGAAGCGGCAGTCTCGATGTCCTCGGCATCCACGACCATTTGGGCCGTTCGCTGCATCTGGGTCACGTGCTGTTCCCAGCCGTCAGGCACGCCTTCCATCGCCTCATGTCCTGCCAGCCAACTGGCCGGTTCTTTCGTAGCCTCAAGATCGCCTTCGATGATAGCGTCACGTACCGCCTCGACCCGAGCGAAGTGCTCCTGCATGTGTTCCGCCGCGGTTTCTGATTGGCCGCAAGCGGTTAGCGCGACGATAAGAGCCAGCAAAGCGCCGGCTGCCGCGCTGCTGCTTCGAGAAAACATCAATGCTCCTGGCTGTGAATTGTGCGATGCGTCATAGATCGCGTGTCATGAAACGTCAGTCTTTGCCCCCCGGCGGTCGCGGTGGCGGCCGCAACTTGTTTCTCAGAACCTGCCTAGCGCAGGTGTTCCACCGCAGTAGGGCGTCGTCGTTTCCCTTGGGGCCGAGCCGCTCTGCGGTCTCGTACCATTCCATTGCGTCGCGTAGTAACTCAAACGCGACCGGACCAGAGCCGAGCGTGCCGTGCCTCAACATCTCCTTGGCCTTGCGCTCGCTGACTAGGCCGCTGTAGTAGGCTCTCTCGTATTCGCTCTCGAGTCGGGGCAACAGCTCTCGGGGCTCACTCTCATCAACGCCACCCTCGTCGCCGAACTGCTCGGTCAACGCGAGAATCAGTGTGGCCAGGGCGCGCTGGTTTGCCTTGTCGATCGCAAGAATGTCGCGACAAATGCTCTCAGCCTCCCACGGCTCGTTGAGCAAGCGGTAATGCTCTGCTTTCTCTAACGCCGGCGCGAGGCCCTCACGGGAGAGAGGCTTGAACTCTAGCATGGGCTGTTACGGACCCCTACGGGCGAGCCACGAACTACGATTGAGCCAGTGGCGAGGTCAGACACGCAATTGCTGCGGTCGGTGCCGCCCGCAGTTCGGGTCGAGCGGCACCGTTGCATTCCCACTTTATCCGCCAGCCGTCGTATCGGCTGACGCCTGCCACAGATCGAGCGTTGTCATGTAGGCTCGGCTGATCATGACGGCGTCTTGCGGAATGTCCTCGCGCGTGCCTCGCGTCCGTGTCGGGACGTCCTTGATCTGGTCTACCACATCAAGTCCCTGGATGACCTTACCGAACACTGCCCAACCCCATTCGTCTTCATCCGTGTCCAGCTGTGGGTTGTCCTTCACGTTGATGAAGAACTCGGACTTGGCACTGTGGGGATCCGTACCTCGCGCCATAGCCAACGTGCCCCGTAGGTTCTTCAGGCCGTTGTCACCCTCATTCTGCAAGAACGCCGCCGAGCTACGACGCGGCGCATAGTCTGCGGTGAGCAAACCCGCCTGTATCACGAAGTTCGGCATGACCCGATGGAATTGCAGGCCGTTGTAGAACCCCGCGTTTACATGAACCTCGAAGTTGTTGACCGACCTGGGCGCGTTTTCGCGGTCCAGCTCCATGACAATCGTGCCCATCGACGTCTCGAGCACGCACAACGGATGGTCTGTCGCGGCTGCCGCTTCGCGCGGAGAAGCGTCGGCAACGGGCTCCTCCGCTGGTTCGCCATCGCCTGTCTCGGCCGCGCATGCAGCGAACGTTAGTAAGAGTGCGATCGGCAGGACCTTCTTCTCAAAGGACATCTCCTACCCTCTCCTTTCTGATGCTTCCGGACTGCCTCGAGGCCAATATCGCTGAAAGATTCCCTCACGGAAGGCTGCAACGACGCCCCTCCACGGTAACCTATATCGCGGGCAGCCTCAACGCTTGGACAGGTATTATATCACCGTCCGCGCGCACCGCCACCCGCCCAAGGGCCCCGTCTCCGTGGCGGCGCGAAAGACAACTGATGGCGAGCTAGGTGGTCGATCGGCGCAGCTCCATGCCCCGCACGATCACGTACGCCACGAGGGCCACCAAGAACACGACGAGCAACATCCAGGTAATGCTCTGTACCGTGCCGAGCACCGTACGGAACACCTCCCAACCCCATAGCGTGTTGGTCAGTACGACAGCGTCCTCTCCCTCAGGCATCAGATATCGGTCGAGCTGCCAGATTCGCACGCCGCCGGATATGCCGACCACGTAGATGGCGAACTTCACATAGCGCACCCAGGCGTGGCTGATTTCGTCGCCAATGATGCGGTCGAACACCTTCTGCAGAGGCTTCGCGAAGACCACGACTACCAGGTGTGACAGGATCGCCGCAACCAGGAATGTCGCCAACAGCAGCGTGAAGAAATTCATTCAGAACCTCCGTTGTGACCTTGTTCTATCGCCTCATACGACTCGTTTGGGCAGTCGCGCACTGAGGTGCATCAACACGTCGTATACAGAGACCCCGCATCGTTCTGCCACAGCATTGGGGTGAATACTGGCGTTGTCGGGACCCACGAGAGTAGCGACGTCTCCTACCTCCACCGTCTTCTCTTCGCCGACTTCAACTACCGCATGGCTCGCGCTCACGGCACCGATGACGCGGTAGGTTCGATCGCCGATCAACACCTCACAGCCGTTCACCGCCTCTCGGGGATAGCCGTCGGCGTGGCCGACGGGCAGTGTCGCGGTCCAAGTGGGAAGCTCAGCAACGTAGTTGCGTCCGTAACTCACGCCGTCCCCAGGCTGGAGCTGTTCTACCCTGACCACGCGTGCTCGCAGCCGGAACGCCGGACGGAGATCGGCCTGCTGCGAGGCCAGAGCACCCGCAGGATACGCTCCATAGAGGACTAGGCCAGGCCGCACCATGTCCAGGTACGCGCTCGATCTGAAGAACAGCCCGTGCGACGAGGCGATATGGAGGAGTCCGGGGTCAGCGCCCCGGTTCCGTGCCTCTTGGGCCACCTCGAGTAACCGTTCCAGCTGAACCGAGTCGAAGTCGTCCTCAGTGAGCGCTGTGAAGGTCCCGCGGACCTCTACACCAGGAGTTGCAGCGAGGCTAGCGATCCAATCGGGAGCGCGCCGGAAGTCCATGCCTAGACGACCCATGCCCGTGTCCAGATAGAGCTGTACAGGGATGTTGCGATCGAAACGGGCGGCGAGGTGTGCCAGAGTCCTGTCTACACCGTCGGTGTACGGGGCCAGTTCTATGTCACGGGCCACGAGTTCTTCCGCATCCTGATCCGCAAACAGACCCATCAAGAGAACCGGTTTGGTCACTCCAGCATCTCGCAACGCGAGCGCCTGGTCGGTCTTTACCACGGCAAGCCCCGATATCTCGTCCATTTCATCGAGCACCGGACCGACTGTCGCGAGGCCTAGCCCATATGCGTTGTTCTTCACAACTGCGAGGATGGGGCGGCGGCCGGAAAGTCGGGATACTTCTCTAACGTTGTGTCTGATCGCGGCGGCTTCTACCTCCAGCCAGGGGTCGCTGCGTTCAGGGGCCGGAGATTGAGCGTCGGGGTGGTGAGGTGTTGGCAAGCCTGGGCGCGGCCATCCGGGCGTGGTGCCTGCCGAAATGCCCACAGCGGTCCCGGATCCGATGACGAACTGACGGCGGGACATTCTCATGATTGACCTCCTGAGTGGACACCCACACTGCGCGCTAGGCCCGTTTTCCAAGCTGCGCCAGACCATATTCACGAAATGTAAGTCGAGTCTTCGCAGAAAGTTACCGCTCTCTGCGTGGTTCTGACCTTACGTGAGGATGCCTCAGGGGTGTAAATTTCACCATAGTTCTATGCAGTCGCACGACGGTCCACGGGCCGACGTAGCATCAAAAGAGTCTCGCCACTCTATCTGACTGTCTGAGCAGTCCCTGCAGTAACAATAGTCGGGACTATAGATAAAGGGATTCAGGGGCTTTCTGCCAAGGAAGGCATATAGCTGAAGTCGCTCGTGTGACATAACGCAAGGCGTCGAACGCCGGAGAGAGGAGGTATCCTATCGCGCACGAAGCACGGAGGTACACGGTTTACACGCGGAAGGACATCGACAGCATTCCCCAGCTCCGGCAGCTGTCCGATACCGAACGGTTGGCGATGAAGGCGGTCGCTACCGTCTTGCCGTTCCGCGTGAACAACTACGTAGTCGAAGACCTGATCGACTGGTCGGACATTCCAAACGATCCCATTTATCAACTCACCTTCCCTCAGCCGGAGATGCTGAGCCTGCCTCACTTCTCTCGGATGTACGGATTGGTGCGCAGGAGAGCGGGTAGTGGAGAGATCAAGGCGGCGGCGCGCCAGATCCAGTACACGATGAATCCTCATCCGGCTGGGCAGATGGCCCTGAACGTGCCCCACGTGAACGGCGAGCCGATCCCCGGTCTACAGCACAAATATCGGGAGACGGTGCTGTTCTTCCCGGCTGCCGGTCAGACCTGCCATGCATACTGCACCTACTGCTTCAGGTGGCCCCAGTTTGTCGGAATCGACGAGCTCAAGTTTTCTGGCCGAGAAGCTGCGACCCTCGCGGCGTACCTGCGTGAGCACGAAGAAGTGCGCAGCGTGCTGATTACGGGCGGTGATCCGATGGTCATGAAGGCCAAGAACCTACGCCGCTACATCGAGCCGTTGCTGGATCCGTCGCTGGAACACGTTGCGACCATTCGGATTGGCACCAAATCACCGGCCTATTGGCCTTACCGGTTCGTCACGGGCGCTGATGCGGATGACGTGTTGCGTTTGTTCGAGGAGATCCGGGAATCGGGGCGCCACATTGCGGTGATGGCGCACTACAGCCACCCGCGTGAGTTGGAGACCGGGATTGCCCAGGAAGCAGTGCACCGCATCCGGAGCGCGGGTGCTGCGGTGCGTTGCCAGGCGCCCCTGATCAGGCACGTGAACGACTCGGCCGACCTGTGGGCCGATATGTGGAAGCGACAAGTGCGGCTCGGTGCGATCCCCTACTACATGTTCGTCGAGCGGGATACCGGCCCGAAGGACTACTTCGAAGTGCCGTTGGCGCGGGCCTGGCAGATCTTCCGCGACGCTTACTCGCAGGTCTCGGGACTGGGACGGACAGTGCGCGGGCCGTCGATGTCAGCCACGCCGGGTAAAGTGCTCGTGTCGGGGATTACGACGATCCACGATGAAGCCGTTTTTGTGCTCCGCTTCCTCCAGGCGCGAGATCCCGATTGGGTCGGGCGGCCGTTCTTCGCCAAGTTCGACTCGCGAGCGAGCTGGCTCGACGAACTAGAACCAGCGTTCGGTGAGACTGAGTTCTTCTTTGAGTCAGAGCTGCGTGCGCAAGAGGCCGAGCAGATGTTGGAAGTGGTGGAGGAGAGCGGTCGGCGCTTGGCCGTTGTGAGCTGAAAGAGGCGCCGCGCAAGGCGCTGAGACTCGTAGTTCGCAAAGGGCGCAGCGGCACGATGCAGCTGCGCCCTCGAGCGTCCGGACAGCTAACCCTGCAGCACCCCTAGGTACTCCTTCCACGGTCCCACGTCCCCGTCGTACCGCTTTGCCAGTACGCGAGAAATCTGGTGGATATGGGACAAGTCATGTACCGTCCAGGTGGCGATCAACTGCCCCAGCGTGACCGGCCCGAAAGCGGGGTGCGTACCCTGGGCGAGCTGTGCATCGGACAGGCCGAAGCCGGTCAGAGCCTCGAGATTCTGTTTGCGCAGCTTGTCGAACTCGTCTAAGAGCTCGGCGGTCGTCCAGTCTCCTACCCACTCGCTAAACGCGAAACGATCGAAAGGGTAGAATGCCCGCGCCTCACCCTGTTCGAGAATTACTCGAGCGCGAGGAATCCAGTCTTCCTGTTCCCCTTGAATCAAGTGCGCGATGATGTCACGCGGGCTCCACGTGTCGGGCCCTTCGTCACACTCGAGCCAAGGCTCGGAAAGCTCGCCCAGCATTGCCCGCAGTGTCGCCCCGGTCCTGCTCAGAATCTCCATCGCCTCAGCTAGCTGAAACCGCGCCAAGCAGGCCTCCAATCGACGTTCGCTGTTCGCTGTTCGCTGTTCGACGTTCGCTGTTCGACGTTCGCTGTTCGACGTTCGACGTTCTCTACCTCCACGTCGGCCTGAGATCCCAGGTCAGTTCGTACGCCAGCGCCTCGACCAGGGGTCCATACGCCTTCCTTGGGTCCTCCGCTGAGAAGTCCGGGATGCCACCGGTCAAGCTGAGATGCCCCACTTGGTCTGTGATACGTGCTGACTCCCGCCAGATCGATCCACCGGACTCAGTCGACACGAGACGCACCGCGGCCTGCACCGTGATGTTTGCTTCCACTCGCAGCGCCGCCAGCGATGCCCGCGGTTCCACGTCGGACACGTCCAGGTCACCCACGAAGACGGCTGGAACGTCGTAGGCCTCGCCGATGGCTCTGAAGGCGTCCAGATCGAGCCGGCTGACACCTAACTCGGCGAGGAGCTCGTCCAACGTGCCCAGCTCCAGCAGTTCGATCGTCTGTGCCTCCAGCACCTCCTCCGCGAAATACTCCGTTGCCAACGTATTGAGGTCGCCCTTGGCGTTTTCGGCGGTGAACGTCACCAGGCCAACTCGGCCGTAGGGCGTTACGTCGAGTAGGGGTGGGACGAGCACTCTCTTGGCAGCGCACCCGACGGAACCGAAAGCTGCGATCAAGAGAAGGGGAATGATTCGGCGTGACCACATCGCGACCTCCTGGTCGGTCTCAGGGACTCTGGCTCGCTGAGGATTGATGCTACAGGCTAGTTAATACCGCTGCTCCCTGCAATCGGCCTTCGCGGAGATCGTCGAGGGCCTGGTTGGCCTTGTGTAGCGGATAAGTCTCCGCATGCGTCTCGATCGGGATTTGGGGTGCCAAGGCCATGAACTCCTCGCCGTCCCGGCGGGTGAGGTTTGCCACCGAGCAGATGGTGCGTTCCCGCCAGAGGATTTCGTACGGGAACGAGGGGATATCGCTCATGTGGATTCCGGCGCACACAACAGTCCCCCCCGGCGCGACTGACCTGAGCGCCATGGGCACTAGCTGCCCCACAGGTGCAAAGATGATCGCGGCATCGAGTTCTTCTGGTGGCGACTCACCGGACGGTCCAGCCCATTCAGCGCCGAGACTACGCGCAAACGACTGGGCGGCGGCATCTCCTTCCCGGGTGAACGCGAACAGTCGCCGGCCCTGATGCCGAGCCACCTGGGCTACGATGTGTGCCGCCGCACCGAATCCGTACAAGCCCAGCCGCTCCGCGTTGCCTGCCATCACCAGCGAGCGATAACCGATCAAGCCGGCGCAGAGCAGCGGCGCCGCCTGGATATCCGGGTAACCCTCGGGAATCGGAAAGCAGAAACGCCCATCGGCCACGGCGTACTCGGCGTAGCCGCCGTCGATTTGATAGCCGGTGAATCGTGCGCTGTCGCACAGGTTCTCTCGGCCGGCAGTACAGTACTTGCATTCACCGCAGGTCCAGCCCAACCAGGGCACGCCGACCCGCTGTCCCACGGTGAATCCGGTGACACCCTCACCGAGTTCGGTGATCTCGCCGACGATTTCGTGGCCCAGGATGAGAGGAAGCTTGGGCTCGGTGAGATCTCCGTCGATCACGTGCAAATCCGTGCGACACACCGCGCAGGCGGAGACACGAATCAATAGCTGGCCGAGTCCTGCCTCGGGCTGGGCCAGCTCGAGTTGTTCGAGCCGGGTCCGCTGGGCCGACAGAATCATCGCTCTCATTGTGGTGCTCATCTGGATGTCCTCACAGCTGTCAGCTGTCAGCTGTCAACAGGTCGTCAGTCACTGGTCCCTCGTTTGAACCGATCGATCTCTCTCCGTTCCTTCTTGGTGGGACGTCCTTTCATCCGGAAGGTCGGTTTGGGGATCGACTTGATCTGTCTCGCCAAAGTGTCTCGCTTGAGCGACGATTCTGCGGTTTCCTCGTACAGCGCTTGGGCCTCTTTCGCCGGACCGCGTCTCTGTGAGAGATCCCGTACTATCACGCACTGCTCGAACGGCCCCTTGCGCACTCTGATCTCGTCGCCCACATGCACAGACTTTGCTCGTTTCACTCGGTGCCCGTTCACCTGCACCTTGCCACCGCCAATCGCCTGTGCGGCGAGTGAGCGAGTCTTGAAAAACCGCGCGGCCCAAAGCCAGCGGTCGAGGCGGACGGCGTCGGCCTTAGGAGACTCGGACATACAGGGAAAGTAGAGGGCGGTAGAGGGCGGTAAAGGGCGGTAGGGGACGGTGGAGGATGGTGGAGGATGGTGGAGGATGGTGGAGGACGGTGAGGGACGCTGAGTCGGGTGCTGAGAATCGATCTGTGGCGCCAGGTGGGGGTGTCGGTCTATGTTCTCCCAAGATTTCACAGGAGAATGACCCCATGAAGCCACAAAGGTCTGTGCTCGCGCTCTTACTGTTGGCGCTGGCAGGGTGCTCGCCGGCCGTTGACATGGAGCAGGAGGTGGAGGCTCTGATGCAGGCCGACCGGGATTTCAACCGCATGACTGCCGAGTCGGGGGTCGAAGGCTGGATGGCGAACTTCGCCCCGGATGGCGCAATGTTCCAGGCAGGTCAGCTACTACGGGGAGAGAACGCCGTGCGACAGCTGATGACGCCGGCCCTTGGGGCTCCGGGTTTCTCCCTCACCTGGGACCCCGAGTACGCCGAAGTGTCTGGAGCGGGAGACCTAGGCTACACGATAGGTCGCTTTGAATCCCGCATGGCGGTTGCAGAGGGTGACACGGTAACTGGCACCGGTAGCTATGTGACGATCTGGCGGCGGGACGACGAGGGGGCGTGGAAGGTAGTAGTGGATATCGGGAATCCGGACGAGGGGAATTAAGAGGCGGGAAGAGACGGGAGATGCGAATCTGGACTACCGCCGTTCCGCCTAGGGTGGTGGTTGCGCGGACGGGGGTACGGCGCGGGTAGTGAGGAGCGGCCGGGCGGTCCCGCCCGCGGCGGTACGGGGTGGTGGGGTGGTACCGCCCTTCCGCCTGGGCTGTGGGTGTGGTCGGGCTATCTCATCGCCGGCCCGATCGTATCCCGGTGGTACTGAATCAGCGTACGCATGTACGTGCCGATCTTGTCCGCCCCTTCGAAACCAGCCGCGATGGCCGCCGCTTCCTGTCGTTCGGCTGAGACGTCGCGGCTCCCAGCGAAGTGCTGCAGGTCGCGGTACACGCCGAGTGTGTACGAGTCCCATGCGGCTCCGCTCACTCGAGTGAAGATGAGGTTTTGCGGTCGGCCGACTCGGCGCAGGTAATCGTTTTCCATCTCGCGTTGTGTGATCAACTGATCGGCCATTCCGGGAAGCGCCACGAAGATCTCGACGTGGTAGTATCCGCCGCCGTTCATGGTGTTGGCAACGGTCTCGAGTGGTGGCCCGAGCACGTACAGGTCTTCCTGCCATGCCGCGAGTTGCCGCACGCGATTCTCGAACGCCGCCCGGCTCATTCCGGACTCGACAGCGGAGTCCTGTCGCCGGGCGGTGCTCTGGCCTCCGTAGTAATCCTCGAAACTGCCCATTGGGTGGAGCAGCATCAGGTCCCACTGATCACCCTGCGCATGCCGCATCATGAACGGAGCCGTAGTCCCCGCAGCCTCGTGGACTGCCCGGCGCTCTTTGAACAGATCGATCAACTCCAGTAGAGTGCCGGGTGCCGCACGCACGAACTGAGTTCGGTATAGATAGGTCGTGTCCGTCGGTACCTGAGTGACAGCGAGCGTCGCGGCGAGGAGCAGGAAGTTCATTTCGCCTCCTTGGGCGGCTTGTTTCGGCGGTGTGGGCAGCGGGAAGGTGGCGCGTGGAGTTGGTTGTCGCAATACGCCAGCGTCACTACCCACGTTGGTCGCGGCCGGTTGATCGAGCCAACGTTCGAACGGACTGTAGCAAACCTCTCCTGAACCACGTCCAGTGATTGGCCACCATCGCGTCAACTGCGCCGGCTCAGCGCGACGTCTGCGACTAACTTGCCCGCGTTACGCGTCGATAGGTATCATCCTATGCCTTTCAAAGATTTCTCCACTGGAGAGACGATGCGTCGAGTAACGAATCTCTATCGCTCGTCGGTCGGCAAGAAGGTTTTCATGGCCGTAACGGGCGCCTCGTTTGTTGGCTTCGTGCTCGGGCACATGTACGGCAACCTCAAGGCGTTCTATGGGCCCGAGACATTCAATCACTACGCAGAGTTCTTGAGGGAGATGGGCTCGCCGCTGCTGATGCACGGGCAGCTCCTTTGGATTCTGCGCATTGGACTCTTACTGGCTCTCGCGCTGCACGTCATTCCGGCACTGCAGTTGTGGCTAACGGGATATGGCGCTCGACCGGTGAAGTACGAGCGCGGTCTGGCGCCTGAAGAGTCTACTTTGGCCTCGCGCACTATGCGGTGGGGTGGACTGCTCCTACTTGCTTTTGTGGTTCTGCACATCCTTCACCTGACGATGGGCACAATCCACCCGGACTTCGTTCCGGGAGATGCCTACAACAACCTGGTAGTCGGGTTCCGTTGGTGGCCGGTGCCGGTGGGATACATCGTGGTGATGGCTGCCCTGTGTTTCCACCTGTATCACGGGGTGTGGAGCGCGATGCAGACCCTGGGTATCAACCATTCCAGGTTCAATCGCTACCGTAGGCCTGTCGCTGTAATCGTGGCGGGAGTCGTGTTCGTAGGCTTCATCACGACTCCGATGGCAGTTCTCACCGGAATCCTGACACTCGCATAGGCGACGGAGGGAATGTCAAATGCAACTTGATTCGAAGATCCCCTCCGGCCCAGTCCAGGATAAGTGGGACAAGCACCGCTTCGACTTGAAGCTGGTGAATCCGGCAAACAAACGGAAATACGAGGTGATAGTTGTCGGATCTGGCCTGGCAGGCGGCTCCGCCGCGGCCTCTCTCGCAGAGCTGGGCTACAACGTCAAGTGTTTCTGCTATCAAGACAGTGCTCGCAGGGCTCACAGCATTGCGGCCCAAGGTGGTATCAATGCGGCCAAGAACTACCCGAATGACGGCGACAGTATTTGGCGGCTGTTCTACGACACCGTTAAGGGTGGTGACTACCGCGCACGTGAGGCCAATGTGTACCGCCTCGCGCAGGTGAGCAACAACATCATCGACCAGTGTGTGGCCCAGGGTGTGCCGTTCGCACGCGAGTACGGCGGGCTGCTGGACAACCGCTCATTCGGCGGGGCCCAGGTATCACGCACCTTCTACGCTCGCGGTCAGACCGGACAGCAGTTGCTGATTGGCGCATATCACGCTCTGGCACGCCAGGTGGGAATCGGCCAGGTGAAGATGTTCCCCCGGACCGAGATGCTGGACCTCGTAGTCGATGACGGCAGAGCCCAGGGCATCGTGGTCCGCGACATGGTGACCGGTAAGGTCTCGTCACATGCCGCTCACGCGGTGGTCCTGGCAACGGGTGGCTACAGCAATGCGTTCTTCCTTTCAACGAACGCCAAGGGCTGCAATGTGACGGCTGCTTTCAGGGCACACAAACGTGGCGCTTTGTTCGCCAATCCCTGCTTCACGCAGATTCACCCAACCTGCATTCCGTCCAGCGGCGATTATCAGTCGAAGCTAACGCTGATGAGTGAATCGTTGCGGAATGACGGGCGCATCTGGGTGCCGAAGAAGGAGGGCGACAACCGGGCGCCGAGTCAGATTCCGGAAGACGAGCGCGACTACTATCTGGAGCGGCAGTACCCCAGCTTCGGAAACCTCACGCCACGTGACATCGCATCGCGCCGCGCCAAAGAAATGGTAGACAGTGGGCACGGCGTGGGTGAGATGAACAACGGCGTCTACCTCGACTTCAGTGACGCGATCCAGCGACTCGGCAAGAAAGCCATCTCGGAGCGATACGGGAACCTGTTTGAGATGTACGAGAGGATCACGGGAGACGATCCCTATGAGATCCCAATGCGCATCTATCCTGCACCGCACTACACCATGGGCGGCCTGTGGGTCGACTATAACCTCGAGAGTACGGTTCCGGGGTTGTTCGTGATCGGAGAAGCGAACTTCTCCGACCACGGCGCCAACCGACTAGGTGCAAGCGCGCTGATGCAGGGTCTGGCGGACGGGTACTTCGTGCTGCCCTATACAATCGGAGACTATCTGGCCCGATTGGGCCCGATCACAGTGACCGATGAGACTTCGGCCTTCAGTGCGGTCGAGGGCGATGTGTTGGATCGCACCAAGAAGCTGCTCGAGGTCAACGGTACACGGACTGTCGACTCGTTCCACCGTGAGCTTGGCAAGATCCTGTGGGAGAGCTGCGGTATGGCGCGGAACCGGGACGGACTCAAGCAGGCGTTGGAGAAGATTCCAGCCTTGAGAGATGAGTTCTGGCGGGACGTCAAGGTGGTAGGCAAGAACGAGGAGCTGAACCAGACTCTGGAAAAGGCCGGCAGAGCGGCTGACTTCCTCGAGTTCGGTGAGCTGATGTGCCACGACGCGCTGCTACGCGAGGAATCGTGCGGTGGGCACTTCCGTGAGGAGCATCAGACGGAAGAAGGTGAGGCGAAGCGCAACGACGATGACTTCGCCTATGTCTCCGCCTGGGAGTTCACCGGAGTGGGGTCGACACCCACGCTGCACAAGGAGCCGCTCACGTTCGAGGACGTACCCTTGTCGCAGAGGAGTTACAAGTGATGAGAATCATCCTGCATGTATGGCGGCAGAAGAACACCTCGGACAAGGGTGGCTTCGTGCGCTACGAAGCGAAGGAGGTCAACGAGCACATGTCGTTCCTGGAGATGCTCGATACCGTGAACGAAGACCTCCTGGAGAACGGTAAGGACCCAATTGCGTTCGAGCATGACTGCCGCGAGGGCATCTGTGGCAGTTGTGGTTTAGTGATAAACGGGACCCCCCACGGGCCGCAGCGTGGCGCCGCAACCTGCCAACTCCACATGCGCACGTTCAAGGACGGTGACGAGCTTTGGATCGAGCCGTGGCGCGCCAAACCGTTCCCTGTTCTCAAGGACTTGATCGTCGATCGCGGCCCACTGGACCGGATCGTCGAAGCCGGTGGCTTCATATCGGCCCGGACAGGTGCTCCGCCAGATGCCAACGCGATACCGATAGAGAAGGAAAAGGCCGACCTCGCGATGGATGCCGCGGCGTGCATTGGGTGCGGTGCCTGCGTCGCAGCCTGCCCCAACGCATCGGCCATGTTGTTTACCGCCGCCAAGGTATCTCACCTCGGGCTACTGCCCCAAGGCCAGCCGGAGCGGATCGAGCGGGTGCTCAGGATGGTGGCTACGATGGATGAGGAAGGTTTCGGCGGATGCACCAACCACGGCGAATGCGAAGCCGCCTGCCCCAAGGACATCAGCATCAACTTCATCGCCCGGCTGAATCGGGATCTGATGAAGGCGAGTGTGGTAGCGAGATAGGGAGCAGGAAAGAGGGAGCTGGTAGCAGGCAGCAGTTCGTTTCGTGGTGGACCTGAACTCCGACTCACCTGGGAAGGAACTGCTCCCTGCCTACTGCTCCCTCTCCCTATCCCCCATACTTAAGCGTTTCCACCACCCACAGTATCTAATTCCATGCCAAGGGATCCGAGGCATGGAGTGGAGCTAGCCCTGACCAACAAAGTCGAGCTGAGTGCCGCCGAAGCTGACCTGATCGACGTCGGGTTCGCCGTTAGCGGGGACGCCCAGGCCTTCGAGCGGATCTACCACCGGCATGTGGCGCGAATCAACAGCCTCGCGCGCTGGTTGCTAAGTCGGGATGACGTGGATGATGTAATTCAGGACGTGTTCATCCGGGTCTGGGAGAAACTCGACAGCTTTCGCGGTGATGCGGCTTTCGGCACCTGGCTCCACCGCCTAGCGACCAACGTGATTCTGAGACGGCGTCAGAAGCAGCGGACGCTGGAGGACAAGAACTCCGCATTGGTGTCGGGCGAGACGTTGGCGACATCTGCCCGTGCCGACCCGGGCCTCGGGCTCGACATCGAGGCGGGCGTGGACCGGCTTCCCAACCGGGCGCGGCAAGTGTTCGTGCTGCATGACATGGAGGGATACAAGCATGAGGAAATCGCTGGAATGCTGGGCGTATCCGTGGGCACTTCCCGCTCGCAGCTGCATCACGCCCGCATGGCACTCAGGGGTTTCTTCGAGTCTTAGAGGAGTAACGTGATGTCCGATCAATGGACCGACAGGCTCTCGGCCTACATCGACGGCGAGCTCTCGCAGGAAGA
>JBDHHP010000036.1:0-29519 GCA_039589275.1 Gemmatimonadota bacterium | reverse complement strand
GCGCAGCCAATCGGTGTCTGCCACCAATCCGTCTTCGCCCAACACTCGGCGCAGAATTCGGGCTGCCTCGCGCAGCGAGTGCCGCGCTTTGTCCTCAGGCTTCTCGCCCCATAGGAGTCCGGTGAGGTGCTCGCGACTGCGGCTGCGATTGGGAGATCGGGCCAGGTAAACCAGTAGCGCGAGGTTCTTACGCTGCAACAACTCGGGCGGTGCCGGATTCCCGTCGACATACACTTCTGCGGGCCCTAGAACGGTCAAGTAGATCACGACGAGCACCGCCGTTCGACGAATTCCATCGCCCGATCTTTATGTGGCTGGTACGCGGCGTCCGCCTGTGCCCACAGCTCCAGTACGCGGGTTAGGATTGAACATGCTTCATCCGTGGCAACTCCTCGCGCCAAGCCCCTAAGCCATCTTGCATACGTCGCCAACGCCCAGTCGATCTCGGCTGCCTGTGCTTCACCAGTCGGGTATTTGCCACCAGTCCACTCGAACTGTTCGTACCACCTTCGGGATGCGTCGGCCTCCGCGGTACGGTCCCTCATGCTCAGCCATTCAGCGCGCTTGATGTGAAGCAATGCCCGGGCAAATGGATCGCCGCCGCGACCCGCGGAGTCGTAGGGTAACAGAGCGGCCGACGTGCGCAGCGCCTCATCGTAGTCGCCCGCGGCTCCCGCAATCATTGATTCGAGCAAAGCAGCGAGTCGCTGAGCAACCGAATCACCTTCTGCAAGTCCAAGGCTGTCACGCCACGCGGCCGCGGCCGACGCCGCTCCACCGCGCGACGCAGCGACACCAAGAGCCCAGGCCGCACTCACGCGGCTTGCGGAGTCACGCATTAGACTGTCCAGCGTTGCCCTGCCGTCGGCGACCATCTCGTTCGTGATCCCCGGTAGCCCCATGGCACGGCCAAGGACTCTCCATTCAGCGGCCTGGAGTCTCGCGTTCACGGTGCCCGACAGCTCGGCTGCGCGGCCGATGTCGTGCAGCCCCTCCTGGAGCCGCCCCAGACCGATCAGGGCCAGTCCCCTCGCTTGGTGGAAGTGGGCCCGGGAGTGGTCGTCTGTGTCGGGCATCAGCATGAGGAACTCACTGGCGAGCCCCGCCTGTAGCTCTGCCAGGTCGTACATCGTACCGAGCCTCAGATAACCGCTGACCGTCTCAGCCATCGTGGCGTTCCCCAACACGCCGCCCAATACTGCATCGGCCCGTTCCGGATGGAACCTTGCGGCGATCAAGAGCTGCATCAGGGGACCCTGATCCACGTCGGTTTCGCCGGGACCTGCTGACAGTTCCTGACATGCGAAGGCGCAACGCTCCGCTTCTTCCTGGCGTCCCAGCCGGATGTATGCCCAAGTCAACTGACAGTGTGCGGGGCCGAAGTTCGGCTTCTTTCGGATCGCGCTTTCGAGCTGAGCTACGGCGGAATCGAGCGGCACTCCGGCGTGTGCGCCTCGCATCAGCAATTCGTCACCATAGAGAAAAGCGGCGTAGCCATTGTGAGGGTACTTCTCGATGGCTCGTTGATATAACGCATGTCGCTGCGCCTGGCCCGAAGCCAATTGCGCGTCGATCAGCATGGTGACCAGTTCGGGGAGTTCGTCGGCATGTCTGGCGCGAAGGTCCATGAGATCGATGGAGTCGTGCGGCTGTCCCGAACCGATCCAGCGGTGAGCGTTGTTGAGCTGCCACTGGGCTAGGCCCCATTCGGGATACAATCTCCAAGCCGCATTCAACAGCTCCGTGGCCGTGGTGAATTCGTTCCGCTCGAAGGCTTGCAAGCCTTCGATGTATGCATTGAACGCGGAATCGCGTCCGGCCATCACCGAGCCTCTGTACTCGGACTCCCGATTTGGTGCCACGACCGTGACCGCGTTCAGTCCGATGAAGCGCCCCGTCTCCGACAGGGAACCACGGAACTGTTCCTGCCCCGCGTCACTGACAATGCCGTTGGCGTCGACCACCCGTAATGCCACGATCGTATCGGGACCCTCTACGGAGACCACTCCGTGCACCGCGTTCCGAGCACCTAAGCCCGCTAAATCCAGTCGCTCGACTGAATCCACGTTTGTCTCGTGTTCGACCCACCACGCGGCTACTCCGTCCCGGTCCGCAACCTCAATAATGCTGTGCCCCAAGTTCGTCTCTGTGGCGAGCGTCAAGTCCGCCGCCAGGCTCGAGTCGGCACCTCTTCCTGCCTCAAACGGTAAGACTGCCACGTCAGGGATTGGCTTGCTGCGGAACACATCGGAGAACAGAATCGCAGCGGCGATTCCGCCGGCCACTACGCCGGCCGCCGTCAACAGGCCCGCTTCAAACCGGTATTTGCGCGTCCGAGTGCGCCATATTGCTCGCCGGAAACTGCCGGCGTCTTGCCAGCGATTCTCCGCTTTGAACGCCAAGGCACGTTTCAGTAGCGGTACCACGGCCCGTGGGACGCCGGACCAGTTGGGTCGCGATTCCCCCATTTGGGCGGCCCAAGCGCGGCCCGTATATGATTCAAACAGCACCGCGCCCACCGCATAAAGGTCGGAGACGCCGGTGACCTCCTGCCCGTAGGCCTGTTCCGGTGCCATGTATCCCAGGGTGCCGATGACGCGGCCCGCTGTTGTAGCAGCGTGAAGTGGCTCCTCGGATGGTTTTGCGATCCCGAAGTCGGAGATGATCGCCCGGCCCTGCGTTAGGAAGATGTTGCTCGGCTTGAGGTCGCGGTGTACCACACCTTTGGCATGTACCGCGTCGAGAGCATCCAGCACGTCGCGACCTAGCTTGAGTACCTCATCCCGCTTGAGCGCGCCCCGCTGCAAACGTTCGGTTAGAGTATCTCCCTCAACATACTCCATGACATAGAAGAAGAAGCCCGCGGCTTCGCCGGCCCTATAGATCGGCACGACGTTGGGATGGTGCAGTGTGGCCAAGAGCCGCGCCTCACGCAGGAACCGCGCAGCCGCTCGGGCGGTCGATAGCTCCGGGCGAATGATCTTGATGGCTACGGGCCGCTCCAGGGCCACATCCTGGGCCAGGAACACGATGCCCATGCCGCCGCGGGCGATCTCGCGTTCGACCCGGTAATCGGGGGCTAGAGCCTCCCGTAGGCGCTCGGTCACGGAGGGCATATCAGGTGGTGGAGCCGACAGAGGCTAATGTGCCTCTGGACCGCCCGGGGTCAAGGGTGTTGGGTCAGCGGGCGCGCGGGGTGAGCGCGTAGCTGGTGTTCTCTAACATCCTCTGTGCCAGGGTGTTGGCTCGGTTGACCAGTTGGTCTGCTGCAGGATCTGTCAACGAACCGGTGGTGTCGTCGGCGACTGCCGCAAACGCGTCGGAAAAAGAAGCGTAGACCACTGCGTACAGCGTGATGATGCTCTCAGAAGGCGTGTCGATCCACCCAAAGGGTCGTTCGCGCGCCGCTGCTTCAGGATGGTAGACGTCGAACAGCAGCGTGCGGGAAGTCGTCACATCCATCCATCCGAGCGTCTCGATGTAGACGGTGCTGTCACTCGGTGACACCGCCTCGGGCATGACCCGACCCACTAGCCCTTGACCGAGCAAGTACGGCGCCAGGCCCATGCGTTGGCCATAGTTGCCCGTCGTGCGAGCGATGTAGATGGGTCTCTTGCCGAGGTTGTCCTGAATCAGACGCAGTGTGACGATATCCGCTCGCTCCAGCACCTGAGGCAGGCTCGCCTGAATGGATCCACTCTGGAATACCTGGCCCTCCGGTACCTGGAAGTACGGGGGCAGATTGTCGAGTTCTTGGTAGCTGACGGTGATGGTCTCGTTATCCGGACGGGACCAGCTCCTGCCGCTCCACAGGGGAATTGCGTTTGCCGAGTCGAAAGGCGCCGGCGACCGTCGCTTGAGTTGACGGTTATGCCACCTGGTGTTCATCAGAGAGAGGTTGGCAACGGTGACATCCTGACGTACGCCTTCGACTTCCTGCATGTACCACAACGGGAAGGTGTCGTTGTCACCTGCGGTAATCAGGATTCCATAGGGTTCGACCGACTGCAGCATGTCCCACGCGACGTCCCTGGCCAGTGTCTCGTGAGCGCGCGACGCGCTGAGCCAGTTGCCGACCAGCGGAACCAAGCCCAAGGCTAGGACCGGCGCGGCGACGATCCAACGCTGTTGTCCCCGCAGGGAGCTGCCCAGGATCCTCGCCAGCCAGGCGGCGACGGCGGCAAACCCGAGAGCCACCCAGATACCCCAAAGCTGGAACGAGGCTATGAAGAAGTAATCCCGCTCGCGCACTTCGCGCGGCAAGCTCTCGTCGGGTCTGATCGAGTAACCGTATTTGAAGTTGAGATAGAACACGAGCAACACGGTGACGCTGACCATCGCCGTGGTCGCAAAGGCAGCGTGGCGTTTGTCGCGCAGCCAGTGCCATACAGCTCCCAGCACGCCTAGGCCGCCGAATAGAACCGCTGCTCCGTTCCGCAACGTGACCGTCCAATCCCGCCCGAACTGCCATGAGAAGTACTGCACGTAGTTGGCGTACTGGGACGCGACGTCGGCTTGTCGCTCGGTGAGGGGCGGTTTCTGGTATTGGAACCGAGTCAACACCTGCTTTAGCCCTTCCCAAGTCGTCGGTTCCCCTTCGTTGATGGGTGGATACAGACCGGCCCTGATATGGAGGAACAAAACGTTCAACGAGAGACCAACGACCGCGGCAATCAACGCGAGCGCGGCAAATTGTGGTTGTCGCTTGACCGCGGTGAACGCCAGCACCGCGAGCAACACTAGGCTGGAGAGCAGCAGGGACGTGGCCCCACCGGCCAGCAAATCTGGCAGGACCACAAACATCGTGGCCATGAGTGCAAACACGGCCACTTTGGCCCATTCCTCGATCTGAGCGCCCTCCTGCCACAGTGTGAAGACAGCGAGCACGGTGATCGCCGGACCGGAGAGCAACCCCATCGAGTGGTTGGTCGAGCCCAGTGCAAGCAAGTAGAGAATCAGGAGCAACAACTGATCGCGCCGACCGCCCGGTTCCGAGTCCACCCACCTGGTCGCCAGCCAGAGGGTGAGCGCGATCGAGAGTAGGCTCAGCGTGTAAACCTTCTCATTAACCACCGACTGGTTCCACACGGTGAACGCGGTTGCCCCAACTAAGATCCCCGCAAACGTGACGGCGTAACGCATGACCTTCGAATCGGGTATCAGGTCTCGCAGGAATCGTTCGACTACGAGGAACAGCAGGCCCGAGGCGAGCGCGCTCGTGACGGCCGCGAGTAGGTTGATTCGTAGCGCGTAGTGCTCGACCAACGGAATCATCCCCCACACGTTCGCCATGAGCACGAACAGCGGATTGCCCGGTGGATGCGGTATACCCAGCACCTTGGCAGCTGCGATGTATTCGGAAGTATCCCAGAACTGCGTGGTGGGCGCGATCGTGACCATGTAGAGACTCAAGATCATCGCGCTCGCGGCACCGGCAACCGCGTACGGCGGCCGCCAGGCCGCGTTCTCTGGCTCTGCTTTCACTGGACCAACTAGTGGCGGAACTGCCTGTGGCCGGTGAACACCATGGCTAGGCCGTGAGCGTCAGCAGCGGCTATGACCTCTTCGTCCCGGATTGAGCCACCCGGCTGGATCACCGCGGTAACGCCGGCTGCGGCGGCCTCTTCCACTCCGTCAGGGAACGGGAAGAACGCGTCGGAAGCGAGCACTGATCCGGCGGGATCGTGTCCCTCGCTGCGCGCTTTGTGGGCAGCTAGGAACGACGAATCAACACGGCTCATCTGACCTGCTCCGATGCCGATTGCCGCCTCGTCCTTCGCGAGTAGAATGGCGTTGGATTTCACACTCGACACCGCCGCCCAGCCAAACCGCAGATCGCGTCGCTCTTCGTCCGTCGGAGCTCGCTTGGTCATCGTCTTCCAGCGGGTCTCATCGGGCGAGTAGATGAACCGATCCTGGACCAGGAAGCCGCCCCGCACGCGTTTGTAGTCGAACGCACGCCGCATGTCGGGTAGGGGAAGCTCCGCCACCCGCAGGTTCTTCTTGCGCTGGAACACCTCCACAGCTTCGTCCTGGAAGCGGGGAGCGATGACCGCCTCGACGAAGAGATCAGCCATTGCCTCTGCTGTTTCCGGCCCGACCACTGTGTTGAATCCAACAACTGATCCGAACGCCGACTTGGAGTCTGTGGCCAAGGCGCGCTCGTACGCCTCCTTAGTCGTGGTGCCAAGAGCAATGCCACACGGGGTGGTGTGCTTTATCACGACGCAGGCCGGCCGGTCAGGCCACGGAGCGACAGCAATGCTCGCCGCCTCCATGTCGAGCAGGTTGTTGAACGAGAGCGACTTGCCGTGCAACTGGCGCATCACATCGACGCCACGGCCCTCACGCGTGGAGTACAGAGCTGCGCGTTGCTCTGGGTTTTCACCGTATCGCAGTTCCTGCACTCGCTCCAGCACCAGGCTCACCACGGGTGGGAACAGGTCTGCTTCTTGACTCAGGTATCCGGCAATGGCGGCGTCGTAGCCGGCAGTATGGCTGAACACCTTGGCAGCGAGTTGACGCCGCACACTGTGGTCGACCTGGCCCTTCGTGACTGCCTCAATCACGCGGTCGTAGTCCTTCGGATCCACAACCGGTAACACGTGCGCGAAGTTCTTGGCTGCGGATCGCAGCATCGCCGGGCCTCCGATGTCGATCTGCTCGACGGCGTCTTCCAGCTTTACGTTCGATTTCGCCACTGTTTCCCTGAATGGATACAGGTTTACTGCGACCAGATCGATCGGAGTGATGGAATGTGCCGCCAGCGCGTCCATATGCGTTGGTAGGTCTCTTCTCGCAAGCACGGCGGCATGTACGGCCGGGTGGAGCGTCTTCACCCTACCGTTCATGATTTCGGGGAACCCCGTCACCTCCTCAACCGGAGTCACGCTGACTCCTGCCTGGCCCAACGCCGCCGCAGTGCCTCCGGTTGAGACGATCTCCCATCCGGCTTCAGCCAATCGACGCGCGAACTCCACTACTCCCCTCTTATCCGAAACCGAGATGAGTGCTCGCGGCACTATTCCTCCTCGCTCTGATCACTGGTTGATGGATCGCTGAGACTCGGGCCTATTGCCGCAGCGTCATCGGTACTCATGAACCCCTGACCCGTGGGCGGTATCCGCGTGACTTCACCTGCTCGTGCAGCTGCCATGACGACTGCCGGCAGCAACTGGTGTTCGACTGCCAAGACACGCCGCTGCAACGTGTCGGGAGTGTCGTCGTCCGCCACCGGAACCGGCCACTGCGCCACTATGGGGCCCTTGTCGTACTCCGCCGTGACGATATGCACCGTAGGACCGCTTACCGTGCTACCCGATTCCAATACGGCGCGGTGCACCCGCATGCCGTACATGCCGGCGCCGCCAAAAGACGGCAGTAGGGCAGGGTGAATGTTCAATATCCTGCCGGCAAATTCGTTCACAACCTGTTCGGGTACCAGCTTGAGGTAACCCGCGAGAACCACCAACTCGATGTCGTGAGCACGGAGCAACTCGACGATCGCGGGTCCGTCGGTGTGATCCGGTATGACGTAGGTGCCCACACCAGCGTCTTGCGCACGCTTGAGCGCGCCCGCGTCCGCCCTGTTGCTCGCCACCAAAGCAACGCGTGCCGGAGCATTTCCCCGACACGTGTCAAGCAACGCCTGCAGGTTGGTGCCTCCTCCCGAAGCGAGCACCGCAACCCGCATCTGTCCCGCCCGTCCATCGTCAGTCAGTGGCCCACCCTCCGATGAGTTAAGGAGAGCATTGCGACTCTTGGGTGATCGGGAGAGCGCCTGACACCATGGTCAAGACGTACTTCCCGGTCTCGTCTTCTTTGCCCGTAGTCAAAAGGACGCGAAGCGGGTGCGCGCCGCCGGTCAGAACGAGCCTCGCGGAGCAACCGCCGCCACCGTCATCGTTCGCGTCCATTGCCGTTCTAAAACCGCGGTAGAGAGTGAGTCTGGAGTCGAACTCGTCGGATGCGAGATCCACCGTCATCGTATGCCCCTGGGGCATCGCCAGAGCCCAAACCTGGAAGTAGCTCGGACCCAGCTTTCCGTCTGCCGGAGGACCGAGTCGGCCGAAGATGGAATCGCCCGGAGCAAGAGTTCCGCTGGTCTCGAAGAAACCGCGGCAATCCTCAGTGCTGGGCGCCGCGCGTACCCCCCGCGTCAGCGACAGCTGGAACTCACCGACCCTCGCCGGATAGTTCGTGGTGGCCAACACCAGGTAATCGCCGCTGACCGGCACAACGAACGTGAGGTGGGAATTACACTGCCCGCCAGCATTGTCGTCGCTCCCACCTGGGCTGATCAGCTCACCGGAAGAATCAGCCAACAACAAGACGGCGTCGAAATCGATCGACACCAGGGTCATGGTGATCGTATCGGCGCTCTGACTCCGGAAATGAAAGGCCTTGTAGAACGATCCGTCAGGTAGGGCGTCGTCGCTGGTGGTCAGGTACGCGGACAGCGTTTCACCGTAGGCGATCGACTGAAACTGGCTATCTCCTCTCTGAGCCAGCGCCGAACCTATCAACAATGTCGTTGCCCCAACCGCGGCCACAACACTCCTCAACAACACGCAGCGTCCTTTCCCAAATACACAGTAGTTCTTGCCGGTAATCCGGGCAATTTCGCCACATGCACGGCCTCACACAATCCCGCTGATCTCATGTCTGAATTGCCTGGCTTACCGCCGCCACCACAATTGGTATTTCGTCGTTGCTGATCGTGCGTATGTCGAACAGCACGGCCCCATCACCGGCTCGGGCAACAACCGGCGGATCGTGCCGGCGAAGAGCTGCAAGAAGCTCCTCGGCCGACGGAACGTTCAGTCTCACCAAGCTTGTCGCGATCTCTGCTCCGGGAAACGCACCGCCCCCTACTGTGGAGAATCCGGGCGTGACGGACGCCCCGGGTAGTTGCTGCGCCAGACTCGAGGCTCGTTGTGCCAGGAAATCGGGAGTCGCGGTGAGCATTGCCAGTGTGGGGATCTCTGCCAGTGCCGTTTGAGTGTCACGATACAGGGCAAGAGTTCCTTCCAGTGCTCCCAGGATCATCTTGTCCGGCCGAATCGCTCGAGCTAATGGATTGCGCGCCAACCGGCTCACGATTTCCGACGGGCCCACGATGATCCCAGCCTGGGGACCTCCCAGCAGCTTGTCACCGGAGAAGATCGCTGTAGCGCCCGTGGCGACACTGTCCTGCACTTTGGGTTCGCCCGTGAGTCCCCAGGGCGACAGGTCCACCAATAGCCCGCTGCCAACGTCGTGCACCGCTGGAATGCCGCGGTTCCTGCCTAATGCCACTAATTCTGCCAACGGCGTTTCCTCTACAAAACCCACCGTCCGGAAGTTGGATTGGTGGACCTTGAGCATCAGACCAGTGCGCGGGCTGATGGCCAACTCGTAGTCCCTGATCCTGGTGCGATTGGTAGTGCCGACCTCGACGAGGATGCTGCCGCTCTTCGCCATGATATCCGGAATGCGAAATGCCCCGCCGATTTCAACCAGCTCGCCCCGTGACACTATGGTCTCCGCGTGCTCTGCCAGCGTGTTCAGCACCAGCAATACGGCAGCGGCCGCATTGGTGACCACTATCGCATCCCCCGCGCCCGTGATCTCCTGCAACAGCTCCCTCGTGTGATCACGCCGCGACCCACGCTCGCCTCGTTCCAGGTCCAGCTCGAGAGTGCTGTAGCGATAGGCCGATTCAGCCGCGGCGTGTGCAGCCGCGGCGAGTGGAGCCCTGCCCAAGTTGGTGTGGATTACTACTCCGGTGGCATTGATGACCCTTACCAGCGACGGCTTCTGTCTGGCTTCGAGATCAGCCCGTACGGCCGCCAACACGTCGATCTCCAGTGTAGAGTCGGGATCTCTGCGTGCGCGGTCCAGCACGGCGCGGATGGAATCGAGCACGAGCTGGCGTGGCGTCGTATCGAGCATGCCCACTCGTTCCGCCTCCGCAAGAACGGAATTGACCGCTGGCAACGACCTGCGGTGGTCGGTCATGTCGAGTCAGGCAATGCGCGCACACTCAGTTGCATCTGCGATTCCATCATGGCATTGAACAGATTGGTGGCCCGAACGACTATCACGTAGCGAGCGCCGGGTTCGAGCGGCGATGCGAGGCGCACGTAGTAGACCGCGTGCAACTTTGGCCTCAGCGCGAGTATTTCCGCCATACGAACCGAATCGGCGGCGGCAGTTGAATCGGCAAGCAAAGCAGCCGAATCGGTGATTACATTAATGGAAGTGTCGGTTTCGGGTACCGGTTGCGTCGCGGTTGTGTCGGCCTCAGCAGAGTCCGCCGCCACCGAATCTGCTGCCAGCGAATCCGCTGCCAGCGAGTCCGCTCGGAGCGAGTCCGCCGCCAAGCGAGCCAGTGAGTCGGCTATGGCCTGCTCGACGGCGCTGACCGAATCGTACACAGCTTCGTTCCAGACGTGGGCAATGGCCACGGGTGTCGAGTCCGGCAGGGCGAAGACCTGTGTTGCGCCTTCTATCGGTGCGGCAGGATCAGGCATCTGACCCAACTCCAGCCGAACCGTGAAGCTGTCCACTTCCGCCACGTTTCTCAGTCTGGGGCCCGTGGTGTCGTGCGCGAACGTCCAGAAGACGTGCGACGCGGTAGAATCCAGCCGGACGCTGGTCGAGTCGAAGCTCTCGCGTGACTCTCTCAAGCCGTTGTCGTTCTGATCTACCGTCGCGAACACCACGTAGTTGCCCGCGGGAATCGCGGCTAGGTCAAAACCGCCACTTGAGTCAGCCTCGGTGAAATAGACCAGAGAATCGGGAAGCAGCACTGCCTCGACCAGCGCTCGGGCTGCCATTGTGCCTGCCTCCCAGTCGACCACTGTCCCTTCCAGACGAGTGTCCGGAATTCCACCACCGGTGGAGAAAACCACCGTCAGCGTCGTGTCGAGTCTGTTGTTGCGTAGATCGGTGACACCGGGCAGCAATCGTACCTGGTAGACGACACCAGGATACCACCCACCCTTGGGTTTGACGGTGATGCGCGAGCGTTTCCAGCCGACCTGGGTCTCCCTGGGCCGAGGGGCGACGCGAATCACGTTCTCCAAGCCTCCCGCCGACCGCTCCGATATGACCTCGTCGAAACGGATCTCGAAATCGTCATCGAAACCCTCCAGCTCGGCGCCTGAATCGGGGGCGATGCTGAGGATTACGGGTGACGTGAAATCTGGCGGGCCGCCAGGCGGGCTCTCGACCTTGGCGCAGCCGACCCAGAGGGCCGCTAGCAGCCCAACGCGCGCAGCTTGGCGGCAAGCGCTTCCTGCTGCTCCTGCCACGAGCGCTCCTTGTCTCTCTCCCGGTTCACGACCTCTTCCGGCGCTCGCGCAAGGAACTGCTCGTTGGCGAGCTTCTTGGTGACGCCGGTGAGTTGCTTCTCGATGCGCGTATGCTCCGCGCTCAGCCGGCCGCACTCCTTCTCGACATCGATGGCATCACCCAGCAAGACGAAGACGGACGAGCCATCCGGCAGCACAACGTGGGCTCCGACATCCCCTTCTTCTTCTGCGGCGATGGTGAACTCTCCCACCTTGGCCAGGCGCTCCACTGTGTCCTGCTCCGCGTTGAACGCTTCCAGCGCCAGCGTGTCAGCCGGTTGCACACTCGCGCGCACGTGAGACCCCGGGGGCACGTGGTAGTCAGCCCGGACAGTGCGCACTGCGCTGATCAGAGCCATTACGCGGGCGAATTGATCCTCCGCCTCGTCCTCGACGAGCTGCGCTGATGCCTCCGGCCAAGTGGAGGCGGCCAGCAGTCGTGAGCGATCGCCCGGCAGTCTGCCCCACAGATGTTCGCTGATAAACGGCATCACGGGGTGCAACAGCTCGAGTGCGGTCTCGAAAACGTGGTGCAAGACTGCGCGCGCCGTGTCTCCACCGTCTCTGCTACCGTATAGACGCGGCTTCACCTGTTCCAGGTACCAGTCGGCCAGTTCGTCCCATACGAAGTGGTACACATCGTTGGCGGCGTCGTTGAGCCGGAACCTGTTGAGGCTGTCTGTGACCGATGTGATTGTCTTCTGGCAGCGCGATAGAATCCAACGATCAGCCAGTTCCAACTGGGCCAGATCCAATTCGTCGATTGACTTTGGAGTGCCGTCGAAATTGGCGATAATGAGCCGCCCTACATTCCACAGTTTGTTTGCGAAGTTGCGACCGGCGGCGAACGTTCCCTCCATGTCGTTGCGATCCATAATTACGTCGGTCCCGGCTGCCGCTCCGGCAACCTGGGTGAATCGCAACGCGTCGGCCCCGAACATCTCAACTACGTCGAGTGGGTCGATGCCGTTACCGAGAGACTTGGAAAACGCCCTGTGTTGAGGGTCTCTGACTATGCCGTTCATGTACACGGTGTCGAACGGCCTGTCGCCCATGAAGTAGTAGCCGGCCATTACCATGCGGGCGACCCAGAAGAAGATGATGTCCGGTCCGGTGACCAGCGTATGGCCAGGGTAGAACCGGTTCAGGTCGGGAGTTTCCTCCGGCCAGCCGAACGTGGCAAAGGGCCACAGCCAGGAAGAAAACCAGGTATCCAGTACGTCTTCGTCCTGCCGAACTGAGCCGCCGCACCGTTCACAGGCTTCAGGAGCCTCCATCGCCACGGTTATATGGTCGCATTGGTCACAGAACCAGGCCGGAATGCGATGGCCCCACCACAGTTGGCGCGAGATGTTCCAATCCCGAATCTGCATGAGCCAGTGCTCATAGACCTTACCCCAGCGTTCCGGCACGAACTTCAGCTTGCCGACCCTGTAGGCCTTGAGTGCGGGCTCGGCCAGCGGCCGCATGTTTACGAACCACTGGTTGGAGAGGAACGGCTCGATGATCGTCTTACAGCGATAACATTGCCGCACCGCGTGCCGGTAAGGTTCTACCTGGCGCAGCTGCCCGGTGGGCCGCAGCAGCTCGAGGATCTTGTCACGAGCGTCGGACCGATCCAGGCCGCGAAGCTCTCGTGGCACCCGTGGCATGTCCTCCATGCGGGCGTCCTCCGTCATTGTGACCGGTCGCTCGAACCCCCCTAATGTCTCGGCGATATCGAAGTCGTTCGCGTCATGGGCCGGAGTCACTTTGAGCATCCCCGTGCCGAAATCCCGCTCCACCGCGGTGCTTTTGCGGATGGGTATCTGGACGCCGGACAGCGGAATCTCCACCATCACCCCTTCGAGATGCTGGAACCGATCGTCTTCCGGATGGAACACCAGGCAGACGTCGCCGAACATCGTCTCGGGCCGCGTCGTCGCCACGGTCACGTAATCACTACCGCCGTTCCGCCGTTCCGCCGTTCCGCCGTTGCTTCCGCCGTTCCGCCGTGCCGCCGTTCCGACGACTTTGTAGTCGATGTAATACAAATGATCATCCCGATCATGAAACTCCGCCTCTTCATCGGAAAGCGAAGTCAGGCACCTGGGACACCAGTGGATCACCCGCTGGCCACGGTATACCAACCCGTCCTTGTGCAGGTCGACGAACACCTTGCGCACGGCCAGCGAGTACTCGTCGTCGAGCGTGAACCGCGTGCGTGACCAGTCGCACGAGCAGCCGATGGCCTTGAGCTGGTCCAGGATTCTGCCGCCGGTCTTATGTACGTGCTCCCACACGCGCTCGACAAATGCCTCTCTACCTACGTCGTGACGCGATTGACCTTCTTCCGCCAGCGCCCGCTCCACCACATTCTGAGTCGCTATGCCGGCGTGGTCTGTACCGGGCAGCCAGCAGGCCTCCTTGCCACGCATGCGCTCAAATCGGATCAACACGTCCTGCAACGTGTTGTTCAGCCCGTGACCGGAGTGAAGCACTGATGTCACATTAGGTGGCGGTATGACGATCACGTACGGTGAGCTGTCGGAGTCGACCGAGGCGCGGAATACGTCGGCGTCAAGCCAAGACTGATAGGTCTTGGCCTCGATCGCGGACGGATCATACTGCGGTGCGAGAGTCGTCATTTGAAAAGATCCAGAGACTGTCGTATCGCTCAACCGATATCGGGTCCCGGTTGTGATACGGCTGTGCCGCCGTCGCCTCCTTCTACCAGGATGCGGTTAACGACAATGTCAGCGCCGGGAACGGCACGCGCAATGTCGGCGGCGATTTGGCGAGATAGGGCGTCTGGTGCGGTCCCAATGAGTTCCACGATGCCATCACCCAGCGATTCCACGCGGACCGCGAGGCTATTGGTGTCGGGATCTTCCTCCAGAGCTTGGGACACGGCGTGCTCGAGCTCTTCCGGGTCAGCTGGCACGCCCGGCCCAGGCTTTCTGAAGTTGCGCATGGCATCTCTGACCGGCTCGGAGTCCAGACTGCTGAGGATCCCGCGCAGGAACATGCCGCCTATCAAGCCAACGCCCAATCCTAGCGCAGCCGACAGAGCGATGCCGGTTACCCCTTGATCTCTATCCCCTAGGTGAGCCAATTGACCTCCCGTGGCACGGATACAATGCCCGTGCTACAATTATAAGGCTGTACCAATTATAAGACTGTACCAATTGCATTGGTATACCGCTTTATGACGGCAACTCTAGATAAGAACGCGTTCTATCGCCGGGTGGTGATCGCTACGATACTCCTCGCGGCCGCCGTGCTGCTAGGGGCCGTGTTGTTTCTCCTGTTTGCCCGGGAGGGCCGTCCGTTGCTCGAAATAGGTCTCAACCTCACGCAGACTACCACTACATGAGCGAAAAGATCCGACTCCAGTTACCCGACGGGTCGGTGATGGAACAGCCTGTCGGGACACCGGCGCTGGCGGTCGCCGAAGCGGCCGGTCCGCGCCTAGCCAAGGCAGCAATAGCCGCCATGGTTGATGGCGAAGTGTGGGACCTCAAACGTCCCATCCCTGGCGATGCCACGGTGGAGATCATAACCGATGCCGATCCCCGGGCGCTGGAAGTGCTGCGCCATTCCACGGCACACCTGCTTGCCACGGCGGTGCGCGAGCTGTTTCCTGACGCCAAGATCGGGTTTGGGCCGGCAATCGAGGATGGTTTCTACTACGACTTCGAGGTTCCGCGGCCGTTCACCCCGGAAGATCTGGAGCAGATCGAGGCCAAGATGACCGAGGTCGCCAAGCTGGCGCACGAGTTCAGGCGCGAGGAGGTGAACCGGGTCGAGGCTGGGGAGCGGTTCAAAGACGACCCGCTCAAGCTAGAGCGCCTCGAGGAGCTGGGCGACGACGAGACCATCTCGGTCTATACCGACGGGTCGTTCGTCGACCTGTGTCGCGGACCCCACGTGCGGGACACGAGCCTGATCAAGCACTTCAAGTTGCTGCATGCCGCCGGAGCATATTGGCGCGGCGACTCCAAGCGCCAGATGCTGCAGCGCATCTACGGCACTGCGTGGTTCAAGAAGGGGGACCTGGAGGAACACCTCCGGAGGCTCGAGGAAGCCGAGAAACGGGACCACCGCATGCTCGGCAAACAGCTCGATCTGTTCAGCATCCATGAGGACGTGGGTCCCGGGCTGATTCTGTGGCATCCCAAGGGAGCGATGATTCAGTTCGAGCTGCGACGCTTCATCGAAGACGAATTGCTGCGGCGCAACTACGACTTGGTGTATACGCCGCACGTGACGCGGGAACAGCTGTTCGTGCGGTCGGGACACCTCCCGCTGTACGAGGAGAATCAGTTCCCCCCCATGGCGGCGGGTGAGGGAGAGACGCAGGATGTGAGATATCGCGTCAAGCCGATGAACTGTCCGGCCCACACGCTGGTGTACGCGGCGCGGCAACGCTCTTATCGAGACCTACCTATCAGGTTGGGTGAGATCGCGAACGTCTATCGCAACGAACTCTCGGGCACGTTGCATGGGTTGCTGCGGGTGCGCGGCCTGACCATGGATGACGCACACATCTTCTGTCGTGAGGATCAGATCGCAGACGAGATCTCCGACTTGATCGACCTGACCGACTTGGTGCTCGGCAGAACGTTCGGATTCGACTACCGCTTGGCATTGTCCACGCGACCTGCGAAGAAGATTGGCTCTGACAGCATGTGGGACGTGGCTGAAGCCGCGCTCAAACAGGCCCTCGAACGTATGAAGATCACCTACGAGCTGGACGAGGGCGGCGGAGCTTTCTATGGGCCCAAGATCGATATCCAGTTGCGTGACGCGATAGGTAGGGTATGGCAGGGAGCGACCATCCAGCTCGACTATGCGCTTCCGGAACGCTTCGAGTTGGAATACACGGGCGCGGACAACAAGCCGCACCGACCCGTGATGGTCCATCGTGCTATCTACGGCACACTCGAGCGGTTCGTGGGATGCTTGATCGAGCACTTCGCGGGCGCGTTCCCGCTCTGGCTTTCGCCGGAGCAGGTGCGGTTGCTGCCGATTTCGGAAGATCAGGCAGATGCCGCCCGAGCGATCGACGACGGCTTTCGGGAGCTGGCCATCCGTTCTTCCGTCGACGACCGCAACGAAACGCTGAACTATCGCATCAGAGACGCGGAGCTGATGAAGGTCCCGTTCATGGCGGTCGTCGGCAAACGTGAGGTAGAGCAGGGAACCGTAGCCGTGCGGATTCGCGGGGCTGGTAAGAAACAGGAGATCTTGCCGGTTGACGAGTTCCGCTCTCGCGTAATGGAGTTGATTAGGACGCGCAGCCTAGAACTCAAGTAACGACATCGAGGCCACCCATGCGCACTAGCGACGCAGCAGTCCGTCGGCTCACCGTGATAGCCCTGGCAGCGGGCGTCAGCATTGCTTCTTCCGCACCGTACGCGCGCGGCGCGGAGCGGCTTCGATTCGAGATCGAACTGGGTGAGGGGCTGAGTGAGGAGCCTCTCGATGGGCGCGTGATTCTGCTCGTTTCCACCGACAGTTCCAGTGAGCCCAGGTTCCAACGGCTGAGGAGTCCGTTTGCCCCGGCGATTTTCGGGATCGACGTAGAGGGACTCGACGTCGGTGACGCGACGGTGATTGGGAATGAGACACGGGGTTGGCCGCTGGAGCAGGTCTCACAGATTCCCGTGGGAGAGTACTTCGTCCAGGCGGTGCTCAACGTTTACACCACGTTTCATCGCGCCGACGGGCACACCATAAAGGCCCACATGGATCAGTGGGAGGGTCAACGTTGGAACGTCTCACCCGGAAACCTCTACAGTGAAGTTCAGCGTGTCCGAATTGACCCCACTTCGGGACAGACAGTACGTATCACTCTCTCGCAGGTAATGCCTCCAATCGATCCCCCTGAGGACACCAAGTACGTAAAGCACATCAAGTTCAGGAGCGAGATCCTGAGCGAGTGGTGGGGCCACGACATGTACTTGGGTGCGGTTGTTTTGCTGCCCGAAGGGTTTGATGAGCGTTCCAGTGCCCGCTACCCGGTGGTGTACTGGCAGGGCCATTTCCCCCGGACCTTTTCGGGGATTCGCGAGACGCCACCGCCACCCGAACTGACCGGGCGGGCTCGACAGAGGGCTGAGAGCGCCTACCGGTTCTATCAGGATTGGGTATCCGGCGAGCTGGGGCGGTTTCTCATCGTGCTGTTGCAGCATCCCACTCCGTTCTACGACGACTCCTACGCTGTGAACTCCGCCAACAACGGCCCCTACGGCGATGCACTGACTCAGGAACTCATTCCCCGCGTGGAAAGTGAGTTCCGGGCGCTGGGCGAACCCTGGGCCCGCACGCTCTCCGGGGGCTCGACAGGCGGATGGGAGTCGCTTGCGTGGCAGGTGTTCTATCCCGACATGTTCAACGGCACCTGGACCTTCTGTCCCGACCCGGTGGACTTTCGCTATTTCCAATTGGTCAACATCTACGAAGACGACAACGCCTTCTATCCCAACGGGACATTCAAGACCACGCCGGTGAGACCGTGGCAGCGCGATGTGGACGATCAGGTGTACATGAACCAGATGGATGCCAGCCATCTCGAGGCGGTGCTGGGGAGTAAGGGTCGTTCCGGCGACCAGATGGACATCTTCATGTCTGTGTACGGCCCAGTTGGCGACGACGGTTACCCCCGTCTGCTGTATGACAAGTGGACTGGCGAAATAGACAAGGGCGTGGTGGAGTACTGGCGCGAGAACTACGACCTGCGTCACATCCTGGAGCGTGACTGGGCCACGCTGGGTCCCAAGCTGGTGGGCAAGCTGCACATCTACATGGGCGATACCGATACCTACTATCTCGAAGAGGCGACGCGCCTGTTGGAGCAGTTCTTGGAAAACAGTAGGAATCCGTACTACGGTGGCTCGTTCCACTGGGGAGAGCGGCAGCCCCACTGTTATACTGGGGCCGCAGAGTTCCCGGGCCAATCGGCCTACCATCGCGTGCTGCCCGAGATGCGGGCGCGCATACTAGCCACCGCTCCGCGTGGAGCGGACACGAGGAGCTGGAGGTACTAGGACCATGCGTGATTTGATGCTGCGACACTCTTTAACCACGGCCCTCGTGTTGCTGCTGGCTGCGCCGGCTGCCGCGCAGACCACATCACCCGCAGGCGGTACGGTTCCCACGGCGGCACCGGAAGACGTGACGACCATCGACGCTATCTTGGGTGCTCTGTACGACGTGATATCGGGTCCCGCCGGCCAGGAGCGCGACTGGGATCGGTTCCGCTCATTGTTCGTTCCCGAGGCCAAGCTGATACCAACCGGTTTCCCGGAAGCAAGTCCCAAGGCCACGGCTCGCTTCATCACGGTCGAGGGTTACATGGAGAGCAGTGGACCTATTCTGGAGGAGCGAGGGTTCTTCGAGCGTGAAATCGGTCGTGTGGTAGAGCGGTTTGAGAATATCGCGCACGTGTTTTCGACCTACGACTCGCGCTCAACCGCCGATGGCGCTGTGTTCGCGCGCGGCATCAACAGCATACAACTCATGTGGGACGGCGAGCGCTGGTGGGTGGCCAACATCATGTGGCGTGGCGTAGGACCAGATGCAGAAATACCCGCGAAGTACCTGCAGAAAAGGGAGTAATACGTCGGCTTGAGACGGTCTGAACAGCCGGTTAAGTTTCTACCAGGTTTACCATCCTAACGTCTCGTCTTCATCATCAAGGAATTCAATAGACCATGCCGAATAAGGACAACACGCCTGTCATCGTGAGTGCTACGCGTACGCCCGGTGGCGGGTACCTTGGCGGCCTCAGTCCACTCAAGGCGCCGGAACTCGGCGCGGTAGTCGTGCGTGAAGCGGTTAGCCGTGCCGGAGTGGAGCCAGGTACGGTCGATGAGGTCATCATGGGGAATGTGGTGCAGGGGGGTGTGGGGCAGGCGCCGGCGCGCCAGGCGGCCTTGAAGGGGGGGATCCCCGCAACGGTCCCGGCCGTCACGGTCAACAAGGTGTGTGGTTCGGGCCTCAGGGCGGTGATGCAGGCCGCGCAAGCGATCAAGGCGGGCGATGCACGTTGCGTGGTGGCGGGTGGTATGGAATCGATGTCGAACGGGCCACACTACGTGTTCGGGATTCGCGGTGGTGTGAAGTATGGCGACCAGAAACTGGTCGACAGTGTGCAATTCGACGGCTTGTGGTGCTCGTTCGGCGATAACGTGATGGGAACCTACGCTGAGTACACGGCGGAAAAGGCCGGCATAACTCGCGAGCAGCAAGACGAGTTCGCCTGCAACAGCCACCAAAAGGCCGCAAAAGCCGCGGAGACAGGCAAGTTCGACGCTGAGATCGTGCCGGTCGAGGTGCCCGGGCGCAAAGGCAGCACGATCGTGGAAAAAGACGAGGGCCCGCGACCGGGCACGACGATCGAGAAGCTCGCCAAGCTGCGGCCCGCGTTCCAAAAGGACGGAACGGTCACCGCCGGAAACGCGTCCGGCCTGAGTGACGGGGCCAGCGCCCTGGTGGTCACCTCAGAAGGCTTTGCCGAGGCGCACGGTCTCGAGGTGATGGCGCGGATAACCGGTTACACGACCGGCAATCTCGAGCCCAAGGATCTGTTCTTCGCGCCCATAGTCGCGGTCGAGAACCTGACCAAGCAGAACGGTACCAATCTCGACTCCTACGATCTCATCGAGGCGAACGAGGCTTTCGCGGTGCAGGCGGTGGCCGACGGCAACGCCCTGAAATGGGATTGGGGTCGGGTGAACGTGCACGGCGGAGCGATTGCGCTGGGACACCCCCTCGGAGCGAGCGGCGCTCGGGTACTAACGACGCTGCTCTATGCCATGGACGATAGGGGAGCTGAGACGGGGCTGGCGACACTCTGCTTAGGTGGCGGCAGCGCGGTCGTGCTCAGCGTTGCGCGGAGCTGACTCGGACATCGATGCGAGCGCGCTCTCTTGAGCGCGCTCGCTGCATCCGGCAATAGGGTCGCTTGATGCGGGCCGTAGGTGCGGTGATCGTGTTCTACTCGTCGATCACCTTGGGGTCGGTGGTGGTGTGGTTGGTGCTGCCTACGAGTTGGCACGCCATCCATGGTGGGCTGTTCGCCCAGACCGCGTCCCTACTGTTGTCTGCGATGGTGGCGTACTGGGTGATCGCGGCGCTCGGCTGGGCAAGCTGGAGCCTGTTGGGATGGCCGGGGCTGGCTCGCGCCGTTAAAGGGATGGGGCTGGGCGTGGCAGTCGGATCAGTGATGGCAGGCGCGGCTCTGGTACTCGCGATCGGGCCGGGCTCGGCGGGAATCGCCGTATCGGGTTGGTCGACGGTGAGTTACCTGGGTGCGGCGCTGCCGATTGCGGGCCTGTTGTTGCTGGCCGCGCTAGCGGAGGAGTTGCTGTTTCGCGGTTACCCGCTGCAACGCCTGGCAACGCGGTTTGGCAAGGTGCCGGCCACGCTGAGCCTGGCGGTGGTTTTCGCCCTGGCGCACCTGGTGAATCCGGACAGCTCGGCGCTGGGAATGGTGAATGTGGGGCTGGCGTCGTTTCTGATGAGTGTGGTGTTCTTCACCTCCGGTCGATTGCCGGCAGCGTGGGGATTGCACTTCGGCTGGAACGCAGGGTTGGCGCTCGCCGCCGACGCCCCGGTGAGCGGGATACGGTTCGGATTGCCGGGCCTAGCATACTCTCCGGGAGGACCGAGCTGGTTCACCGGAGGTGACTTCGGACCGGAGGGCGGAGCAGTGGCCAGCGCGGTAATGCTGGCAATCATGTTGTTACTCGTATTGAACTACTCACGGTTGACGGAGGACCGGACAAAGTGAAGCAGATGTCAGTGGTAGGCGCGGGCACGATGGGGAATGGCATCGCTCATGTCTTCTCCCAGGGTGGTTGGCAGGTCACGTTGATCGATGTCGACCAATCGCAGCTCGACAAGGCGATCGCGACGATTCAAAAGAACATGGATCGGCAGGTCAAGAAGGAGAGGCTCACAGAGGAGGAAAAGGACGCGGCACTCGGACGAATCACCACCGCAACCGATTTGGGCAAGGCGTCAGGGGAGTTGGTGGTCGAGGCTGCAACCGAGGAGTCGGGACTCAAGTTCCAGCTGTTCGAGAAGCTGTCCGCGGCCGTACCGGCCGACACGATACTCGCCACCAACACGTCCTCCATCTCAATCACCGAGATCGCGGCACACACCAAACAGCCCGACAAGGTGATCGGGATGCACTTCATGAACCCCGTACCCATGATGAAGCTGGTCGAGGTGATTCGCGGCTTGGGCACGTCGGACGAGACAACAGCCCAGGTCTGTGAGATAGCCAGCTCGCTTGGCAAGACGCCGGTCGAGGTGAACGACTATCCCGGGTTCGTGGCGAATCGCGTGTTGATGCCGTTGATCAACGAGGCGGTGTATTGCGTGATGGAAGGTGTGGCCGACGCTGAATCGGTGGATACCGTAACGAAACTGGGATTGGCTCACCCCATGGGGCCGCTTGCGTTGGCAGACCTGATCGGTCTCGACGTCTGCCTGTCGATTCTCGAGGTGATGCACGAGGGCTTGGGCGATCCCAAGTACCGGCCCTGCCCGTTGCTGCGCAAGATGGTCGCATCCGGACGCCTAGGCCGAAAGAGCGGCCGTGGATTCCATGACTACAGCTGAAATTGAAGAACAGCGCGATGAGATAGTCGCGCTGGCGCGAGACTTCGCGCAAAACGAGATAGCGCCGCGCGCAGCGGAATGGGATCGAGTCAAGAGTTTCCCGCAGGAGATTGTCGACAAACTCGGCGAGCTCGGGTTCCTGGGTATGACCACGCCCGAAGAGTACGATGGGCTCGGTCTCGATCCACTCACCTACGTGATGATCGTCGAGGAGATCGCCGCGGCGGACGCCTCGATCGCTATCATGACGTCGGTGCACAATTCGCTGCCGGCTTCGATCCTGCTCAAGCACGGTAGCGCGGAGCAAAAACAGAAGTGGCTCAAGCCAATGGCGCGCGGCGAAATGGTGGCTGCCTTTGCGCTGTCTGAAGCCGATTCCGGCTCCGACGCAGCTGCCCTTCGGGCGCAGGCTGTGCGCGACGGGTCGGATTGGGTGTTGAACGGCAGCAAGGCCTGGGTCAGCACGGGTGACACCGCGGGCCTGTTGGTGACCATGGTTCGGACCGACACACCCGAGGAACGGCTCGAAAGCCGCGGTATCTCGGTGTTTCTGATTCCGAGGGACCATCCCGGCGTGGAGCCCGGCAAGCCCGAAGACAAGATGGGATTACGCGCGTCTCACACGGTTACCGTTTCGCTGAGGGATGTGCGTTTGAGCCAGGACCACTTGCTCGGAGATGAAGGAAGTGGTTTTATCTACGCACTGGAGGGTCTGGACCGGGGGCGGTTGGGAGTGGCCGCACAGGCCGTTGGCATTGCGCGTGCCGCGTTGGAGCACTCCATCCAATACTGTGCCGAGCGAAAGCAGTTCGACACGCCCTTAAGAGGATTCCAGGGTGTACAATTCAAGTTGGCGGACATGGCGACTCGTACGGCCGCTGCTCGGGCGCTGGTGCACGAGACCGCGCGTGAGGAAGAGGCGGGCCGGTCGATCACCAAGCTGGCGGCCATGGCCAAGGTGTTCGCTTCTGAAGCCGCCATGTGGGTGACAACGCAGGCGGTGCAGTTGTTCGGCGGATACGGGTACATGCGGGATTATCCAGTTGAGCGTCTCTTCCGGGACGCCAAGGCTACCGAAATCTACGAGGGTACAAGTGAAATCCAGCGAATCGTTATTGGCAGACAACTCTACTGTTAGCAGTGCAGACGAGGGCCTTTCGTTAGACGAGAATCTGTTCGATCTCATCGCGGCGCATGGCCACGAACAGGTCAGTTTCGCGTCCGATCGCAAGTCCGGATACCGCGGCATCATAGCCGTGCACAACACCATCTTGGGCCCGGCGTTGGGCGGTACCCGTTTCTGGGACTACCGCACGGATGCCGAGGCGCTGATCGACGCGCTCAGGTTGTCGCGCGGGATGACATACAAGGCAGCAACAGCGGGTCTCGATTTGGGCGGCGGCAAGAGCGTGATACTGGGCGATAACAGCACCAAGGACCGCGAGGGTATCATGCGGGCCCACGGCCGCCACGTGGAGTATCTCAGCGGGCGGTACATAACGGCCGAGGACGTGGGCACGAGTCCGGGCGACATGGAGTTCGTGCGCCAAGAGACCAAACACGTTGTTGGCCTCGCGGGATTGTCGGGCGACCCGTCTCCGGTGACCGCCTTCGGCACGTTCCGCGGCATGCAGGCGTGCGCCAAGTTCCGCTATGGTGACGAGAGCTTGGAGGGCAAGACGGTGTCGCTGCAGGGTTGCGGTCATGTGGGGTACTATCTCGCCAAGGAGGTGCACGCGGTAGGCGCCAAGCTGGTGGTGTCGGACATAGACGAGGCCAAGGTGAAGCGCTGTGTGGACGAGTTTGGCGCCAAGGCGGTGGCACCCGATGAGATCTACGGCGTCAAGGCCGAGATCTTCGCGCCGTGCGCATTGGGCGCCATCATAAACGACGACACCCTCAAGGTGATGCAGGTTGACATCGTGGCCGGTGCCGCCAACAACCAGCTAGCCGAGGAACGTCACGGAGACATCCTGAGCGAGCGCGAAGTCATCTACGCCCCCGACTACGTCATCAACAGCGGCGGCTTGATCAACGTGAACGGTGAGATTGCGGGCTGGGGTACCGAGAAGGCACACAATAAAGCAGCAGCGATTTACGACACAGTGTACAACGTGCTCGAGATCGCTCGCGATGAAGCAGTGCCGACCTATCAGGCGGCGGACCGCTTGGCCGAGCGCCGGGTAGCCAAGGCAGCACAGGCCAAGGGCAAACACTTTTACACGTAGGCGAGTTGATTACATGAACGATACCAGTCCCCTTCTCGAGCCTCTCGAGCAGCGTGATCCTGTAGCAGCCACATTGATAAGTCGAGAGGTCGCGCGCCAAGAAGAGGGGCTGGAGCTCATTGCGTCCGAAAACTTCACTTCGCGGGCCGTAATGGAGGCCACGGGGTCCGTCCTCACCAACAAGTACGCCGAAGGTTACCCTCGCAAACGATACTATGGCGGCTGCGAATTCGTCGACGAACTGGAGCAGCTGGCCATAGACCGCGTACTCGAGTTGTTCGGCGCCGACCACGCCAACGTTCAGCCTCACAGCGGCGCGCAAGCCAACATGGCGGCATACTCGGCCGTGATGGAGACCGGCGACACGTTGATGGGGATGAAGCTGTCTCACGGCGGTCACTTGACCCACGGGTCACCCGTCAATGCGAGCGGCAAGTTGTTCAAGGCGGTGCAGTACGGCGTCGACGAGCAGACCGGCTGGCTGGACATGGATGCAGTGCGCAAAGACGTGCTCAGCCAGCGTCCTCGCGTGATCGTTGCCGGCGGCAGCGCCTATCCTCGCATTATCGACTTCGCGGCGTTCGCCGCGATAGCGAAAGAAGTGGAAGCCCTGCTGTTGGTTGACATGGCCCACTTTGCCGGCCTAGTCGCTGGAGGCGTACACCCTTCACCGGTGCCGTACGCCGACATCGTGACCAGTACCACCCACAAGACGCTGCGCGGACCACGCGGTGGGTTCATCTTGTGCAAGGAAGAGCTGGGCAAGGCCATCGACAAGAGCGTGTTCCCCGGCATGCAGGGCGGTCCGCTGCAGCACGTCATTGCTGCCAAGGCGGTGGGGTTCTTAGAGGCAGCCCAACCCGAATTCAAGGCTTACGCCGCGCAGATCGTGAAGAACGCGGTTGCGTTGGGCGAAGCACTGGTGGAGCGCGGCTACACCCTCGTCTCCGGCGGCACCGATACCCACTTGTTGCTGGTGGATCTCAGGCCACAGGACCTGACCGGCAAGGTCGCCGAAAAGGCGCTGGACCGGGCGGGGATCCATGTCAACAAGAACACCATCCCCGGAGATCCACAGTCGCCGTTCGTAACCAGCGGTCTCCGCATCGGCACGCCGGCCTTAACCACTCGGGGCATGGCCGAAGACGAAATGCGCCGTCTGGCCGGCATGATCGACGCGATATTGGGCTCGATGGATGATGCCACGATCGACCGTGTGAGGGGTGATGTGCGGCAGTTGGCGGCACAGTTCCCGCTGTACCAAGTGACTGTGCGGTAACGGGTTAACTATCAACCCTTGCTCACCGCGCACAAGCTTCCCACCTTACTAATGTGTTTGAGCTGCAACTGGCAAACGAGGTGTTGGACCGCATTCGGGCCATCGACGGTCGCTTCAACGAGCGGGCGTACTTGTTCGTGTTGGCCGCGCTGGAGTTCTGCCAGCGCAATCGTGCGGAGCGGGGCCACATCTCGGGTGAGGAATTGGCCTGGGCGTGCCGTGATCTGGCCCGAGAGCAGTTCGGGCTCACGTCGCGCACCGTGTTGTCGCACTGGGGTATCGAGTCCACGGAGGACATCGGTCGCATCGTCTTCGTGCTGATTGACGTGGGGCTGTTGATCCCGCGGGAAGAAGACCGGATCGAGGACTTCGTGTCAGTGTACGACTTCCGTGAGGCCTTTGAGGGAGAATACCCCTGGGCCGGCATGAGCCGAGCCGGAGGGGGTGTTTGAGCAACTGCGGTTTGTCTAGGGAGGACGGGTAGCGTCATGGATCTGAAGGAGTTTCCCTCCTGCATGAAGTGCAACGAAGGTGTGTTGATCCCGCTGTCGGATTACGGGCGGGACGGCGCGCCGATCACGTACAAGGCATGGGTGTGTCACAATCCGGCGTGCGGCTTCAACATCCGGATTGACAACGGCGAGATCTCGCTTGGCCGGGCGATCGGTCAGAGCTTCAAGTAGACTCGCGGCGGCGGGGGCCGAGTCACCCCGACAGAACAATCCCGACCGAGTTACAGCGTGATCAAGATTCCGGTTCTCGACGCCGTGCAGGCTGCGAAGTGGGACGAGTACGCGCGCGCAGAAGCGAACATACCCGGTCGCGTACTGATGGAAGCAGCCGGCCGTGCGGTAGCGCAGGTTATCGCGCGTGATTTTGCCGACCGCCTGACCCACGGCGTGCTCGTAGTGGCAGGTCACGGCAACAACGGTGGTGACGGTTGGGTCGCGGCCCGGGCTCTAGCTGCACTGGGCGTGACCGTGTGGGCGGTCGATGAAGAGCGGGAGCGATCGCCCGACTGTGAAGCCAACCGCAATCTCGCGTTGAGCGCCGGCATTGAGCGGCTTTCGCCCGACGGTGATTGGCCCGGGCACCCCGGCGTGGTGGTGGATGCGCTGCTCGGTACCGGTGCGTCGGGCAGGCCGCGGGGCACGCTGGGGGCGATGGCCGAACGGCTCACCGAATGTGGCGCTCCCGTGGTTGCGATCGACGGGCCCACCGGGTTGGATCTCACCAGCGGCGAAGCCAATGGACCGGTCAAGGCCGACGTAACGGTCACCTTCGGAGGAGGCAGGCGTGGTCACCTGCTAGAGCGATCCTGGTGTGGTCACATCGTCATTGCCGAGATGGGTTTCCCGCCAGCCTTGCCGGAATGGCCCACGTTGGTCGAGGATCGTTGGGCTGCGTCGGTGTTGCCCGAGTTTCGCACGGAGATGCACAAAGGCGACCGCGGTCGCGTGCTGGTGATAGGGGGCGACCACGGCATGGCTGGAGCCGCGATTCACGCCGGGCGCACCGCTCTGGCGGGAGGCGCCGGGCTCGCCAAGATCGCGGCGCACGAGGTGACCATCCAGGCCGCGCAGGAACTGCTGCCCGATGCGCTCACGGTGCTGACGGCGTTGGGTCCCGACGTCGAACCCGAACTGGTCGAAGCGATCGACTGGGCCGACGCAATCGTGTTGGGCCCGGGCATGGGTAGGGGCGACGCCCGCACCGCGTTGGTGCGGGCAGTGTTGCAGCGTACCGAGAAACCCGTGATCATCGACGCGGACGCGTTGCAGGTGGGTTTCGATGTTCTCATGAGCGGCAAGTCACCACGAGTGCTCACGCCGCACCCGGGCGAATTCAAGGCGGCGTTTCCCGACATCGCCAATGAAGCCAAGGGCGATCGGTTCGACGCTACCGCCTCTGCCGCCGGCGCCGCCGCTGCTGCGTCTGCCGCCCAGCCCGTAATCCTGCTCAAGGGCGTACCCACTGTCGTTGCCCAGCAGGGCGCTTCCAGCCGAGTCGTCGCCTCCGGCAATCCCTCGCTTGCCACTGGTGGTAGCGGTGATCTGTTGGCCGGGTTCATCGGCGCATTCCTGGCTCGCGGCTTGGCGCCGCTCGACGCCGCAGCCCTGGGTGCCCACGTACTGGGCCGCGGTGCAGAGTTGGCCTCAGCGGGTTACAGGGTGAGATCGTCGCGTCCCGCCGACGTGGTCACTGCGCTGCCGACTTTGTGGAAGGAACTGGCACACCTCACTCCGCCCGCCCCGCCTGTCCTGTTGGAGCTCGATCCGCCGGCACTCGCGTGAGTCACGTCGCCGCTCGCGGCCTCTTCTTAGTAGTCCTAGGTGTCAGTTACCCGGCCGATTCAATGCAGCCGCAGGGATCTCGACTGTGGCGTCCGGAAGAGCGAGTTGTGTTGACCGACTTCCGCCGGGTCGATGCCGTGGCGGTGGACGATGCCGTGGCTTACGCGGTGACTCGGCACGGCATCGCGGTGTACGACCATCGGTTTCGTCGCTGGGAGCCACCTCTTACAGCCGCTCATGGCTGGGACGCTGCCGAATGGACTCGGGTGTTCGATGCGGCCGCAGATGCCTCGGATAGGTCGCTCTGGCTGGCGACCGACAGAGGCGTTTCGAATTACCAGCCCGCACTGCAGCGACTGGAGACGGTGATAGTACCTGGCGGCGCAAGCCAACTTTGGCTTGACCCCGCAGATCCATTCGCCGGAGTCTACTTCCGCGACCGCACGGGTTGGCACATGCTGCCGCGCGGCGGAGTGATACCAGTTCCGGCACCGCGGCAGCCGGCCGCTGGCCGCCGGCGGCTGGCTGCCAGACTGGCTGCGCTAGTAGAGCGGTATCCGATTATAGCGACCCTCTCCGCCCGCGTTCTCACCAACCAACGCATGCGCTCGTACCGCTTCACCGCGGCTGCAGAGGTGCCGGTTACCGGCGAGGTGTTTCTCGGTACCAACGGACTCGGCTTGGTTGAGTTCGATCCCGGCATCAGCGATTTCGAGGTTCTCCCGTTTGGCCTGGTGACCCAGGGCGCTACCGCGCTGGCGCTGACAACGGACGGTGTCTGGGCCGGCGGCAGCGATATCGCGGGCGACCCCGGCGTCACGTTCGCAGCCAACGATCTGGCGCGGTTCGAGTACTACGAAGGCCCGCGCGTGCGCGGGTTCGCCGGATCGGCCATTTACGACTTGCTGGCGGTGGGAGAAGAGCTATGGCTGGCCACTGATGCAGGCATCGCAGTGTTCAATCGTCAGCGCGACTCGCGCCGCATCACGTCATCCGACGGCCTCCCGAGCGAACGGGTCTATGCATTCGCCGCAGCCCCTGACGGGGTGTGGGTAGGGACCGATCGCGGATTGGCGCTAATCACCGCGGGCGATGTCGAACGTGTTGGCGATCCTCACACTGTCTGGGACCTCGCCTCCACCGGCGACTCAGTATGGCTCGCGAGCCGCCGGATGCGGTGGATGTCCCGGAGTTGAGAGACGAGATAACGGCGGTTGAGGTGGTGGGGGATGTATTGGTCGTTGCCACCAGAGACAGAGTGATTTGGAGGGAGCAGGGAGCAGGGAGCAGGGAGCAGGATCAGCTGACAGCTGACTCGGCCGCCGGCCGCCGGCAGCCGGCAGCCAGGGGTGGGTGGACAGTCGAGCGTAACCTGAACGGCGAGCTAGGCCGCCTCACTTGCATCGCCGCGGATCCCACCAGCGTCTGGTTGGGTGGGGCCTCCGGCTTCGCCCTATACCGCTTTGCCACTCGCCAGTTCACATTCTTCAATGCGCCGGGCGACGTGCCGGGCGCGGTGCGCGACATGGTCGCCGACGAGCGGTATGTATGGGTTGCCGCGGACGGGGGCGTCGTGAGGTTCCAACGTAGGGCGTTGGTCCCTTGAGCAGACAGGCCGGGAGCAGGGAGCAGGGAGCAGTTCGCCCAGAGCTGGCGGCTGGCTGCTGGCAGCCGCCAACAGCTGATAGCTGAAAGCTGATAGCTGATAGCCGAAATGACAAACCTCGACTCCGCGTTGGGCCCCGGCCCCGAATTCGACAAGATC
>JBDHHP010000035.1:0-29660 GCA_039589275.1 Gemmatimonadota bacterium | reverse complement strand
GTCTTGGGCGACTCGCAGTTCTCTACCGACCTGAGCCTACTGGAACTGGCCAACACACTCGATGTAGAGGCGGCGCGCGTCGAGATCACCTTGTATCGGCAGGGTGTGGTGATCAAGGAACTCGAGATCAAGTCGCCCGAGTCGTTGGGGAACGACGAGCGGGTGGAAGGACGTGTCGTTGCCATCGAGCTGCAATGACGAAACGCGGTTCACCACTCGAGACGACGCCGCCGAGCTGGAGCCTGCCTCGGTCCTGGCGCGAATACAAGGTGCGGTGGCAGATGGTGCCCGGCCCGCCGTGGAAGCCAGGCGTCCTGCGCCCAGTGTTCCTCAGGCGCCAGACGATGAGAGCTTCACTGCCAGCCAGATCAAGCTGCTCGGTGAAGGCGAAGGCCGAATCCTCGAAATGACCATCGATCGGGACAACTTGGCCCGTAACGAGAGCGGGTTCCCGGATGGTTGGATGACCCTGCTCGCGCGTGAGTTCGAGATTCGCATTCGTGAGGGCATCACACATCTGGAGCGGGAACGTCCCAACCTCGAGAAAGAAAAGTTCGAGGGCATGATCGAGTCGGTGAACTTGGATCGACAGTCGTTCGTGATCAAGGACGGGCCCGAGGTACGACTAATCCCGGGCGAGACGGAGATCAGATACGAAGACGGCGACGAGCACCGCCTGCCCTCACTGGAAGCGGTTGACCGGGCGATCAAAGAGGGATTCACAGTCTACACCGCGGGCGTCGGAGTGGTTGAGAGTCACGAGCCGCTCAAGCTGATAGCAATAGTCGTGGTGTTCGAAGTCGAGCCTCCGCCAATGGAGGACTTCGAGGGACTGGTCGCAGAAGTCGATCTGGTAGACCGTCTTGTCGTGCTTGAGGGCGGGCTGATCATACAGATCACGGATGAGACGTACATCCGATTCAACGCGGACCATGCCCACCTGCTCGGTTCCCTGGAAGAGGTCCAGAGAGCACTCGACGCTGGTCTCAAGGTCGTGGCCGCTGGTGTGGGCGTCGTTGTGAGTGAGGAACCGCTGATCATTGAGGCGGTCAAGATCGTCTTCGTGGTGCGGCCGCCTCCCATGGAGGACTTCCGCGGCTTGGTCGCGGAGGTGGACCTGATTGAGCGCACTGTGCTTCTGGCGAACGGCACGTTGGTGCAGGTCAAGGACGACACCGAGATCTGGTTCGGCACGGCAGCCGAAGACCATCGACTGGGTTCGCTCGAAGCGGTGGCTGAGGCGCTGGCGGCAGGAAGACGCGTCATAGCTGCCGGCGTCGGCGAGCTCGTGTCCGAAGACCCGCTGGTCATCTGTGCCAAGAAGATCATGTTCGTGCTCGAGCCACCCAATCTTCACGCCTTTCACGGTGTGGTAGAGTCAGTCAATCTGGATGCCCACACGTTCACTCTGAGGAGCGGGCTCGTCGTGCGCATCAATGACGAGACAGTTGTGTGGTTCCAGGCGGCCGATGTCCACTCGCTACGGACGCTGGCCGCGGTGTGGGAGGCGCTCGAAGCGGGCCTCACTGTAGTGGCAGCAGGCGTCGGTAGGCCGGACGTCGCCGTGTCCAACGTGGAAGCGGATCGACTGCTCGCAGTCAAGGTCGCCTTCTTCGTAGTTCCTCCGGGGATTCAGCACTTCGAGGGTACGGTGATCTCGGTCGATCTGGAGGGCTACAGCTTCACCCTCGAGGATGGTCCAACGGTGCGCGTCGTCGAGGGAACGATGATCGTGCATGAGGATTGCGACGAATCGCTGGGATCGCTCGAGGCGGTTGCTGAGGTGGTCCGAGCCGGTGGCAGAGTGCGAGCAGCCGGGCTGGGACTGCTGGAGACTTCTGAGCCTTTCGTGCTCATTGCAGTGACTGTGGTGTTTCGCGTCTGAGGCTTACGGTCTCGGGCAGTGATAGCTGGAGGCAGGCGGAGATTCCGCCTGCCTCCCCTTTTTGATCGGCAGCCGTCTGGACGATCTGTGACAGAGTCCGAATTCAACATTGTTACGCATCCTAGTCAGGCCCGGTCTGGACCGATATAGTTCATGGCCCTGTGGGTAGGAGACCACCAATGACACAGCCTGACGAGACGGCGCAAGCTGAAGTTGTCAATCACAAGCCACGTGATGACGAGATCGATATCTACGGATTGACTCATCCCGGGAAGGTCCGCGAGGAGAATCAGGATCACTTTCTCATCTGCTCGCTGAGGAGACATGTGGACATTCACCTTTCCAGTCTGCCGGATGTCAGCGAGTTACCGATTGACGCGCATCGCCTCGCGTTACTGGGGATGGTTGCCGACGGGGTGGGCGGAGGGTCAAAGGGCGAGGAGGCGAGTCGTCTGGCCGTACAGGAGATCACGTGGTACGTGGCGAACACCATGCGTTGCTACTACACACGAGACACTGGAGATGAGGAGGCCTTCTCAGCTGCTCTCTTGGAAGCCGGGCTGCGAGTGCACGAGAGGATTGCGCAACGTGGTGACAGAGATGCCGAACGTCGAGGCATGGCGACCACGCTTACGCTGTGGATTGGTGTGTGGCCGCGATCGTACCTGCTGCAAGTGGGCGACAGCCGCTGTTATCACCTGAAGAATGGTGATCTGACCCAGATCTCGCGTGATCAGACGCTGGCGCAAGAGCTGATAGACCAGGGTGTGGTAAGCAGGGCCGATGTGGTGGGGACTCATTGGGAGCATGTGCTGTCGAGTTCCATCGGCGGTTCTCAGTCGGCGCCGGTGGTGACTCGATTTGACATAGGCTGGAAGGACGTCGGCCTGCTGTGCAGTGACGGGCTAACGAAGCACGTGAGTGATGATCGAATTCGCGAGCGGCTGACTTCGATGACGTCGGCCAGACAGGTATGCGAAGACCTGTTGCAGGACGCTCTCGACGACGGTGGCAGCGACAACATCACAGTCGTAGTCGCTCGAGCCATGCGACAGGACTGATCCGCAGGGACCACGTCACGCCAACGACCGGCTCGCCCGGACTCGACGGATTATTTACCTCCCATTTCACTGGAGACATTGCACGATGTATGCGAAGCGAACTCTACTCTTGTTTCTACTTGCCGCCCTGGGTTGCACGTCGGCCGATCGCGAAGCGGCCGACCAGCCCGGCGACTCGGTCATGTCCTCGATTCCTGCTGCCATTCTGGGTGAGGCACCGCCACCTCAGGGTGAAGCGGTAGCATACGTGGCAGGGGACGCGGACACGCGGGGATATCTCGCCGTCCCTGAGGGTGAGGGCCCGTTTCCGGCGCTGATACTGATTCACGAGTGGAACGGTTTGGTTGATCGAGTGCGTCAAGTGGCCGATGCCTTCGCAGACGAAGGTTACGTTGCGCTTGCCGCGGATATGTATCGTGGCCGCACCGGAAGCAATCGGGACGAGAACGTGGCTCTGATGGAGGAAGCGCGGGGCAATCCGGATGCGGTGATTGCGAACCTCGACGCGGCCCAGCGATTACTGCGGGAGAGATCCGATGTCACGGGGAAGATCGGTGTCATGGGATGGTGTTTTGGCGGCGGAATTGCTCTGAGCTACGCGCTTGGCGGTGAGCACCACGACGCGACGGCGATCTTTTACGGTTCGCTCGTCGAGGACCCCGCTGAGTTGGCTAAGCTGCACCATCCGGTCTACGGCACGTTCGCCGAGATGGATGGAGGTATTCCGCCGGAGCAAGTCGAACGGTTTGCCGCGACGCTGGATTCACTGGGAATCGACAACGACATCCACATCTACGATGCGGTCAACCACGGATTCTGGCTGCGGGTGGAGCAGAATCGGGAGCTGCGTGAGGAACCGGCTTCAGACGCTTGGAGCAGACTCAAGCAGTTCCTGCAGCGAGTATTGAGCTAGACCGAATGGCAGCCGGCTGCTGGCGGCCGGCTGCCCGCTCTAGAACCTGTACGTGTAACTCAGTTTCGTCGTGGCGCCACGAGAGATCGTCTCGAACCTGTCACGACTCAGCAGGTCCTCCTGATCGTCGCTCCAGTTGTGAGTGTACACGATATACAGATCGCTTCCCGGAGTCAGTATCCAGCGGAAGCGGGTGAACAACCCCACGATGTCACTCACGTCGTCCCACTGCAGGTTGCTGGTGAACGATGCCCAAGGGCTCAGTTGCCACCTTGCGTCTGCCCTCAAGAGGTTCGTGGTGAATGAGCCCTCCTGAAGTGTGACGTCGTTGTGCTCGTAACTTGCCGACAGGCTGAGGCCAGGTCCGGGCTTGATCGTTCCGTTCAATTCATAAGCCGTTCGGTCGCCGGACCAGAACTCACCCTTGGTGAACTCGAGTCTTGTCGACAGCATGCGTCGGCTCGCCGTGTTGAAGAACGCGCGCATTTCGAGCGTCTCGTAGTCGCCCACCGGAATGATGATGTCGTCACGGATCTCGAAATCGTCGGCCAGGCGCTCGCGCAGATGCGTGACAGTCAGGTTCACCCGCTCGCCACTGTGGAAATTGAGACCCAACAACCCGAAATCGGTTTTCTGAGTCTCGCGTTCCCACTCCATGTTCATCAGGTACTCGAACTGGATTTCGAAGTCCATTTGGCGGATTCCGAGCAAGTTACGAGGTCGTGGCGCGAAGGCTATGGTGGGTTGAAACCGGCGGAAGCCGTTGCGACGAGTGAACCCCAGTGCCGGATCGAATTCCTCGCCCAGCTCACGGTAGGAGCTGTGAATCCGCCAGATGTCGTTGGGATAATTGATCCGAATGCCGCGCGCTGAGAGGTCCCCGAAGGAGGAGCCGCCGCCGGCAACCGGGTCGGTGTGCCCCACGAAAAAGGCCTCGAACTGAAAGTTCTTGTCGCCCAGGAAACGAGATGTGAATAGGTCGAGATCGACTCCGACGGTGTGCCGGTCGGGAGGCGCGAACCCAGTCTCGTCTGCTTTCGTAGCTCGGCGAGTGTAGATGACTCCGACAGTCGACTGCTCGGAGAAGGTACGCTTGATCCGGGCGACCGTGAAGTCCTCCGGTTGAATGGCCACCGTGTCAGCGTCGTCGATCAGTCGATCGGACGCGGTGTGTACCTGCACGAAGCCCAGCTCGTAGCGCCCCGCCTGCCCGCCCAAACGGAGACCATACGTAATCGGCACGGGTTCGCCCTCGTAGAGCCCGATATCACGACTGAAGTAAGGCGTCACGCCGTTGCGCGGGGAGAAACTGAATACTCCTGAGCCTTCCAGGAAGAAGTCACGACGCTCGGGGAAGAACAGAGGAAACCGCGTGAGGTTCACCCTACGCTGGTCGGTCTCAACCTCCGCAAAATCGGTGTTCACCGTCAGGGCCGCTCGCAGGCTCGGCGTCACGTTGTATGACAGGTCGAATCCGGCGTCCAGCGGGGTCTCGGTCGGGTCCATGTTTTCAGGAACGTTCGTCCATCCGGCCAGGCCATAAGGTACGACCTCTAGTCCGACACCCTGTGACATCTCACCCAGGCCGGTCAACAGGCCTGCATGAATCGGTCGCGTGAATTGCTGGTTGCGACGATAGCCCGTCCAGCGCGAGTCCTCGTTCTTCCGCCTGACAGTACGCTGGAAGTTGATTCCCCAAGTGTCCTGTGAGGGATCGAAGTTGAGCGTACGGAAGGGAATCTCGATCTCCGCCGACCACCCGGCTTCATTCCGGGTGACTCTTGCTATCCAAATCCCGTCCCAGGACTTGTTGACCCCAAAACCACCGAATCCGCCTCTACCGCCGCCTCCGCCACCCCCCCCACCTCCGCCTCCCCGACCTCCACCGCCACCCAGCAGTCCATCTCCCATCAGCCCAGCAGGATTGACCTCGAAGTAGTAGCCGGTTCTCCCGTCGAGGAACGTGTCGAGGATCCACATGAACCGGTCATCGGTGAATAGTCCGGCGTCCCGCTCCTTCTGGTAGGCGAGAATCCGGTCCGGTTCGCTGTCGTAAAGAATCGCGCCGATGTAGAGGTTGTTCGCGTCGAACGCGACGTACACCTCGCTGTCCTCGGTAGCGGGTTGGCCTTCGTCCGGGTCTTCCTGCAAGAAGCCGGACGCGGGCGCAGCGCGCCTCCAGAACTCCTCGTCGACGTGGCCGTCCAGATTCACGTTTTCTTGCGGCAGCAGCTTGGTGGCGACAACGGCACGCCGTGCCGGCGCTTCGTCGTCGCCGGATTGGGCTTGGGCTGTCGCGATGGAAAACGCCTGGGCGATGGTCATTGCGACGAGGAGAGCAATTCTGTTGCGCACTTCACCTCCACAATCATGGACTGAGATCGGGTAGGGCCATCCCTTCTAATACGCACACGCCGTGCGGGTTGTTGAGTCGCTGAAGGGAATATGAAGATACAATGACAATGCCTCTCGAAGCTCGCCCAGTGCGCCCAAGGGCGTATCTTCAGAGCCATCTGTGCACGGCAGACGGGATAACGGTGTTGCTTAATAGCCTTGTAGCCCTCAGCATGGCGCTGGTGCCGGCGTTTCAAGGGCCCATCTCCGCGGGTGGGTTCGAGGCAGTGGTGCCCGGGGATTCCGCCATCTACAGCGGAATGTCGCGAGAGTTGGACGTCTTGGTCGTCCGGCACCAGGATCCGGACCTTCACGTCGATGGGCGGCTTGATGAGCCGGCGTGGGTGAGCGCTTCGGTTCTGGGTGGTTTCTCTCAGTACGAACCGGTGGAGGGGATTCCAGCCACCGAGCCGACAATCGTGCGCGTCTTCTATACCTCCAAGGCCATCTACTTCGGCATTCAGGCGTTCGACAGCGAGCCCGACCTGATACTTGGGAGGTTGGCCGAACGCGACCGGTCCATGTTCGGCGACGACTGGATCCGCATCATGTTGGACACGTTCAACGACCGGCGTCAGGCGTACGTGTTCTATGTCAATCCACTCGGCATCCAGGCAGACGGTCTCTGGATCGAGGGCATGCGGCGGCGCCCGGGATCGTCGGTATCGATCGATTTCAACCCGGACTTCGTGTGGGAGTCCGATGCTCGTGTGACCGCCGAGGGTTGGGTTGCGGAAATCAAGATCCCCTACACCTCGCTCCGGTTCCGGCAGACGTCGACTCAGGACTGGGGCATTCAGATCGCACGTGAGGTGAAGCGGAAGGCCTTCAAGCAATCTTGGGCTCCGCTCACCCAGAACATCTCGAGCACCCTTGCTCAGAGTGGACGACTCGTAGGTTTGCAGGACCTCAGGCCCGGCAGGCTGCTGGAGATCAACCCGGTGGCTACGGGAAAGCGCGTGGGGCAGAGGGTCGACGACGAGTATCAGCAGGATGCCTTCGAGCCGGACTTCGGGCTGAACGGTCGCGTCGGCATTACTCAGAACCTCGTGCTCGATGCCACGTTCAATCCCGATTTCTCACAGGTCGAGACCGACGCCAACCGGATCACGGTAAACGAGCGGTTTGCCCTGTTCTTCCCTGAGAAGCGGCCCTTCTTCTTGGAGGGCACGGAGATCTTCCGTACTCCGCGCAACATGGTGCATACGCGGCAGATTGCCGACCCGATCGGCGGCACGAAGCTGACCGGCAAACTGGGGTCGTTCAATGTCGGCTATCTCGGTGCCGTGGATGAAGCGCCCAAGACGCTGTACGGCGGTGACAACTCCGCCGCGTTCAATCTGTTGCGGCTTCGCAGCGATGTGGGGAGCGGTTCAACGGTCGGTCTGCTGTACACCGACAGATCGGTGTTGGGAACCGGGCGCTTCAACCGTGTTGCGGCTGTTGACGCGAGATTCCTGTTAGGGCGGTACACGTTTACTACCCAGGTGGCCAACAGCTGGACGTCATACGGCGCTGATGAGGAGACCTTCGCGGCGCCGTCGCTGATGGCTTCGGTGGAGCGTAGCGGCCGGGCGTTTCAGTTCCAAGCCAAGATCGACGACGTCCATGGGGACTTCAGGACTGAGAGCGGGTTCATTCCGCGCGTGGGTGACACGGAGCTGTTCGGACGCGTGCGGGTGGTGACCTTCGGCAAACCAGGTGCGCTGCTGGAACAGCTCAGCGCCGAGGTCAGGGGTAACACGTTCTACGACCACGACGAATTCTGGGGTGGGGATCGGCCCTACGAGGCCGAAGTCGAGCTGTGGCCGTCGTTGTCATTCAAGGGAGATCGCACGCTCTCGTTGGTGGTGCGGGACGGGTACTTCCGGTTCCGACCCGAGGACTACGCCGACTATGAGGTTCTAGACCAAAACGGTGAGGCCCAAGCGTTTGTCGCGCCGCCAAACCTGACACACATGAAGGCAGTTGGTGTGATACCGCGCCTGCGAATCACCAATCAAGTGCAGCTGAACGGTCGGCTGTACTACCGAGAGGTCCCGATATTCGTGGAAGGTGCCCGCGGAATCGAGCTGCAGGCGGCGCCTGACGTCACGTTCCGGCCGACAACAGCCGCTCAAATCGCACTCAACTACACCTACTCGCGGCTATGGCGTCGTCGCGACGACTCGGTGTTCTCGACCGTGCACATTCCCCGCTTTCGTGCTCAATATCAATTCAGTCGTGCGTTGCTCGCGCGCGTGGTGGTGCAATACTCGTTGGAAGAGCGGGACGCGCTGCGAGATCCCAGAACTGAGCAGCCATTGGTTGTCGAGGGTACGGTCCAGGCCGCTGTCGAGGCGGGTCGGTTCGAGGGTCAGTTCCTGCTCAAGTACGAGCACTCGCCGGGCACGGTCTTCTTCATCGGCTACAGCCGGCTCATGCAGGGCCTAGCCAATGTGAGGCTGTCACAAATGGATCTCACGGGCGAAGGGTTTTTCGTTAAGGCGAGCTATCTGCTGAGGCGGTAGGGCGATCGGCGGTCGGCGGCCAGCTGTCGGCTGCCAGCCGCCAGCCAGCTGCCAGCGACTCCCACTGGTACACGATTCCATTCCCATGCGTGCTACCTGTGGACTCCACCGGCGCGAGTGGCTCTTCTCGTGGCCGGTAGTGTAGGATTCTAAATAACCGCCCCACCGGAGCCGGCACCACGGAGGTCATGATGACCGATCCAGCCCACCACGGTTCAGATATCAGCCGCAGAGACTTCGTACAAGCGGCAGCGGTCGCGGCCGGCACCGCGGCCGTGGGCTCGTGCAAGGCGTCACCAACCGGACCCACCGATCCGACCGCGCAGGTTGCTGCGGTGCGGGGCACGAACTTGGCGGCGATGACGCACGATGTGCTGGACAGCGTAGGCGGCATCGAGACTGTGGTGCATGACGGGGAGAGCGTGTTCATCAAGCCCAACATGGTCACGCTCCCCGCGGCGGGGCAGGGCAACGTGTTCGCGATGGGGGAATGCACCAAACCGGAGGTGGTTGTAGCCGTGGCCGAACAATGCCTCGAGGCGGGAGCCAGCGAGGTGATCATCGGCGACGGAAGTCACAGTCTGACCTTGAACTGGGAGTGGGCGAGGACGCTCGACGGCTCGGCCAACCTGGCGAGCGAGGCCGCGCGGTTGAGCGCGGTTTACGGACGAACAGTGCGGGTCGCCTCGCTTGAGACCGATTCGCCCGAGTGGGTAGAAGTACCGTCCAACACCTACCTCGGCACGATTGCGGTCTCGAGCTTGGTTGCCAACGCGGACCGCGTGATCTCCGTCCCGGTGGCCAAGACCCATTCCTGGGCTCAGCTCACGCTGGCGCTCAAGAACTTCATCGGCATTACACCGTTAGAGCGCTATGGCGATATAGCAAACGGGGTGATGGACCGCGGAGTCGTGTTGGACCACTCGAGCCCCAGGGCGATTGCGGAGATCTACCTCGACATCGTGCAGGGCGTGCAGCCGGATCTCGCTATCGTCGACTTCTCTATCGGCGTCGAAGGGGACGGCCCCAATCTGCATCACGGCGGCCGCACCGTGGACATGCGAGACCGACTCGGCTCCTGGCTGCTGCTTGCGAGCACGGACCTGGTGGCTGCCGATGCCACTGCCGCGCGCATAATGGACCACGACCCGCTGCGGGTCACGCAGTTGGTACTGGGATACGAGCGGGGTATGGGCGAGATCCGCGAAGAGCGCATCGAACTACTCGGTGAGCGACTGGACGACTTGCAGGTTTCCTGGTCACACGCCGACCTCAGGAACCAGATGCAACTGGGCCGCAGCGAATGTCCACTCCACCAGCTTAGCGCGCATTCGGTTCACGTTTAGAACAGCCGTCCAGAACCTCGAAGGTGGCTGCCGGCCGCCGGCTGCCGGCTGCCGGCTGCTGACCGCTGATCCGCCGACCGCTGGCAGCTCTCTGAACCAGACTACATCTTGTTTGCGAATCCATGTGAGTTCACCCGACCACCAGGGGAGCACAATGAGGAGCTTTGTACGTCAGTGCATTCTCGTGTTTATGGCGGTTCTTGCGTACGGGCAGCCGGCTGCAGCGCAGGCCGAACTCGACTCGCTCGAGGCCATCGCAGTCATAGAGCAGAAGATCATGGTGCCGATGCGAGACGGGGTGAGGCTCGCTACGGACATCTATCGCCCCAAGACCGGGGGACCGTTCCCCACGATCTTCGTCCGCACGCCGTACAACTTCAGTTCGTATCGCGACGGAGAACTGCAGACCCGACGGCTCGGCGCTGTACTGAATGCGGTGAGGCGAGGATATGCCTATATCGTGCAGAACGAACGCGGCAGATACTTTTCAGAGGGCGAGTGGGATATCCTGGGTCCGCCTAAGACTGACGGGTACGACGCCTTGGACTGGATTGCCGCGCAGCGGTGGTCCAACGGCAAGGTGGGAACTCTGGGTTGCTCGTCGACTGCGGAATGGCAGATGGGGCTGGCGGCACTGGATCATCCGGCCCATGCCGCGATGGTGCCGCAGGGTTTCGGAGCCGGAGTCGGCCGAGTCGGCGAGTTCTACGAACAGGGCAACTGGTATCGCGGCGGTGCCGAGCAGATGTTGTTCTTCGCTTGGTTGTACGGGGTGCAAAACACGCAGCGGCCGATGTTCCCCAGCGACATCTCGCGCGACGACATGGTGCGTCTGTCCAAGTACTTTGACCTGGCGCCGGAACTGCCCAGTGTGGACTGGACCGAAGCGCTGTGGCACTTGCCAGTCGAAGACATCATGCGAAATGTGGACGGGCCGAAGGGCATTTTTGCGGATGCAGCTCCGGTGGCAACGGGTGGTAGGATGATTCAACGGGCCCCGAATGATCCCGCCTGGTACAAGGGCGGTTTGTACCACGACGACGAGCCGTTCGGCGTGCCCAGCATGTGGTTCATGTCGTGGTACGACGTTTCCATCGGCCCCAACCTGGCGCTGTTCAATCACGTGACCGAGAACGCGACAGACCCGGAGGTAGCTCAGAACCAGTTCGCAGTGGTCGCGCCGGTCACTCACTGCGCCTACACCCGCGCCACAGAGCAGACCATCGTTGGTGAGCGAAACGTGGGCGATGCGCGGCTCGACTACGATGGTCTCATCTACGGCTGGTTCGACTACTGGCTGAAGGGCGAGCAGAACGGGATCACTCAGTCGACACCGAAGGTGCAGTACTACACTATGGGTAACAACAGGTGGCAGGCGGCGCAGACTTGGCCGCCTGAAGCAGCGGAGCTGGTCACGTACTATCTCGACAGCGAAACCGGCGCCAACAGCCTGTTTGGTGACGGCAGGCTTTCGATGAGCCAACCAGCAAGGCAAGACAACGCCGACCACTTTAGCTACGATCCGTTCAACCCGGTGCGCTCCTATGGCGGCAACGTATGCTGCACCGGAGATGCGATAGACGCCGGATCGTTTGATCAGCGACACATGGAAGCTCGCCACGACATCCTGGTCTACACCACGGAGCCGCTGGAACAGGGTATCGAGGTGAGTGGTACGATCGAGGTCACCCTGTACGTGTCGTCGGACGCAAAGGACACGGACTTCACGGTCAAACTGCTCGACGTCTATCCCGATGGCCGGGCCTACAACCTGGATGAGACGATTCAGCGGGTACGCTATCGCGAGGGCTATGACAGGCAGGTGTTCATGGAGCAGGGCCGAGTGTATGAACTCTCGGTCAGTCCCATGTCGACCAGCAACTACTTTGCTGCTGGCCATAGTATCCGGATCGAGGTTTCCAGCAGCAACTTCCCCCGCTTCACCCGCAACCTTAACACCGGTGGCAACAACTACGATGAGACGGAAGCGGTAGTGGCGCACAACACGGTGCACCACTCGAGGCAGTATCCGTCACAGATCAAGTTGCCGGTGGTGAGGCGGTGACGTAGGCGCGGCGATTGGAGGCTTGTCGTCGGGTGCAGTCGGCGAGGAACGTTCGACCGCATCGCTTCATGCTCGAGTCCTCGAGCATGAGATCACGTTCCAACCCACGAATAACCATCAACGCCGTTGACCATTGTGGCGTCAGACCTTCCCTTCCCGTATCCTTCTTTGCTCAATGCGAGGGGAGTCGCCCAGATTGCAGGACCCAGTTGACCACCTCAGAAAATCTTTAGAAGACCAATACGCCGTCGAGCGGGAGATCGGAGCAGGTGGCATGGCCACGGTCTACCTGGCGGGTGATCTCAAGCACGGCCGGCCCGTGGCGATCAAGGTGCTGCGCCCGGAGTTCGCGGCGGCCGTAGGCGTCGCGCGGTTCCTGCGCGAGATACGCGTCATGGCGAACCTGCAGCACCCCAACATCCTGCCGCTGTTCGACTCGGGACAGGCCGGTGGTCTGCTCTTCTACGTCATGCCATTCGTCGCCGGTGAATCACTGCGGCAGCGGATAGCCCGGCAGAAACAACAGGCTGTCGATGAGGCGGTGCGAATAACGGTGGCGGTCGCGTCGGCGCTCGAATACGCTCACAGGCTCGACGTGGTCCATCGTGACATCAAACCCGCCAACATCCTGCTCACCGAAGAACAAGTGTTGGTTGCCGACTTCGGTATCGCGCTGGCAATGGGCGGCGCCAGCGGTGACCGTCTCACGACAACCGGAATCCTGATCGGGACCCCGGAGTACATGAGCCCGGAGCAGGCGGCGGGAGAGGAGTCGCTTGGTGCGGCGAGCGACATCTACGCGCTCGGCTGCGTGCTGTACGAGTTGTTGACCGGCAGTCCGCCGCACACCGGTCCAAACATGCAGGCAGTCATCGCAAAGGTGTTCTCCTGCGAACCGGCCCCCTTGAGCGAACTACGGAGTGCAGTGCCACCGCACATAGAGCATGCCGTGGCGAAGGCATTGGCCAAGGATCCCTCAGATCGGTTCGCGTCAGCCGTCGAGTTCGCACGCGCGCTTGCCGGCGGTGGTGTATCCGCTCCCGCAACGAGCGTCCTGACCGAGTCCGTCTCCTGTGAGAGCTGCGGCCGCCAGAATCCTGCCGGGCAGCGCTTCTGTGGCGGGTGCGGCCGGCCGATCGCGGGGGACGCAAGACCCGTGGAACCGAGCGCGAGCCTCGCGTCGCAATTGACGGTCAGCGAGCGGCGCTATGCCACGGTGGCGCAGTCGATCATCGACGGGATAGGAACGCTCGCTGAGCACATCGACGCGCACGAGCTCGACAGCTTGATGGATCGCATCCACGGGGCCGCCGAAGCGATCGTGACGAGATACGGTGGGGTGCTGAACAGCGCTGCCGGCGAGGAGTTGGTCGCGATGTTCGGTGTGCCGGTGGCACACGAGGACGACGCGCGGCGCGCGGTGCGCGCGGCAATCGAGCTCAGGGAACACGTCGAAGCAGTGAGCTCGGAGCTCCAGATTGCCGCGGGACACCCGATTGGCGTTCGTACCGGCATCGGCACCGGTTTCCTAGTGGCGGGTGCGGGTCGACGCGATGGACAGCGACACTCCGTGACCGGCGACGCGGTGCAAGTGGCTACGAGGCTCGCGGTGCACGCGAGTGGCAGCGACGTGCTGGTTAGTGCTGAGACGGAGCGGCTGCTCGCGCCGTTCTTCACCACCGAGGCACTCGACCCTGTTTCAACCGGTGGCGGCGCATCCGGGATCGCGGTGCACAGAGTGGTCGGTGAGTCGGGCGCGAGTACGCGGTTCGAGGCTTCCGACCGTACCGGGCTCACGCGCTTCGCCGGACGGGAAGGGGAGATGCAGACGCTCGGGAGTTGTCTCGACAGGTCACTTGCCGGCGAAGGTCAGGTGGTGTCGGTGGTGGGCGACGCCGGTGTCGGGAAGAGTCGGTTACGCTACGAGTTCGTGCGCACTCTTAACGTCGTCGACGTGCGCATCGTCGAGGGGCGCTGTCAGGCGGTGGCGGAGACCAGTCCGTACCTACCCTTCGTTGAGGCGCTCCGACACGTGCTGGACTTGAGGGATGATGTCGAGTCGCAGGCGGACACCGTGGTCGCGCAAGTGCGCGCACTCGACCCCACCCTGGCCGACTTCATTCCCTACTATCTGCACCTGCTCTCGGTCCAGTCTGACAAGCATGAGCCTCCAGCACAGTTGAAGGGCGAGGACTTTCGCCTGGTCATGCAAGAGGGCCTCTCAGCGGTGTTCACCCAGGCGTCCCGGCAACGGCCGATCGTGATGCTGCTAGAAGACTGGCACTGGGCCGACATCGCATCGCGAGAGATGCTGCAACAACTGGGCAGCATCGCCGGCGCCTTTCCCATGCTGGTTGTGGTGACGGCGCGGCCGGACGGTATCCCCGATCTGGGACAGGTCGATCACAACACTACGATCAGATTGGGTCCACTCGATCTATCCTCTTCGAATGCGGTCGTCTGCTCAGTCCTCGAGGTGGACAGCGTCGGCGACGATCTCACTCGACACCTGCACGAGCGCACGGCGGGTAACCCGTTCTTCCTCGAGGAGCTGTGTCACGCCATTCAGGAGGAAGATCTCGTCACGGTCCAGGGCGGGCGGGCCGTGCTGGCCGGAAGTGTCGAGGCCCTGCAGCTGCCCGACACCGTACAGGCGGTGCTTCGGAGCCGGCTGGACCGCGTGGACCCAGACGCGCGCGAAGTGATGCGACTGGCGTCCGTTGTGGGTCGCGAGTTCGGGCGCGACGTGCTCGAGCGTGCGCTGCCGGAAGGGACTCGGCTACTCTCCTCCCTGGAATCGCTCAAGTCGCTCGGTATGATCCAGCAGGTGCGGATACTCCCGGTGCCGGTCTATCGATTCAAGCACGCGTTGACTCAGGAGGCGGCGTACGAGAGTCTCGTCAAGCATCAGCGCCGGAAGCTGCACGGCCTGGTTGGCGAGGTACTGGAAGAGCTGCACCCCGACCGGGCCGAGGAACAGCCGGACGTCCTCGCGCACCACTTCAGTCGTGCCGAGCAGTGGGATCGGGCGGTGCCGTACGGGCGTCGTGCGGCTCACAAGGCCGGCGATGTGTCGCAGTTCGCTGACGCGTCGCGGATGCTGGAACACGTGTACGGCTGGGTGACGAATCTCGCGGAGAGCGATGAGCGTCTGGAGACGGAGATCGACGTTCTCCTCGAGTGGGAACGTGCGTGCGAGACGATAGGGAACCGAGGTCGGCAACGCACTATCCTCGACAAGCTGCTGTCGTTGATCCGCCCCGGGGTGCACGATAGGCAGCTCGCCGAGGCCCATATCAGGCAGGGCGATCTCCACGCTCTCTCAGGGCAACCTGACCTGGCGCGGGAATCGCTCACCAGGGCACTCGAGATGTGGCGCGCGCTGTCTGATCGAGTCGGCGAGCGGAACGCGCTGCGGAGCCTGGGTTTCCTCGGCTGGCACCAGGGAGACCTCGAGGCGGCCATTGCGGCCGCGAAGCAGGCGCTCGCCATCGACCGCGAACGTAATGACCTGGAGGCTGTGGCGCAGGATCTCAACAACCTCGGTACGGTGCTCAAGGCCGCCGGCAGGATCGACGAGGCGCTAAGCCACATCGAGGAGGCCGTGCAGTTGTTCGAGTCGGGTCAGGTGCAAGTGGCGGCGCACCACGCCCTCGTCATGTCAGCAGCCATCTATCGCGATCGCGGCGACATCGATCGGGCGATGGAGCGGCTGCAGACCGGCCTGGAGATCCAGCAGCGTTATCGCCTCATCCGGCAGGAGTCGTTCACGATGAGTGGGATGGCTGCCATCGCCCACCTGCAGGGCAAGCCGGAAGAGGCGATCCGCATCTACGAGGACATGGTCCGTCGGGCGCGCGAGGTCCAGTACGCCACCGGACTGTCGCAGGGACTGCACGGTTTGAGCGAGCTGCTACTGGCACTCGAGCGGCCGCGCGATGCGCTACCGTACATACGTGAGAGCGCCGAGGTGTTCGAGCGCATGGGGGAGCTGTCGAATGAGGCAGCCGCCAGACATCGGCTGGCGGAGATCTACGAGCACGAGTTCGACGATCAAGCAGCGGCGGCCAAAGAGTGGCGCAAGGTACGGACGCTCCACAGGGCGACTGATGATCGCTGTGGCGAGTACACGGCCGTCGAACAACTGGCCCGGCTCGCCCGGTCGACGGCGACTGATGCTGAGGATGTTATCCTACACTACCGTGACGCGCTCGACCTGGCCGAACAGGCCGGCGGCAAGGCCAAGCAAGGAGACCTGCTGAACACGCTCGGTGTGATACACTGGCAGCGAGGAGACTATACCGAATCGCTCTCGTGCTATGAACGCGCACTCGAGATCTTCCGCGAGTTGGACGATCGCGTCCATATGGGGCTGGTGTTGAACAGCATAGGCGCGGTGCTGCGGGACAGTGGCCGTATGGACGAGGCCATCGAGCCGCTGCGCGACGCACTGGAGGCAAACCGCCGCACCGGGCAACGGCGTCTCGAAAGCCACTCGCTCGCCACACTGGCGGACGTGCACGCGTCCGTCGGCAAGTCGGACGAGGCGTTGGTTCAGTACGAGGCGTCACTCGCGCTCCGGAGGGAGCTGGGAGACCGAGCGGGTGAGGGGTGGATGCTGTTCCGCATTGCGCAAGTCGAGGCATCACGGGATCAGTGGGATCGCTCCCTTGATTTTGCCGGGCAGGCGCGTAGGATCGCAGACGAATGCGGTGACACGGAGCTCGAGACGGCCTGCGAGGAATTGTCGAGCTGAGCGGCGGCAGCGCGAGCCACAATCACTGATTGGAGAAGGGAATGCCGAGGTACATCATCGAGCGTGACGTGGGCTCGCTTACTCAGGAAGAACTCGAGGCCACGGGCCGGAAGTCCAATGAGGTGCTCGAGGCGATGAGCGGCGTTGTCTGGATCAGGAGCTACATCTCCGCCGCCGAGGGTAAGATCTACTGCGAGTACGACGCCCCCAACCCTAAGGCCATTCAGGAACACGCGCGGCGCACCGGAATGCCGGCCGACAAGATCTCAGAGATATCATTGGAGGTCAATCCGGCGATGTTCCGCTAGCGGAATCCGTCCTTAAGAACGTACTTCCCACACTCAGCCCAGCATCGTACCGGCGTATCCTGTAGCATGCGTCCGGCAGCCGGCTGCCGGCCGCCGGTCGCTGTCCGGTGACGCTCGGGTGACGCTGTCGAGTTAGATATCGCCGATTGGACACCGACGCCGGTGGCCCACCCGCCGACCACACCACCGGTCCGTCAATGTCAGTCTGTACCCATTGAGGAGGCTTCACAAATGCGACAGCCAGCACTCGTTGTCGTGGCGCTAGCCACGGCATCCATGGCCATGGTACCGGCGCCAGCCACCGCTCAGGACGTACCCGAGTTCAGTGCCGAAGCTCTTGCTGCATTTGCCGAGGGTGCCAAGAACTACCAAGCCGGCCGTTACGTAGCGGCGATTCCACAGTACACGAAGGCCTTCGAGCTGGACGGCTCTTTCTTCGTGGCGCTGTTCCAAGCGGCTCTGTGCCATTCCAACCTCGGCAACATCGCTACGAGGGATTCCCTCCTGGCAATCGTCGACGCGTCGAGGGATCGCCTGAGCGAGTACTATCGCCACCGGCTCGATACCCAATTGGCGTCTGCAGCCGGGAATCCCGATGGCGCTCTCGAGGCCGCCCGCAAAGCCGCGGCGGTCGGTCCCGGCACTAAGGGTGTGTACCAGGTAGCGTATTGGGCGCTGCGCCGCAATCGCCCGCAAGAAGCAAAGGACGCACTCGTGAGCTTGGACCCAGAGCGAGAGCCGATGAAGGGGTGGACGGCCTACTGGTCCCACCTGGCTTGGGCCCATCACCTACTGGGAGAACACGAAGCAGAGCTCACGGTGGCCCAACGGTACCGGGAACTCTACGCCGACAGGTTTGCGCCTCTGACCGCGGAGGCACAGGTCTTGGCGGCCACCGGCCAGATGGATGGCTTGGAGGCGGTGATCGCAGAGGCCAAATCGCGTCCAATTGCCGGTGCCGCGTCGAATGCCGGCGCTCTCATGACGACCGCGGCTGCTGAACTCGCAGCCCATGGTCATCCGGACGCTGCGAAGGACCTGTACAACCGGGCGGCCGATTGGTACCAACAACAGCCCGCCGACCAGATCAGGAGTGTTGCCCATCGGAATTGGCACACGTTCACCCTGATCGCCGCAGGGCGTTGGAACGCGGCAGAACCAGTATGCCAGTCCTTGCTCGACGATGTTCCGGCCAACGGCTGGTTTCACGCGATGGACGGTTATGCCGCCGCTCGAAAGGGTGACCGCGCACGGGCCATGAGCCAGTTGGAGTGGCTCGAAGGCCAAGACGAGACAGCGGGCTTCCAGGCGGTTGTGCATGCCGCGTTGGGCGACAAGGCGCGAGCGCTCGAGCTACTCGCCGAGAGCTTCGAGAGCGGTGCCTCGTTTACCATGTGGTCGCATCGCGACCTACTGTTGTTCCCCTTGCTCGGTGATGATCCGGCTTTCGCAGAGATCACACGTCCCAAGGGCTGATCGTGCCGTAATCGTGCAGGAATGGAGGAAGTGATGCGGTTGGTCGGAACCGAATCAGCCGCGGCGACATACGCCATGGAGTACGGCAAGTCCCTATTCCACGACCGACCGCCATGTGTGCGCGTGGATCACCCGTTTCTGCTGATTATTCGCGACAACATCACCGGCACAGTGCTCTTCATGGGAAGGGTGGTGAACCCCAGCGCCTGACGCGAGAGCCCTCGCGGCCGACATCACCTAGCGATCGTCGCCTCCATCGTGGAGTGACCACCGCTATGGCCGTACACCGCTTCGGATCCGTACGATCATTGCTGCCGCGTTCGAGTTCTCTGGGTTGAGTTCTAGAGACCGCTCGTACGAGCGGATCGCCTCATCGTCGTGGCCCAGGATCATGTGCGCCTCGCCGAGGCTGTCCCAGGTGTTGAAGGCGTCAGGGAAGACGCGCGTGTTGAGTTCGAAGGCCTCCAGAGCCTGCTGCGCATTCTCGGTCCGCAGCAACGCGTAACCCACGGCGTTCACCTCCATCTCGACCCGGGTCGGGTCGGCGCGTTGCGCCAGCTCCCTGACTGCACGCTCGGCCGACTGCTGGCTGCCTCCCAGGAGATCGACAACGGCGCTTGCAGCCTCGACCTGTACGCCTTCCTCGCCCTCGACCAGCGCCAGGAGGCTTGCGGCACGGTCGCTCCGGCCATCGATTGCTGCGTTGATCGCGGCCGTCACGATGGACCTGGTATCGGCGATGCCTGCGAATGCACCGACATCGTCCCGCACCGGCACGTAACGCTCGTGACTGTCCTCCTCGTGTAGGGTGCCGTCTGGTTGCAGATAGAGCTTGAATGTGCCGGCCACCGGCGCATAGCCCACTAGGTGACCGGTACCGGGGGTGATTTTCACCGTAGTGAGCGAGGGTAAGCCAAGCGGCGGTGCAGGAAAGTCCCACTCGCCCACCATCTCCACCAGACGGTCGTCCGCTACCCGCGTGACTTTGGGGTCGGAGTCCACTTCGAGCGCCGCGAATGTCGGGTCCGCAACCGCGGTGCCCGTGCGTGCCTCGAGCACCTGTTCGATGAGGTCGAGCAGCACCGGCATCGGCGTTCCCTCACCCTCGTAGGTGTTGGCACGGTTGACGATCACCATATCGCTCTTCGGCAGCGCAGCGATCATCTGGTTGCCGACGCCGAGTGCCGCAAACATCCCGTGGCGGGTGAACCGGGGCTCGCGCAACACCCACCACATGAACCCGTATCCCATGACGTCGCTGTCGATCGAGTAGAGCGCGGAGCTGCGGCGAACCCAATGCTGGGACAGGATCCGCTCGTCGTTCCACATCCCGTCGCGGGCGAACAATAACCCGAACCGAGCCGCATCACGTGCCGACACCCGGAAGGGGTAGGCCGGGTACTGCGACTTGTCACGTTCGTAGTGATAGTAGCCGTCGGAGAGGCGCCAGTCCTCCATTTGCAGCGGCTGCCCGAAGTACTGGTCGAACGCCTCGAAGACGTCGTCTCCCGTCTCCTGCATCAGGATCGTGGCCGCTGTATTGAAGTCCCAGTTGTTGTAGGCGAAGTAGCGACCCGGACCTTCGCTGCCGCGGGGCCGCGAGTCGGTCCGACCCGCATAAGCCGCGGGATGGAACACGCCGGAGCGTGCCTTGAGCAGATCGAGGATCCGCGCCCGTTTCTCGGTTTCCAGGAGTGGGCTCGGCTCATCGTCGATGCCGAGGTCGGCCAGCGTCTTGTTGAGTTCGATCTCCCCACGGTCCCAGTAGATCCCGTAAAGTGCGGTGAGGAAACTCTTGCGCACCGAATGACACATGAAACGTCGCCCGACGTCGCCCCAGGCAGCGACTACTGCCCCGTCGGCGATAACCAAGAAGGCCGAGGAAGGCAGTCCCTCCCACGTCGTGCGCGCGGCCTCGAGCTTTTCGGCGTCGAAACCGGCCTGTGCGACGTCCGCATACTGCATCCAGTTTTCGCCAGGGACGCGGGCGCCCTCGGTTTGTCCGAAGCCTGCGCCCGGTGCTGCGAGAATGGCACCGAGGACCAGACCGAGCATGAAGGTTCGTCGCATCGATTCACTCTTGTTTCGCATGGTTGCTCTCTGAGCCGCTGGTTTGGAGAAGAGGGTTCAGAATCCTTACGCAGGCAGCCTCGGCCGGGTTACAGTGCTGCCTTCTATCGCCCGCCAAGCTCGTACAGTGCCTGCGCGAACCGTCGGCCGAGGATGATGTAGCCGTCGCTGTCGTAGTGCCACGGATCGGAATAGCCGAGTGTCATCGGATTCCTCCATCGCTATGGCACAGCCGAGTACGCTCCTGGGTCGGGGCGCTGTCCAGCGCCAGGGAGGTGCCTCCGGCCAGCTTCGTGCTGTCAGCGGAGATGTAGGCTGGATCTCTCTACCCGCCAACCATAGCTTGGATTCGGACCGATCGCCGCATGTACACAACCTGCTTGTTTTGCAGACAAGACCTTGGTGTAAATGAGGTCGTCGAGACGTTTCCCGTGGGCCGAATGCTTGCCTTCGACTCGGCCAAGGGGAGGTTGTGGGTCGTGTGCCGCAGCTGTGAACGGTGGAACTTGTCACCGATTGAGGAGCGCTGGGAAGCCGTCGAGCAGTGCGAGCGGCTGTTCCGAGACGCGAAGCAGCGCGTGTGCTCGACCAACATCGGTCTGGCGCGCCCCAACGAGGGAATCGAGTTGGTGCGTATCGGGGATGCCTTGCGGCCGGAATTCGCCGCTTGGCGCTACGGCGACCAGTTCGGGCGGCGCCGACGCCGCGCTCTCATGACTACGGCTGCGTGGGTCGCTGGGGGTGGGGCCGCAATTGCGGGTGCCCTGGCTGTTGGAGCCGTAGCCATCGGTGGTTATGGAGTCTATCGCGCTGGCGAAAGCTACGCCAGGAGAATCCGGGACGAGCGGCTCATCGCACGCGTGCGCAACGACGATGGCAGACCTCTAACCGTGCTGGGCAAGCACTTGCGTGGCGCTCGCCTCATTCCTCAGATGGAAGAAGGCGGCGGTTGGAAACTCGAGTTGCGGCACGTTGACGGCAGCGGAACCATCCGAGGCGACCACGCTCTGCAGGCAGCGGCTCTCATTCTTCCAGCCATCAACGGTACGGGCGGCCCGCAGCGAACAGTCCAACGTGCCATCAAGCGGCTCGAAAACTTCACCGATCCCGCTGATTACCTGCTCTCCGCTGCCGCCGCGAGTACGTTGCGACCCGGCGGCACTCTAGCGACGCTGCCGCTGGACATGCGACTTGCGATCGAGATGGCGGTCAACGAAGAGGCCGAGCGATACGCTTTGGAGGGCGAGATGTGGCTACTCGAACTCGCGTGGCAGGAAGCCGAAGAAATCGCCGTGATCGCCGACGACCTCACCGTGCCGTCCGAAGTCGAGGAAAAACTGCAGCAACTGAGAGTTCGCGCCGGGCGGCGGGCTTCGCTGTAGCGCCTCGCGCAGTGCCGAGAGCTAGCTTTACGTCCGGCCCACGTCATGGAAGGAAAGTCCAATGACTAGAAAGAAGATCGGCCTCACGCTTTTCTGCATAGGTGCCATCTATGCGTTCGTGGCTGCAATCCCGTTGGGAGCCTATGTCGACACGACCATCCGCGGTTTGACCATGGACCAACTGAACCAGACGATGTGGGCACCTACGGGACTCTGGCTCAACCTGTGGGGCTTCGCTCCGCCAGCGGGGGCACTGGTCGCTGGGGTCGGCCTACTGCTCTACTCGGGCGCAGGAGGACCGCGGATTTGGGCGTTCGGGGTTGGAATAGCCGCGGCTGTCGTCGTCGGCATGGCGCTCACAAACTTGGGGCACATCCCTCCGTTGTTCGGTATCGGCGGTACCGTGATTGTGTTGAGTTTTCTAGGGATCCTCTGGTTCTGGGCCAAAGAACGCGTGACTCTTGCAGATGCCGCTGCAGCGACGGCCGATCTCAAGCTGGTCGGCTATGTGTTCTTCTTCATTGCGGCGTGGTTCACCTGCGGGGTGGCTTCCGGACCCTTCATGAGGGCGTTCCAAGATGTGGCTCCGATGACCCCGATATACATCATGGTGTGCCTGGCTATTGGCTGGTTCTTCATGTTCCTGAGCCACTACCAGTCGCGCACACCACAGGGTCCTGCCGAGGCATAGCAGCCAGGCGGTAGTCCGCTACATAACGAAATCCGCCCCGGTCGCATCGCCGTACTGCGACCGGAGCCGTTTGAGTTCAGTCTTGAGCTCTGCTACCACCTCTGCATAGGCGGGATCGTCGTAGGCGCTCTGTAGCTCGTGCGGGTCACGCTCGAGATCGAACAGTTCCCATTCGTCCGTCTCGTAGTAGTAGATCAACTTGTGTCGCTCGGTGCGCACGCCGTAGTGCTTGGCGACCATGTGCACCGCAGGGAACTCGTAGTAGTGGTAGTAGATGGAGGAACGCCAATCGCCGGGCGTGCGGCCGCGCATCAATGGCACGATTGACTCGCCTTGCATTGCGCTGGGTATCTCGACACCTGCCGCGTCGAGGAACGTCGGCGCATAGTCGATGTTCTGGATCATCTGGGTCACGCGCGTCCCCGGTTCTATGCGACCGGGCCAGCGCGCCACGAACGGCATCCGCAGCGATTCCTCGTACATCCAGCGCTTGTCGTACCAGCCATGCTCGCCGAGATAGAATCCCTGGTCCGAGCTGTAGATCACGAGCGTGTCGTCGGCGAGACCGGATTCGTCGAGGTAGTCGAGCAGCCGGCCCACGTTGTCGTCGACCGATGCAATACAGCGCAGATAGTCTTTGATGTAGCGCTGGTAGAAGTAACGCACTCGGTCACGACCCTGCGGTTGAGACTGTTGGAACAGCTCGTTCCGCGGCCCATAGGCGGCGTTCCACGCCCGCTGTTGCTCTTCTGTCATGCGGTCGAACGCGGCGTTCCACAGGTTGTTGTCGCGCTCGTTGTCCGCTGACGCTGGTGTGATCTTGAGATCGTACGCCGGGAAGAAGTGCTCGGCGATCGACATCTCCTGATTGGCCGCACCACTCGCACGTCCGGAATAGTCGTCAAACAACGTCTCCGGTTCCGGGATGTCTTCGTCTTCATACAGCGAGAGATGGGCGGGCCCGGGCATCCAGTTGCGGTGCGGCGCCTTGTGCTGGCACATCAAGAGGAATGGTCTCTCGGGATCGCGGCCGCTTCTCAGCCACTCCATGGAGAGATCGGTGATGATGTCGGTTGCGTAACCGGTGTGGCGCACAGTCCCGGCCGGAGTCCTGAAATCGGGATTGTAGTATTGCCCCTGACCCGGAAGCACGTGCCAGTGGTCGAAGCCGGCCGGATCGGCACGGAGGTGCCACTTGCCGATCACCGCAGTCTGATATCCCGCCTGCTGCAAGAGCTTGTTGAAGGTGGGCTGCGTCATGTCGAACTCATCGCTGTTGTCCAGTTTGCCATTGACATGACTGTGCTTACCGGTGAGAACGACAGCCCTGCTCGGCGCGCAGATCGCATTGGTGCAGAAGCTGTTCTGGAAAATCGCGCCTTCGTCGGCAATGCGGTCGATGTTGGGCGTGCGGTTGATGCGCGACCCGTAGGCGGAGATCGCATGCGGCGCGTGATCGTCCGTGAACACAAACAGGATGTTGGGTTGACGCTGCGGGTTGAGCAGCGTGCAGCGGGACAGCGCCGGTACGGCGCCGACGGCCGCCGCGCTTGCTCCGATCCGTGCCGCCAGCGCTACTGCCTCCCGGCGGCTGATTGGACGTCCACGGCTCATGCTGACCTCCTGATCGGATTGTCCAGATCCAATATTGAACCGGGATTTCGGTGGTGTGAAGGGTGCAGGTTGCGGTGGCAGGGACGGATCCAGACATTGGCACCTACGAAAACGAGGTGATACTGGCGGAGAAAGGCTGACTGCTATGGACTGCTGTTCGCGCCGGCATTTCGTAAGGCAGATGGGTGCGGCAGGGCTGGCCCTGACGGCAGGTGGGCTGGCGGGGAATTGCACCTACTCCAGGAAGCTGCCCAACATCGTGCTCGTCTTCACGGACGATCAGGGCTACGGCGACCTTGGCGTGTATGGCGCCACCGATTTCGCCACACCCTATCTCGACAGGCTGGCCTCCGAGGGCATGCGGTTCACGAGCTTCTATGCGAGTCAGGCTGTGTGCTCTGCGTCGCGTGCCTCACTCCTCACAGGGTGCTATGCCGAGCGAGTCTCCATCCGCGGGGCGCTGTTTCCTTGGGCCGAGGTCGGTCTCAACCCCGAGGAGGAGACCATAGCCGAGATGCTCAAGAGACAGGGCTATGCGACCGGAATGTTCGGTAAATGGCATCTGGGCCATCATGAGGAGTTCCTCCCGTTGCAGCACGGGTTCGACGAGTACCTGGGATTGCCCTACTCGAACGACATGTGGCCCGTGGACTTCGACGGCCTTCCGGCAACCGAAGGACGCAAATTGGAGTATCCACCTCTACCCCTCATTGATGGGAACGAGACGGTCGAGACCATCGACAATCTGGGGGAGCAGGCGGCGCTGACCACGCGTTATGCGGAGCGGGCTGTAGGCTTCATTGAGACACACAGGCACGAGCCGTTCTTCCTGTATTTGGCGCATTCTATGCCCCACGTGCCCCTGGGCGTTTCGGACAAATACCGCGGCCACAGCGCGCAGGGCATGTACGGCGACGTGATCGAGGAGATCGATTGGTCTGTGGGCCAGGTGTTGGCCACCCTCGATCGCCTCGGCCTAGCTGACGAAACCCTGGTGATATTCACCAGCGACAACGGTCCTTGGCTCAACTTCGGCAATCACGCAGGTTCCGCGGGTCCTCTACGAGAGGGTAAGGGCACAGCGTTCGAAGGCGGACCGCGGGTACCGGCCATCATACGTTGGCCCGGTCGGATCGAAGCAGGATCGGTATGTGCGAAGATGGCCTCGACCATCGACTTGCTTCCCACCATAGCTTCGGTCACTGGTGCCGCCTTGCCGGAGAGACCCATCGATGGCGTGAGTATTCTGCCTCTGCTCCTCGGTGATGAGTCGGCGAATCCCCGCGACCAGTTCTACTTCTACTATGAAGAAGAGCTGCGTGCGGTGAGGGAGGGTAGGTGGAAGCGGGTCTTCGAGCATCGCACGAGGTCATACGAGGGTGTGGAGCCGGGCCAGGACGGATACCCGGGCGAGTATACGTTTCCCACCGTACCGGCCGCGCTCTACGATCTGGAGAACGACATTCGCGAGACCAGTGACGTCTCAGAAGCGCACCCGCAGGTCGTGCGGAGGCTCGATGAGCTTGCCGAGTTGGCACGCGATGTGTTAGGTGACCGGTTGACCGAGCGAGAAGGCAAAGAGGTGCGCCCACCCGGGCGACGTGACTTTGACCGCCCTGAGACTGTGACGCATCTGGCCGTGGGCGTGCCGGTGCGATTGGCCCGCCCTCCCAGCACGAGGTACCCGGGACAAGGGCCGTCGTCACTGACAGACGGTCGGCTCGGCAGCCGCGACTTCCAGGACGGACACTGGCTGGGCTACGAGGAAGACGACCTGGAGGCGGTGGTCGAACTTGGTGAAGCGAGGGTCATACGCCGAGTCGGTCTCGACTGTCTGCGGGCGCAGGTGTCGTGGATCTTCTGGCCGCGGTCCGTCGAGTTTGCCGTGTCGGCCGACGGCCTGGCCTGGGAAACGGTGGCTCAGGTAGAGCTGACGCTAGAGGCCGATCCCGAAACCGCAACGCAGCTAGTGGCAGCGGAAGTACAGACCGGACCGGTGCGCTATGTTCGGGTTCGAGCGCGGAACCTTGGCCGATGCCCGGATTGGCACGCTGGCGCGGGAGGCAAGGCGTGGCTATTCGCAGACGAGATCGTGCTGGAATAGCCGCCTAGCGTGCCCCCCCGCCCCCGCCGCCCGGTGGCTTCAATCAGCTCTTAGGCACTCCCGGAACCGGGAACTGGTCTGTGACGAGATCAGACGGTCCCAGCGCGACCTGATCCGGACCGAGCTTCAGGCCCGACTCCATCATCTCGTCCCAGGTCACTTCTTTCCCGGTGTATGCCGAGGTGCGCCCCATTATCGCCGCGAGCGTGGAGATCGCGGTGTTCTCCGCCTCATTGATCGGCTGTTGCGTCCGGATAGCGGTTACCAGGTCTATGTGCTCTTGGAAGTAAGGCCGGGGCCCTACTTTGTTCCCCTCCTCGTCCTGCTCGTACGGATACTCCCAAACCGGATTCGAGTCGGGGTCCCAGATAGTGTCCACGCAGTTGGTGTATCCTCTGGTTCCCCGTACCAGCTCCGATATGTTGTTGGCGCAGCCGCTTATCTGGCGGCACATGCTGTGAACGTGGATGTCGTTCTCGTAGACGTAGTCGATGCTGAAGAAATCGTACTGGTCTCCCTGCTCTCTGCGATGGCGTCCGCCCATGCCGACTGCGCTGACCGGGTGGCCCCCGAGGAACCAGTTCGCCACGTCCAGGTTGTGCACGTGCTGCTCCACGATATGGTCTCCTGACAGCCATATTCTGTTCACCCAATCGCGCAGCATGTACTCCATGTCCGTCCAACCTCGCTGCCGTTCGCGGTACCACGGCACGGTACCGTTCCAATAGACGTTCGCGGACACGACGTCGCCTATGGTGCCCTGTGCCACCTGCCTGAATGTGTCCACGTAATCCAACTGGTGCCTGCGCTGGGTGCCGGTAACCACGCTCAGACCCAAGCCGTCGGCCTGACGCGCCGAAGCCATGACCGAACGCGCTCCCACCGGGTCGACCGCGACAGGCTTCTCCATGAAGACGTGCTTGCGATTCTCAATGCAGGCCTCGAAGTGTTCCGGCCGGAAGTACGGCGGCGTCGCCAGGATCACGAGGTCCACACCCGATTCGATCACTTGGTGGTAGGCATCGAATCCGTTGAAGCAGTTTTCATCGGGTATCTCTACGCCGTCATCCTCCAGTAGCGTCTGGCGGCAGTTGTCGATACGGTCCTGGAAATAGTCGCCCAAGGCCGTGATCTCGAGATTGGGACCGGCGGCTATGAACTGGCTCGCCGCTCCGGTGCCGCGTCCGCCACACCCTACCACGCCGGCTCTCAAGACCGGACCGTCGGGTGCCTCGGGAAGTAGCTGGGGGTACTGGTAATCAGCATGCTGCTCCAGGCTCCCCGTTCCACTGCAGGCCGTGGCTAGTGCGCCGACGGCGCCAACTGCGCCGATGGCGGCGGCCGTCTCGATGAATTCACGCCGGCTCTGTCCTTCACCGCTCTCGTTCATCTCTGGCTCCTTGCATGCATGTTCAGCTCCGGGCACTAGTCTCAACTCAGCCCGAGCCATTTGTGTCTAGTTCGAGTACCACACGAAAGCCAATGTCTTCACAGTCCGAATACCACCACAGGCTCTTCGGTTTCTGTGGATCGGTCATCAAGCAGGCATCGGTCCGCGTGCTCTCCCGCGCCGCCGACCGCATGTCGGCGGGATCGCTGTTGAATGATCCGCCTCGGACCACCCTCTCGCTACCCTCGGCCGGACCTCGCGGATCTACTATCGCCGCCCCCTCCGAGTGCTGCGTGTATGTGTCCGGTGCGTACCAATCGAGACAGAACTCCTTCACGTTGCCGGACATATTCAGCAAGCCGAACGGGTTGGGTTCCACTTCCGAGGGTGGCTGCGTCTTGCCCCCGCTGTTTCCACTGTGGATCACGAAGCGGTCAATCTCCTGTGTGGACGCCCCGAAGATACGGTTCCACAACCGTCTCTCCGAGTACTTCTTCGGGTCACCGTCGAAGAAGTAGGCCCCGCTCGTGCCTCCTCTGGCGGCGTACTCCCATTCGGCCTCGGTAGGCAGGCGGTACCGTTTCCCGGTCACCTCCGACAGCCAGCGGGTGTACATCAGCGCTGCGTGGTACGTCATGGTGATGGCCGGCCTGTCTCCTTTGCCCCACCCCTGATCGGGAGGCACGTAGGGCGGTGTCGCGCCGGTCAGCGCGTCGACGTCCTGTCCGGTGGCAGCATCGATCATGCGGGTATCCGTGCGACCCTCACCTGCGGTGGCCCTGTACCACGCCTCGAACTCATCCCAGGTGACCTCGACCTTGCCGATCCAGAATGGGCTGAGCGTGACCGTTACTTGAGGACCTTCGTCGTCGCTGCGGTACCGCTCCGAACCGGGGCTGCCCATGGTGAACCCGCCGCCCGGGATGGCCACCATCTCGAAGCTGACGCTGGTTCCGGGAATGAACTCGGTGAAGTCCTCGAATGCGTCGACACGGGCTGGAGCGGTATAGATGTCCTTTGCCTCCGTCGTGGTCAGTCCAAAGTCGATCTCCTGGGTAGCGTCAGGGTCGTAGTGACCTACGTGCAGGTGACACTTGATGCAGCGGATTTCGTCCGCCAACTGCTCGTAGTGAAGATGGGCCTCCTCGCCCTTGTCGGAGAGCTCGATCGGGAAGAGGTTCGCATGGCAGTAGACGCACGACTCTTTGAAGACGTGGGTCACGGCGTGTTCTAGTTGCGACCGTTCGTCCCAGTCGAAATCCGCTGAGTCTTTCAGCAGCGTGCCGACAGCGTCTCGAATACCGGTACGCGTCTTTTGGACGAAGTACGCCGCGCCCCCGGGCGGCAGGTGGCATTCGACGCAGTGGATGATCGTGCCACTCTGTGTGGCGTTGTGAGTAGACATCTTCCAGGAAGACGTTGCCTGGGGATGAACGTGGCACGTTTCGCAGAAACTGTCGCTGGATGTGACTGAGTTGCCCGCCCTTGCCACTAACATCGCGGCGACCCCGATTGCGATGCCGATTGGGATCGGGCGTTTGAGGCTCTTCAGTAGGATCTTGGTTCTGCCGATCAATGCGCCGACGCCATATCGAACGTAGCGTTCACGAACTCCACATTTGCACGAGTGTCCTCGAGGAAGTTGTCCTCCCTGCCGCTCGTTTCCAGTACGAGCCATTTGTTGTAGCCGATATC
>JBDHHP010000034.1:0-29985 GCA_039589275.1 Gemmatimonadota bacterium | reverse complement strand
GAAGGTCTCGTAGCGGTTCAGCACCGCCTGAACGCGGTAGTCTCCTGCGGGCAAGGCATCGAGGCTTCTGACGGGGAAGCCAAACGTGGAGCCGTCAATCACCGCCGCCTCGCCGGGTCGCAGGTCCTCTACGTCAATGCCGAATCCGGGTTGGGTACCGGGGTCGTAGATCCTGTACTGGAATCTTGGCTCCTCCTCGGCTCTGCTGGAGACGATGAGGATGATCCGCCCGTCTTGGGCTTCCGGGCTTCGCTCCGGTGGAAATGAGATCTCAAAGCGGAGGCCTTGTTGGGACTGGAAGCTCGTGAGGAGCGCCTATCAAGAGCAACGGAACGGCGGTAGCTGGTAGGAGTCGTAGAGCCCACCGCCGGGAGAGCGGCGCTGACGGCATTGAAGGCCTCCCCTTCGGAAGTGGAAACCCCCGGAAGGAGCCCGGCTATCGAGCCAGGCTCCTCCCACGGTATGGCATTAGGGGACCGGTATATTCGGGTTGTTCAGATACTCTACCTCAGGCAACGGGAAGCAGATCTGGTTGCTATAGACGCCTCCGTGGTAGGCCGGTGACCCCGGGGCCGGCACGAGCGGAAGGTTTAACCGCTCTAGATCCTGCATGTGCTGACCCTCCAGGAACAGCTCGGCTGCCCGTTCGTAGATCAACTGGTCCAGGATTTCGGCTGCGTCGGTGCTGACAAAGTCAGGCAGGCCTACCGCGGCGTGAAGCACGTTGATTATGTCCACGGCTTCTTGGAGTTGATTGGCGTCAAGCGCCGCTTCTGCCATTATCAGTTGTGCTTCTTCCCACGTCGCCACCGGTACGGGACTCTCGAGGCTGGTGTACTTCGTCGTGCCCCACATGTCGATGGTCGTGGCCGGGGCTTGAATGCCCAGGTCGACTGCTACCACCCGCGGATCCGGCTGTCCCAGGAACATCATGTCCCGGTACATCGGCTCCACGGTAGCCATCAACTCGCGCTCCATCAGTACGTAGAGCTTGTTCTCGGTGTCGGCATCGAGGCTCGAGTACGGGAACTCGTACGAGAAGCCGACAGGTACCGAGGCCGCAATAGTGGCCGCATTGGCCGACTGGCCCAGGTTCAGCTGAGCCCGCGCCCGGCCAACCCTGGCCACATTCAGGGTCTCGTCGTCACCCGCAGCCTGGGCAGCTGTGATGGCCCTGTCGAACCGGCTGTCCGCGAGAGTGAAGAGGTCAGCTGGCGTCAACGCCGGCCCCTGGTCAATAGCTGCGCCGCACATCGCCTCGCCGAGCAGTGTAAGGCTGTAACCCGCAAACGCTGCTGCTTTCGCGGTCAACTCGGTCCGGTTCGGAACCTGCTCGCCTTCCGCTTCCCACTTGTCGAGGCGGTCCAGGGCATCGTCAGCCATCCAGCGGGCCGTTGACAAGGGCTCGTATACATTGGGTACATCCTCCGAGCAGTCCCCAGTGGCGTACATGGCGGTCCATCCTTGAGGTTCGAACGAGCGAGCGTCGTACCAGACATAGGAACCACCGCCAGGATTGGCTCCAACGCCCCACTCGTTCCCCACGTAGGCACCGGCGCCGATAAAGTGCACGAGCGCGCACCTGAATTCGTTGATCGCGCTATTGACCAGCAAATCCGCGTTTGCTGGATTGTCGAGGTCGTCAGCCGCAACCTGTGACGGCGCCTCGACCGAAATGAGATTGTCCAAGGTGCCGCACGAGTTGAGTGCAAGCACGAGAGCGAGAATTGACCACCGCACGAGGCGTCCTGCTGATTTGAGCGCTAGCATTGAGGCTGCTCCTGTTTGCGACGTTATCGGATCTGTTGTCATTGGTCCGTACCTCTGCGCTAGTAGCTCAAACGAACCGTGAAACTGAATTGCCTCAGCGGCGGCAGAACACTCTGATCCTCGGGCTCTTCAACCGCGCTGGCGATGTGCATCGTCTCAGGGTCCAGGTCCGGGTATTTCGTCCACACGCCGAGGTTGCGCCCCCCCACGGATATGCTACCCGACCGTGCCTTGAGAACCGAAACCCATGAGTCGGGCAAACTGTACTCGACGGAAACCTCGCGCAGCCGCGCGAAGCTCGCTTCCTTGATCGTGTAACCGAATTCGTTCGCGCCGCCATTCTGCGCAGCCGCGACATCCCGCGGATCGAAGCGCTCCGGGTATACGTTGATCTCACAGTTCTGGATCCAGGCGCAACGGTTCCATCGGTCCGTCACGTACTTCGACTGCCCCACCATGAAATCCACCAGTCCGCGGATTCGCAGCCGGTCTAGCAAGGTCACGGTCGTGTTGAACGAACCCTCGAAGTCCGGCGATGGATGACCCTGGAATACCCACGGTGGTGAGTCATCGCAAGACATGCTGCCGCCATTCCCGTCGTCGCACATCAGGTTGATGGCGGTGCCGTCGGGGTCGAGTTCGGCGCTCAATATCTCGGCTGCGAAGAAGGAGCCCACCGGATAGCCTTCTTGATGCCGCGTCGTCCAGCCGATGTCTAGCCAACCCTCGATGCCGAGCGAGTCGATGTTGTTCTTGTTCGTGTTGAACGTGAACCCCAGCTCCCAATCGAGGTTGCGGCTGTCTATTGCCAGCGCATTCATGCCAACCTCGACCCCGCTATTGGATATCTGTCCCACGTTCACGAATTGCTCTCCCGAGAAACCTGAGGAGGGTGCGACATTGCGGGACAGGATCGCGTCGGTCGTCTTCTGGTTGTAGTAGGTGAAGTCGACTGTGAAGCGGTCGCGGAACATGCTCAAGTCGAAGCCCATCTCGATTTCCTTACCCCGCTCAGGACCCAGGTCCGGGTTGCCCACGGCTTCCGGTGTCACCGCGGCCGTTCCTTCCGGGTGAGGGCGAGCTTCGAATGTGCGCAGCGCAGCGAATGCGTCGGGCTGTTGACCGGACTCGCCGTACGCCGCCCGCAGGCGCAGCGAGTTGATCAAGCCAAAGTTGAAGAAGGGTTCCTCGCTGATCACCCACGAGCCGCTCACCTTCGGGTAGTAGACCACGTCGAAGTCCGATCCGAAAGCGCTGTTGTCGTCTGCCCGGATGGCGCCTGTCAGGAATAGGCGGTCTTTCCAGCCGACCTGCTGCTGCACAAAGAAACCGACCGTGTTGTTCTCGACGAAGTCGTCACGTCCGCGCTGGAACGTTCCCGCGCCGGCAATGGTTTTCACGCCCGTCGCCGGGAACCCTTCCCCCTCCGTCTCGAGGAACTCGATCGACTTTTGATAGATCTGGAATCCACCCGAGGTGTTGCTTGTCAGGGCATCTGTTATGTCCTTGGACACCGTCGCATTGTACTCGATGGTTGTGTACAACACCTCTTCGCGCTCCACCTCTTTACTACCCGAGGCGAACCTCGCCGTAAAGAACTGAGCATATTGCTCGCCCAGCCGCGGCGTATAGTCCGCGATCTCCTGATCGGTGAAGTCGAGGCCAAGCGTGAGTTGATGGTTCAGCCATTCGAACAGCTCATGTTTCACCGAGATACCGCCGGTCATCCGGTTTACATCCTGGTTCAAGTGGTAGGCTTCCCATACCGCATCCGGCGGTTCAGCGTAGAAGCCGCGGGTGGGCGTATCCAAGTCTCTCGGGCTGCCTCGTTGGAGCTCGGGCAGCACGCCGGTGTTACCCTGTTCGGGGAGCCGGTAGCGGCTCATCACGAAGGCTGCGTTCGCGTTGATGTTGATCGTGGGATTCGGTTGGGCAGACAGATTCAGCTGGGCGTTGTAACGCTTGCCGTGGTTATCCGGGGTGATACCCTTGTTGAAAGTGCCGCTGCCCGACATGAAGTACTGTAGCTGTTCCGAGCCGCCTGCGACGCTCACGGTGTAGAACTGGTCGTGTCCTGTACTGAAGATCGGCGTGCCCCTGGCCTCTTCCAGTTCCACCATGTTCGCCGAGAGAACCTCGCCTGTCACCGGATCTTCCCAGTAATTGATGTCGAGGCGCTCGGCGGCATTGTTGAAGTAGCTCATGCCCTGCCGCATCGTGAAATTCCAGCGAGCCGGCCCATCTGCCCCCTTCTTGGTAATGATCTGGATGACACCGTTGGACGCCTCCGTCCCGTACAGCGTCGCCGCCGCCGGGCCCTTGATGATCTCGATGCTCGCGATGCTCGCTGGATCGATATCGTCGAGCCGCGATGTTGTCGGGTCGGTATGACCGCCGACCAATCTGTTGTTCACGCGGATACCATCGACGTAGATGAGCGGGGCGTCGCTCACGGTCCGCAGGCTGGACCGTCCACGGATCCGGATCTCGGATGTACCGCCGGCCACACCGGACCCCTTTTGCACCACTACGCCCGTACTGCGGCCGTTCAGCAGCTCCGTAAAGCTCTGGACTGGCGCGGTCTCAGCGGCGGAGACATCGATTTGCGTAACAGCATTTCCCAAAACCCGCTTGCGCGTATCTCCCGCTGTCCCTGTCACCACCAGCGCGTCAAGTTGGATCACGGACTGTTCCATCAGAACCTGCAGGTCTGTGGTGCCAACCCGCACCTGCACCGTCTCCATCATGAACCCCAACATCGCGACTTGGAGGGTTACCTCGGTACCACTAATACCCTGGATTGAAAACTGACCTGCTTCATCCGTAACGGTGCCGAGGTTCGTTCCTGCCACCGTCACCCGGGCGCCGACCAGCGGATCGAGGGTGTACCGCATCACCACGGTTCCACTCACAACCGCCTGGGCCTGTAGTTTGGAGTTTTCGAAGGAGCCTCCTGGCCAAATGAGTGCCACTATTAGCCAGAGGAAGAGTGGCGTCAGTAGACGAGACCTGAGATCTCTCATATTCGCCTCCACGAGTCGGGGTGGCCCCACGTTGGGATGCCTATGGGTAGAAGGTTCTTGCGGACGGGCTCTGGCGGTCAAACGCTCTCCGCCAGCGGTCCTGATAGTCCTGAACATGAGATAAGTAACATGGTTACGCAAGGCTCCCGAAGGGGGTGAGCCTTTGTGGTTTCACGTCGTGCGGACGAGACCGCATATTCCAGCGTGCCCACACATCTCAAGGACCGGCCTGTGTTGACAACGGCAACAAGTCAACCTGTCAGAGAATCGATCACCGTAGATAGGGACAAAGGCGGTTGCGATGGATGACCCGATACCGATCGTCAAGGGAGTTACGGGGGTGTCGTACAGTCTCAGTGGGGACGAGCACAGCAAGATAGCTTTCGAGATCCCAAGCCGTGAAATCAACCTGGGCGACAAGCTCGAGCTAATCATCACTCATTGTGACCCTGCTGTGAACCTGTACGATCACTATCATTGCATCAGAGACGACAGACTAGAGGCAATCTGGGAAATAACCGGCAGAGGCAAGTGCCAATAGACGGGAGTGCAAGGAAGATGATCATGGAACCGATCACAAGATGCTCATTGAGGCCTGGTGGTGCCCTGATGATTGCCGTGGCCATCGCTGCGACAGTGAGTGTGGTGGCGTGCGACTCCTCTCCACGCAGTGAGCTCCCCAGGATTCTTGGCCAGTACCACGACGCGCTCGAGCGACACTACCGCACGACCGAACCGATGTCGATCGTACATTTCTTCGCAGATCGTTGGCGATTGCGCGGCGGCGGCAGTGCTGGCTACAACGAGTCGCTCGATATGGTGGCCGAGTATCTGCGTGACGCGGGCCTGGAGAGGGTTGGGCGAATCGAGGTGTTGCAGGGTCCGCTCACCCTATGCCCGCTCGCCTGGGAGCCGGTGGTCGCGTCGGTGAGCCTGGTTGCGCCGAGCAGTGAGCAGCTACACACGTATGACGATCTCCCAACGCTCTTGGGAAAGTATTCCGGTTCGACGCCACAGGGAGGCGTGACGGCGTCGCTCGTCGATGTGGGCGACGGTGAGGAGGCATCCGACTACGCCGGCGTCGAAGTTCGCGACAAGATCGTACTGGGGAGTGGGCGCCTAGCCGGGCTGTTCGAACAAGCGGTCGATCTGCGTGGCGCGGCGGGCGTGGTCTCCGACCACCTGGGCAATGAGGAGCGTCACACCATGTATCCGGGGATCGTGGGCGCAGGGTCACTGCCGTGTGCTGAACCGGAGTCTTTGCGGCGACGCACGGGTTGGGGTCTGAAAGTCACGCGCCAGACGACAGATCGTCTCCGAAGTTTGTTGCAGGACGGCCCCGTGGCACTCAACGTGACCGTTGAGACACGGTTCTTTGAATCATCTTTGCGCGAGCTTGTCGTGGAAATCCCGGGTACCGTCGCTCCCCATGAGAGGGTCGTCTTGGTATCGCACTCGGACAACGCCAAGCCCGGCGCCAACAACAACGCATCGGGGGTGGCCACACATGCAGAGCTCGCGGCGGCGATCGCGGCCGGGATCGAAGGAGGCACTCTGGATCCTCCGGTCCGCACCCTCACGTTCCTGTTCGGCCCGGAGCGCGAGGGAACTCGTCTATGGATGGACAGTAGTGGAGCTGTAGTTGGAGAAGTGATTGCGGCGATCGACGCTGACATGACCGGCGAGAATGTCGCCGTCACCGGGGGAACTTACCGGCTCGAGCGGTCTCCCGACCCCGCGTTCGGTTTTCCCAGGCCCGAGGCATATACCGCGCCGGAGGACATGACCAGCGGTTGGCCTATACGCGATCTGGGCGTTGATGGCTACCCCGGCCACTTCATCAACCAGCTGATGTGGGCAGCTCTCTCTGAGCGTGCACGACGGGTCGATTGGACGATCGCCCAACACCCCTTGGAGGGCGGCAGTGACCACGACGTGCTACTGCCGGCGGGCGTCCCCACGGCGCTGAGTTGGCACTGGGTCGATCACTTCACGGGCACCAATTTCGACACCCCCGACAAGGTGAGTGCAGAGGAGATGGAGAATGTCGCACTGAGCCACGGAATGGCTGCCTTGTTCATGGCCTCTGGCACTGCAGAGCAAGCGCGTGCGCTGCTGGCGGAACTCGAGCACGCTGCGTCAGCCAAGCTCCGCCTGGAGGTCGAGGCAACCAATAGGCTCTTGGCTGACCTGGAGCGCGGGCCGGTCGACGGAGTCGATGAGGCTACGGTGGAAGAACGGCGGCCGGTTGAGGAGATCCTGTTGAGCGAATGGGCCCGGTGGTACGATCAGGCCCTGGCTTCTGTGATGGATCTCCTGATGAGCGACGAAGTAGCTGCGCTCGAGGGCGCTATAGACTCTGCTCGTGCACGTGTGAGTGCTTTGCACAGGCCCGGGAGATGAGATGAACATCGAACCAATTTCAAGACGCTCATTGAGGCCCAGTGGTGCCCTGATGATTACCGTGGCCATCGCTGCGACAGTGAGTGCGTTGGCGTGTGAATCCTCTCCACGCAGCGAACTCCCCACGATTCTCGGCCGGTACCACGACGCACTCGAGCAACACTACCGCACGATGGAACCGATGTCGATCGTGGACTTCTTTGCGGAGCGTTGGCGACTGCGCGGTGGCGGCAACACCGGCTACAACGAGTCGCTCGATATGGTTGCCGAATACCTGCGTGATGCGGGCCTGGAGAGAATTGGACGAATCGAGGTGCTGGAGGGTCCGCTCACTCTATGCCCGCTAGCCTGGGAGCCGACAGGCGCATCGGTGAGCTTGGCTGAGCCGACCAGTGAGCAGCTGCACACGTATGACGATCTCCCGACGCTCTTGGTCAAGTATTCGGGCTCGACGCCACAGGGAGGCGTGACGGCCCCGCTGGTCGACGTGGGTACCGGCGAAGAGGCAGCCGACTACGCCGGCATCGACGTGCGCGGCAAGATCGTACTGGGTAGTGGGCGCCTAGCCGGGCTGTACGAGCAAGCGGTCGATCTGCGTGGTGCGGCGGGCGTGATCTCCGACCACCTGTCCAATGAACAGTACCACACCGCGTATCCAGGGATCGTGCGTGGCGCGTCGCTGCCGTGCGGAGAACCGGAGTCCATGCGGCAACGCAAAGGCTGGGGTCTGAAAGTCACGCGCGAGACGACGGTTCGGCTACGCGGTTTGCTGCAGGACGGCCCAGTGGCACTCAACGTGACCGTTGAGACACAGTTCTTTGACTCTTCGTTGCGCGAGCTTGTGGTGGAGATCCCGGGAACCGTTGTCCCCCAAGAGAGGATCATCTTGGTGTCGCACTCGGATAACGCGAAACCCGGTGCCAACAACAACGCCTCGGGAGTGGCCACGCATGCGGAGCTCGCGGCGGCGATCGCTGGCGGGATCGCAGGTGGCACTCTGGATCCTCCGGCCCGTACCCTCACGTTTCTGTTTGGACCGGAGCGTGAGGGAACTTGTCTCTGGATGGAGACCGTTGGAGATGCAATTGGCGAAGTGATTGCGGCGATCAACGCCGACATGACCGGTGCGAACGTCGCCGTTACCGGAGGAATCTACCGGCTCGAGCGCTCTCCCGATCCCTCGGTCATCTCGCCGAGGCCCGAAGCATATACCGCACCGGATGACGTGCACGACAGCGGTTACCCTATCCGCGATTTCGGCATCGCCCACTACCCCGGCCATTTTCTCAACCAGCTGATGTGGGAAGCGGTCTCCGAGCGCGCACGACGCGTGGACTGGCCGCTCAAATTTGAGCCCTTCGAGGGTGGCAGCGACCACGACGTGCTACTTCCGGCGGGCGTCCCCACAGCGGTGAGCTGGCACTGGGTCGATCACTTCATAGGCACCAATCTTGACACCCCCGACAAGGTGAGCGCTCAGGAGATGGAGAATGTGGCACTGAGCCACGGAATGACCGCCTTGCTGATGGCCTCCGCCACGGCAGAGCAGGCACGTGCGCTCCTGGCTGAACTCGAGCAGGCTGCGGTTACCAGGCTCCAGCGAGAGGTCGAGGCAACCAACAGGCTGTTGGCTGACCTAGAGCGCGGGCGGGTCGATGGAGTCGACGAGCGTACGGTGGCAGAACGGCGGCCGATTGAGGAGACCCTGCTGAGCGACTGGGCCCGATGGCACGATGAGGCCCTGGCGTCGCTGAAGGATCTCCCGGTGAACGAAGACGTAGGGGCGCTCGAGGGCGCGATAGACTCTGCTCGTGCTCGTGTGAGTGCCCAGCGCAGGCCCATGTGATAGGGCCTTAGCTTGTCGACTACGAGGAGCCACGAGTTGCTGAAGCTACGGCCTCGGAGTATTCATGTAGTCTTCTAACCGGCCAAACCAGTACTTCAATTTCTGCCCGACGATGGGAAACGGGAAGAAGTAGAACACCAGTACAGGGTACACCGCGAAACGGATCAGACCCGCCGCTTCCATGAACAGAAACATGAAGACGAGAACCTGCATGCGGACGACGTTGACGAACGGCCGCAATAGCCGCTGGGTATCGTCAGACGGTTGGGTTGCGTCTTTGATCTCGTGCAATCGAGAGAAGAAAGTGGCTGCGATGACGAGCCAGTACGCGGGAAACGCACTAGCGGGAGAAAGCAATATGCCCAAACCGTCTCTTGTGCTGATCGGGAATACGAGGTTGAGAACCACACCCTGCCAGAGGTGAAACAAGCCGAAAGTGAAGGTGAAGAAGGCGATCATGCCCAGAATCCTACCGGGTTGGGCGAGGCCGGCCGGAGCGTCTACCTCTTCCGGATGAGCCAGGATGAGTACCAGCGCGTACACGAATCCGAAGCTCAAGCTGGACGCCCACGCACCCCACATGAGGTCTCCTGCATCCCAACGCATGAGCCAGGCCACGGCGACGGTGGCAAAGAAAGCAATAATGGCCCGAACAGAATCACGCGGAGTTTGCTGGCCGGTAACGGCTCTTATCCCAGGAGCTAACTCTGCTCGCATGCTCGCTTACCCATGACGTTCGGTTGTTCGCTGTTCGCTGTTCGCTGTTCGGCGTTCGGCGTTCGGCGTTCGACGTTCGATGTTCGATGTTCGACGTTCGACGTTGTCCTTTCCCCTTCAGTACCTCTGCTGGTCAGGGTGACGCCGGCACCTGTATGTGGTCCCCGAAGAACAGCGCATTCAGAAACAGCCGGTTGGTGCCACGCCAGTACCCGCGGAAGTTGGTGTTGTCTATCAGCAAAACGACGCTTCCGCTGCCGAGTCGATCTGCCAGTACCGATGGGGAGCCCTCGAGTCTCTCGCGATTCGGGCCCGAGATATAGCCGCTCAAGTGCGGATCGTCATCAACCAGTTGAGCCACGGTACTGTATGGGTTTTGGCTCGGCGCGAAAAACAGATTGTGGTCGCGCCAAACCGGCAGAAACCGCCGCCGGTATCCGAATCCCAGCGGATGTGTTGTGTCGAGATCCGCCTGCCAGATAGATCCGCCGATGGCCTGCGCTCCGCCGAAATCACGTGCATCAGTGTAGTCGCGCCGCTGACTCACGTCATCGGTCTCGTCTTGTTCGTCAGTCGGGCTTCCCACTCCCGGCGCGGAGATGTTGGGAGTGAGGTCATTACGCGCGGCCCAGGCGGCCGCCGATCGCTGGGCGACTAGTGTGCCGCCACCGCGGACCCACGCTTTGAGGGCATCGAGTCGGTCGCCCGAGAAAGCGCCCAGGTTCCCGGATACTAGTACCAGCACGTCATAGTCTGCCCAGTTGACCCGCCCAATATCGGTCATGTCCACCTTGGTCACTGGGAAGGCCACACGCTGATCCAACAGGTGCCACAGTTGACCGGCCTCATAGGAAGACACACCCTCGCCGATGGGCAGCAGCACGCGAGGTACACGGACAGGTCGGAAGCTGCCGCTGCCCAGATCAGGTCCGTCTACGGACTTACCGGTCACAGCGCTGAGTATCGGAACGTTCGCTTCCCGTGCGGCGTGCTGCACTGCCGCTTGCAGGGAATCAGCACTCAGGTCCTGTACTGCTACCGGGACCAAGATCGACCCTCGTGGAAAAAACACCTCACCGTCAGTAGTACGCGCAGTGAACGGCTGTGTTGCCACCTTTGCTCGGGCGCCCGCGGCCTGTAAGGTTCGTAGCGCACGAGGTGCCCCCGAGTTGCTCCAGTCCATCAAGTAGCCGATGGAACTGCGAATAACTGAACCGGCAAGCTCCAGGGCTGGGACCTCAAGGACACGCGCTCCTGTCGGAAGACGCCCACTCCGAAGCGCAGCGTCCGGCATGCCGTAAGCCAGGCTGATGGTCCAGGTCGAGGCATCGTAGAAGACGCTGTCGGCAAACGTCTCGGTGCGCTCGAAGATAGATCGAGCAAGACGGTACATTGGCTGGCTTGCCGGCACGACCCAGGCGTTGCCCGGTTCGAAGGCGACGTCACCGATCTGTTGTGTCGACGCGAGGTCATAAACCTCGATGCGATGCCGCAGCAACAGGTCAATGAACTCCCGGTTGAGCGTGGCGTCGTGGGGGTCGCCGAACACCCAGCCGTTCACTTCGTATGCTTCCGCCTCCGTGATTGCCGACGCAAAGAAATCACGCTGGTACTGCTGCATTATTTCACGATTCTCGATCGTCGCTCTCACGGTCGCGATGCTGGTGCGCAAATGGTTCCGGATTGTGAACGGGAAGGTGATCACACCATGGTGCGCACTCTCCTGGATGTGACCGCGAGAGCTAGCCTGCTCGAACACGAGGCCTAATCCCCCCAGGAAGTTGGGGTAGGTCGATCCGTAGCCAGGATAGAAGTTGTCGAACACTTCTCCGCTGAAGTACATAGAACCAATCTCATCTAGTGCCTCGGCCCAGTACTCCGCGTACATCGTCGTGATATCTGTGTACAAGCGTTCGGGCAGCAGCGGATTCCACGACCCTATCGGCTTGGTGGGCTCGAAGAAATACGTGCTGCTCGAACCCATCTCGTGATAGTCGGTAACCAGCTGCGGCTTCCAGCTATGATGGAAGTCGATCTGGGCCTCACTTTCTGGGTTGACCAACGGCAGCCAGTCACGATTGAGGTCGAACCAGTAGTGGTTGGTACGTCCACCCGGCCAGACCTCGTTGTGTTCGCGATCGAGTGGGTCGGCTACGAAGGGCTGCGCCCGGTTCACGTTGGCCCAATGGCTGTGCCGATCGCGCCCGTCCGGATTCAATACGGGCTCGATGTGATAGATCCCTTCACTACGATAGCGCTCCACGTCGGCTCCGGTGCCCGCCACTAACCAGTACGCCGCGAGCATTGCCGCCTCAGCTGAGGACGGCTCGTTGCCGTGCACGCCGTAACCGAGGTGCACGATGGCTGGGACGTTTGTTGGCGGAGTTGCTCCCGGTTCCAGCGAGGCTAGGTGTTCTTGTCGGATGCTCTCGAGGCGGGCGTGATTTGCCGCTGTTGTCACGGTCAGCACGGGCATCACCCGATGCTCGTATGTAATCCCGATCTCCTGGTACGTCGCACGATCGGACAGGTTGGCCAGCTCCTGCATGTACGAGACAATGCGGTCGTGACGCGTGTGGAACGAGCCGATGGGATAACCCAGGAACTGCGCTGGCGATGGTATCGCGGGATCAAACGCGAATTCCCGGGGAAAGAAGTACTCGGCCTGCGCGGCAGCGTCGCGGGGAAGTGCAGCCAGCAGGCCGACGGTAATTAGAGCAGCGAGGATCGCGATTGAGCCGATCCGGCGTTGGACGATGGGTGAATTGCTCATGGTTTCGATTCGCTCATGGTGGTTGGCTACGCTATTGAACGCTGGATACAACGGTTCAAGCAACAATCTGCTCTCCACCCGATCAGCCGAAGAAGAACTTGAAGAACCCCCTGAGAATGAGCAGCATCATCAGTGCAAAGAAGACCAAGAAGCCACCGATCCACCATCTACAGGAGGGCACATACGTCACGATCTCATTTGAGAACACTGCGGGATTGTCCGGGTCGTACTGAAGCTCCAAATCGATGACCTTCCCAGCTTCTTCTAGTGCCCTGGCACCCTCCTCTCGGTCTTCGCTTGGTCCGTAGATGGCCTCGGTGATTTCCACCGTGTGCTGTTCGCCACCAAATTCATATCTGTAGTGACCAATCACGCGGGGAGGTCGGTCTACTCGATAAGTTCTCAGGGACACTTCGAAAAGTGATGCCTGCACTGTCGTGGTCGGCCACGATATCCGCTCTCTCGCATGTTCGGTATCGATTCTGCATTCACCCCAGAATCGTACCAGGAAGTAGAGGATCGTCGATACGAGTGCGAAGGCTATGACCAGAACGATCAGTGGTCCGATATCATCCAGCTTCATCTTGTTCTCGAGTTAAGGACGAACCGCCTTTAAGACCTCTCGGGTTAGGTCCCAACGGTTGAAACCTTGCCTTCCATAATCCAGGCCCCGTCGAACGATCACGAGGTCGTGCGATGGAACGACGATTACGTATTGGCCACGGTTACCGGCCGTGGAGTAGGCATCTTTGGGCACGTCGGTGCGGTTGTCAGGTACCAGCCACCACTGGCCGCCGTAGAAATTGCCGCTTGCCGCCGTAGACGGCGCCGGTGTGCGTACGAACTCAATCCACTCCTCGGATATGAGCCGTTCGCCGTTCCAAACACCTCCGTTCAAGTACAGCAGGCCGAACCGGGCCAGATCTCGCGCGGTAGTGTAAACCTGGCTGCTCAAGATGAAGTCGCCAAATCGATCGACTGACAGCAGCGTATTGCGCATGCCGATCCGGTCCAGCAGGGCGCGCCGAGGGTACTCCAGATACGTCTGGTCATCGCCCAGCGCCAGTTTCATGGCGTACACGGCGAGAATGGTATCGTAGTTCTCATAATCCCAGAAAGTACCGGGCTCGCGCATCAGACCGCGGTTGCGTGCGCCGTTGACCGAACTCGCTCCGGCCCAGTATGACAGGCCGGAGCCGGTTGCGTATTCCATGCCGCGGCTGTCCACCGTGTACAGGCCGCTCGACATGTTCAGCACGTTCCTTAGGGTGATGGCGTTCCGCGGATCGGTTTCCGGCGATGCTGACGGCGGCAGCCACACGAACCCGAGCGGCCTATCGAGATGCATCTTCCCTTGATCGACCAGCATCCCGATCAGCGTCACGGCTATGCTCTTGGCGGTCGACCACGTACGCGTCTTCGTCGTGACCTCTACACCAGGTGCGTAGCGCTCGTGGATGATGCTGCCCCCATGAACGACAAGGAGGCTCAGCGTCACCTGTTCCGGAGACTCGCGGTCGAACGCCCAGTCGGATGCAGCCGCCAACGCCGTCAGATCCACTTTTGCCGAAGCGGGCTCCGCAGCACCCAGGTCGCCATCGGGCCAGGCTATCGTTGCAGGATCTCCGGGAGGCGGATTCATCTTCAGCACGGGCAAGCTCTCAATGTCCTCGAAGGTTTGATCGGGCGCCATGATGACGCAACCGAGCCCTTCGCGGAACGCAGCCCGCATGGTGGGCGTGCCCCCCGGCGCACCAATGGCAACGGCTTTACGGTCCCAGTCGACGACGTAATCCCCGCCACGGGCCGTACCCACCGGTTGGCTAAGAAAGGCGAGCTCCTGCTCGAACACCTGCTCGAGCGTGCGGTTGGACGTAAACAGCCCGTTGCACATGAGCACGGCCTGAACACCGTGTTGGACCATGTCGCGGTTGAAGCGGAAGTAGTCGTACGATTCTGCCTGCTGTGCGCTGGCAGCCACTGGGAAGAAGAGCACCAACGCGGCGATTGACACGGAGAGCTTATTCATTGTTCCGTCTGCCAAAGGTATGAGGGTGCGAACACAGGGAAGTTACGAAACGGGGAACAATCGGACAATCGAACAGCGAACATCGAACATCGAACATCGAACATCGAACGTCGAACGTCGAAAGTCGAACGCCGAACGCCGAACATCGAACATCGAACGTCGAACAGCGAACATCGAACGTCAAACATCGGGCAATGGTAGGACCGGCGGGCGGACTGCACGAGTCCCTTATGTGATGTGTGCCACAGAAGGGTTGGACCAAGCCACCTAAGGTGTTGACCGACTTGCTCTTTCAGGAACGGCGACCATGTCCAGCTCACGTATTGCCAGCCTCGGGCTCATATGCCTCTTCGCCAGCGCCTGCACCGTGGTCGTGCAGCCGCCCGCTGAGCAGCCGCAGCCCGCCCCAAGTGCCTCGGAGCCCGACGACAGGGAACCGGGACCTCGTGTATCCGAGCCGAAACGGCGCCCGCCCAGTCCGCGGGAAGCGGAACCCGATCGGCGAGCTCCTACGCCTCGCACGGGCGAGCCCCGGCGCGTGGACCCACCTCCGCACCTACCCGAGGCGGACCCTGAGCCCCGGAATGAGCCGGGGCGCAGCAGCGCGGCGAGGCTAGGTATCCCTCCCGGCCATCTGCCGCCGCTTGGCAGGTGTCGGGTGTGGATCGAGGGCAGCCCGCCAGGCCGTCAGGCGCGTGCGCGCGCCTGCAACGGGATTCTGGCTACCGCCCCAGTAGGTTCCTGGGTCCTTTACCGGCCGACCCAATACCAGCGCCAACTCCGCGTACGCTACCTCCACGCGACTCAGCGCCGCGTGGTGGCGGTGCGGGCGTATGACGCAGAGACGGGCGCGTACCTGCGAGATCTCTCCATCGCCGAGGACGATGACAACATGGGACCGCGGGTAACCAGCTCCAGTGGCGCCACCGTCCGTTCCACCGGAAACCCGAGGGGAACCACGCGGGGAAATGACAGGAGCCGTGGCGACGAGAACCGCTCTACGAATGCGGGCGACAAATCTCGCGGCCAGAACCGGGGCAACTCTGCGGGCCAGACCGATACGACGAGCTCCACTGGCTCGGCCGGAGTCGGCCGCGGTAACCAGGGCAACGAAAACCGGCCCGGCAATGCGGGCGACAAATCTCGCGGCCAGAACCGGGGCAACTCTGCGGGCCAGACCGACACGACGAGCTCCACTGGCTCGGCTGGGGTCGGCCGCGGTAACCAGGGCAACGAAAACCGGCCCGGCAATGCGGGCGACAAGTCTCGCGACCAGAACCGGGGCAACTCCGCGGGCCAGGCCGATACCACGAGCTCCAGTGGCTCGACCGGTGTTGGCCGCGGTAACCAGGGCAACGAGAACAGGCCCGGCAACTCCGGCGATAAATCTCGCGGCCAGAACCGGGGCAACTCCGCCGGCCAGACCGAAACCACGAACGCTGCGGGGGGTGCGGCCCAGCCAAACCGCGGAAACCGGGGTGACAGAGGTCAGACGGGTGCCGCAGGGGACGGGTCTCAGAGTCAGGTCCGGGACACCGGTGTCACACCAACGGGTGCGACGAGCAATCCTCCGTCCCCTCGGGGGACGGACCTCACGAGCGTAGCGGTGACCGACGGATCAGGAGTTGACGAGGAATCAGACGGGTCTGCCCATCGCACGAGTTCTGCTGCAATCGCACCCGGCGGGCAGGAACAACCGGAACTGGGCATTGATCCCCAGCACTATCCGCGCGAAGGCCGATGCCGTGTGTGGCTGCCAGGGCAGCCAGCAGAGCGCCAAGCGAGGGCCACGAACTGCAACAGGATCGAAACAAGGGCACCAGCGGGATCGTGGATTCTCCGCCGAGCGTCCGATCAGCCTGATGTAATCCTCGTTGACTACATCGACGACCAACGAGCGGGAGTTGTCGTCCGGACGAGTGCATATGTTGCCACTACGGGAGACTTGATCCTCCAGAGATAGCGACTGAGCAACTCCGCACTCAGGCAAGGCTAAGTGCATCCCGGTCAGGTGATATCATGGCCGGGATGTCTTGCGTTGGCCCGCGCTGAGATGGCTGTACACGAACGGCAGACGTGAACGTCGAACGTCGACGGGATCTTCTGGCAGCCGACAGCCGACAGCCGACAGCCGACTGCCTGCAGCCGGCAGCTGATCGCTGACAGCTGACTGCTGTTCATCTAAGTTCCATCTCACTCATGCCCCAACTCAGAAAAGAACTGACCCTCTACGGGCTCACCATGGTGGCCATTGGCTCATGCGTGGGATCGGGGATCTTCCTCACGCCGGCCCAGATTGCTGTGCAACTTCCATCACCGACGATGATCCTGTTGGTGTGGGCGTTCGGCGGGGTGATCGCCCTAACCGGTGCGCTCACTTTTGCCGAGTTGGGTTCGATGTTCCCACAGGCGGGCGGAGTATACGTCTATCTTAAGGAAGGATACGGCCCCCTGTTCGGCTTCTTGTACGGTTGGGCGTACCTCCTTGTGATTACGTCGGGGGCAAACGCTGCCCTCACAATTGCCTTCGCGACCTATCTGTCATTCATCTTTCCAATGAGCCAAGGCGCGATCACGGCTGTTGCAGTGTCGGCGATAGTGGGTGTGACTGTTGTTAACATCGTCCGTGTAAAGGCAGCGGAGATTTTCTCGAACGTATTCACCGGACTCAAGCTGCTGGGAATAGCGGGACTCATCCTGGTTGGTTTGTTGTTGGGAGATGCCACGACACTGCGCATGCAGCCAGCCGAACCAGCAGAGAGCGGAGGTCTCGCGGTGGCTTTTGGCTTAGCCCTGATTGGCGTGCTCTGGTCCTACGGCGGATGGCAACACACCAGCTTCGTGGCCGGTGAGGCAGTCGACGCGCGACACACCGTACCAAAGGCGATGATCATGGGGGCGATCGTGGTAATCGCCGTATATTTGCTCACCAACGTTGCATACATGTTCCTGTTGCCGGTATCGGACATCGCGGCGTCAGGTAGCGTCGCGGCCGATGCTGTGAGCACGGTGCTCCCGTTCGGTGGAACGTTGATCGCCATTGCTATAGCGATCAGTGTTCTAGGGACGGCGGGCATCTACACGCTGTCCGCGCCCCGGATCTACTATGCGATGGCCGACGATGGGATATTCTTCCGTAAGCTAGCGGAGGTACATCCCCGATTCCGCACGCCGGTGAACGCCATCGTGACGCAATCGACTTGGGCAATCGTCTTGCTGCTGTTCTGGGGGACATTCGAAGACGTCATTACTTACGTCGTGTTCGTGGACTGGGTGTTCTTTGCGTTGGCGGGGGCTTGCGTGTTCATCTTCCGCAAGACACGGAGAGATGCGGAGCGGCCCTACAGGACACTGGGTTACCCGGTGACACCCGTGATCTTCATCGGAGTGTCTGTCTTGTTTGTAATGAACACCCTGATTGAGCGACCGCTGCAGGCATGGGTCGGGCTACTCTTCACGCTGGTGGGCGTGGCGGTCTACTTCTTCTTCACGAGGCGAAGGGCGAGTAGTGAGGCGGCCTGAGCGACCGGCGTGTTGATCGTCGTTGGAGCAGTCATTGATGCAACCGTTCTGGGATCGCATCTTGATGGTGCTGCTTGGCGACACAATTAATCAGTATGGGAATACTCCTGTTGCTGGTCGGACTGCTCGGCCTCGTGTCGGGCGGGTTGAAGCTGCGCGCGCGCGTCCGCTCGCATGTGGGAGCTCCCTTGTTCGCGCTCGCAGAGACCGCTGTAGGTGCTCTCATAGTCATTGCCTCAGCTGCCGGCCTGTCGCGCGCGAGGCCAATCGCCTGGGTTGTGGTGGTGTTGGGCTTAGCTCTGGTTCTGGTTTCCACCTCTGCACACGTGCACCGAGCCGTCAGACAGCGGAGAGGCCGGGATATGTCCGAGGGAGAGCGACTGCAGGAGTACTTGCGGTCGCGCGAAACGCCGTGAGACGCCTCTGATGACACACCGAGCAACGATTCGACGGTACCGCACTTGACAACCGATGGAGTGGTTCCGATTACCTCGGTGCGGTGGTGAGTTCCGAAAAATGGTACTGAATGATCTTCCAGATCCCGGCAGCGCGGACTCGGGTTTCGCTGTAGCGCCACGAACCGTTTCTGACCTCGCCTCCCGGCAGCGTGAGCGAGCCGTCGGCGTAGGCGACTGCCATGGCAACATCGCCCAATACCCGTACTTCCACTTCGCGCAGCTCCATCTCGGCTCGAAAGCCTGCTTCGTAGGCGGCCAGGAGCGCCACGTGATTGAAACCTCGCGCCAGCGCGCCGCCACCAAACAGGAATCCGCGAGCGTCCTCATGGTAGAACTCGGCAAACCGATCGAAATCACCGCTGCGCCACGCCGCGAGGGTCTCCGACATTGCCGTCTGGACTTCTTCTTCTTGCGCAAAGGCCGCACTGCCTCGCAACAGCATCATGCTTACGAGTACGATGAGGACTCCGTTCAGCCAACGCATGGCATCGCTCCATCCACGTGGGTTTGTTCTATCAAGGTGACCACTGAGGCCGCGCGGCGCCAGCCAGCGTGGCAGTGCGGGGTAGTACGTGACGGGTGACCGAGGCGGCGCCGGTATACTGTGGGTTCGCGCTCATTGGGTGTTTGCCGGACTCGCCGTCGTCAGCGTGCTGGTGGTTTTGGGATACATCAACCTTTCTCCCCGTGTAGAGAGTGACTTCTTCTTTTCGCGGGATGATCCGCAGCTGCGGGCATCAGTGGAAATCGACAGCACGTTTCCGTCCCCTCAACAGATCATCATGCGGGTGCAAGGACCGAACATCGCTGCGCCTGCTTACTTGTCGACGATTGGCATACTGACCGCAGAGCTGAACGAGGTTGAAGGACTGACGGGAGTGCACAGCGTCACGTCTGAGGCCGATGCGTCAGGTAGTCCGATGTGGTCGCGACTGCTGCTGCCGAAGGATGGTCAGGCTACCAACCTGATACTGCTGACAGATGGCACCGATCCCGAGGTGCTTGTGCCGCGGGTCGAGGCAGTGGTCGAGTGGCTTCGATCTGCCGAATTCGACGTGAGGATGTCGGGAGTCCCCTATGTCGTAGAGTTGATTCGCCGCAGTCTGTTCCGTGACCTCCTTGTGTTCAGCGTCGCCGCGGTGTGCGTGTTCGGAATAATGATTGCTGCCGTGTACCGTAACTGGCTTGTGGTCTTAGGAACGCTCACTGCTTGCGTTGCCGCATGCACCCTCACGATATCGATTGCACACTTGCTCGGTATTGCGATCGGTCTCATGACCGCGAATATCGCGACGATAGTGTTTGTGCTCACGTTGTCGCACATGGTCTTCATTACGTCGAACTGGCATTTGAGTGTGTGGCGAGCACCGGCCGGAATCGATGATCCCGTAGGAACCGCCGTTCGACTGACTATGTGGCCGTCGTTCTGGTGCATGTTCACGACGTTGTGTGGGTTTCTCAGTCTTCTCATCGCGTCGGCGCGGCCGCTTCGTGAGCTCGGCATGGCCGGAGCCGTCGGTACGGTCACGGCCGCGGCAGTCGCTTATTGCGTGTATCCGGCTTTCTTGCGCGCGATACCAAAGCGTCGCGGTGCCGATCAATGGCAGGCGAGTCTGGGTCGGATCGAGTCTCGGCTGCCGGTGAGCAATCCGACAAGGTGGCTCTTGGCCTTCGCTGTGGTTGCCGTGCTTTGCGGCCTAGGCGTCAGGCGCCTGAGCACCGATCCAGGGTTACTGTCGTACTTCGCAAGAGGTAGCGAGCTGCGCGCTGGGCTCGAAGCGATTGATCACGATGGCGGCAGCAGCTCGCTCAACGTGGTGGTGCGCGACACGAAAGGTGAGCGGATCGACACGGACGGCGTGGACTCTAAGATGTCGCAGTTGCAGGAGATGCTCGAAGCAGATTCCTCTGTTGGTGTTGTACTGTCGCCTGTTGTACTGCTGGCTGACGCCCGCCGGGCGCCGCTGGCCATGCTACTTAGTCGCAGTCAACTGCTGGATCTAATGGAAAGCCCGCGCCTCAACAGCATCGCTTTGAGTTTCGTCACCGAGAGCCGTGACCGTGGGTTGTTCTTCGCACGGATGCGTGAGTCGGGTCGAGCCGAAGCGCGGGAGGACGCAATCGCTAGGGTCGGAGGTTACGTCCAACAGGCGGGCCTCGAGGTGGTCCTGGTCGGCGGACAATACGACCTTCAGGCGCAGTTGGGTCGGCTGATCGGGGATAGCCTGCGTATTGGCATGAGCGGGCTGCTGCTGCTGTTTGTTGCCGTCGCGCTCGTTGTCTCACGCTCTGGTCGCGTGACCGTCGCCATGGTTGCGAGCCTCGCCGCTATCCCCTTCGTCATTCTCGGTGCACTGGGCCATTTCGGCGTGGCACTCGATATCATTGCGTCGCCTGCAGCGAATGTGTCGCTGGCCATGGGTGTCGATTCGATGATTCACCTGGCAGTGCGAGCGCGCCGTGAGGCCCGGACCGAATCAAACGCGTGGCAGGCTTGGCTTAACGCGCGGGAGCAGCTTTGGCGGCCGATCTTGGGTGCGGCCCTGATCATCTGTGCCGGCTTCGGCATTTTCAGTTTGTCGGCATTCCCCCCGACCCAACGTTTTGGTCTCGCTGTTGTACTAGGTACGATTACGGCCGCTACGTTGGCACTAATCGCGTTGCCCTTCGGCGCGGCAGCGGTCGGCGGGCGCCGGTAATCGCTCCCTCCATTGCCTGACGACCGATTGAAAGACAAAGCCAGGAAGCAGGTACCTCTTGAAGAGCGAAGCTCTCGGTACACACGATGTTCGACGTTCCATGTTCGATTAGTGGTCCGAGGTTTTCAGAATTTCGGCTAACTTGTTTCGATAGCGCTTGTACACGGACCAAGGGATCTCCTCCCGTACTCGGCCACCAGCAAGAGGTATGTAACGACCAGAGTGAAGTAAGGGAGTGACGATCTCATGGAGCCGTTCTTTGATTCCCTCGGGCGACTCGGTCCGCAGGGTGCTCAGAGGGATGCCGCCGATCAGACCGACTGAAGGACCGAACCGGCGTCGCAACTGACGATAGTCGAGTTCCGGTGCTTCCGCGGCCTCCGAGATCCACAGCATCGTAACACCTGCTCGGATCATCGCAGGGAAGAGCATTGTGGTGTTGCCGTATGTACTGAGCAGAATGTTCTCGCACCCATGGTTCTTCGCTGCAGCGATGATCTTCTCGTATACGGGAATCATGAACTCCTCGAACATGGTAGGTGAGATCAAGGGACCTTCGTTGTTCGAGATCGGTTCACTCAGATAGATGAACTCGGGATTCACGTCACTCAAGGCCATTTCCAGCATGCTAGCGCAGAAATCACCGTACAGCTCCAGCCGACTGCGCACCCGTGCGGGCTCCTTGATCGTCGCGAGCAGTGCTCGCTCGAGGGTCGGCCAGTCTCCAACTCCCAATGCCTGGAAGAAACCGCGTGAGGCCCAGATGCAGACAACGTGTTCCCGATTGTCGAGTCGGGCCGCGGTCTCGCCCCAGTCATCGGGGAGCCGCTTCCTCGAGACGCTGAAGGCCTTGCCATATTCGTGTTCCGACAGATCGAAGACTCGTCCGAAGTAGCTATCAACGAATGTCAAGTCTGGTCCCACTCGTTCATGCGGGGTCAGGCCGAAGACGTCCAGATGCGTCTTGCCGGCTGGCAGGCCTTGCTCGTACCAAGAGGCAAGCACCTCCTCTCTGATGCCTTCCTCCAAGAGCGGGGGTCTGTCCACGGCTTCGCCGTGCATGACCCGGTGGAATCTTTGTCTCTCGTTCATCGGAATCGTCGCGCATTTCGAAGTTCCCTGATCGGCGTTCGATGTTCAAGGGCCTGGCTTCAGAGTGGACTGGCAAAACGGACGCGTTGCGCCTAGCTGGTTGGAAAGGCGCGGCGTAGTATTGTGGCTGAGCAAGGGGACGCAACGGAACTGATCCTCGCCTTGCGGAAGTCATGTTATCACCTAAAGAGGTGATTGAACCCGATGCCTGATTCCACTGGTATTAGAGTGCTGCTTTTCTTGGCTTTGCTGCACACCATCTGCTCGGCTCGTACACTAACACAAGGAGCGGAAGCAGCGGACGACACCGTATTCGACGTCGTCGTCTATGGCTGCACATCTGCGGGCATTGCCGCGGCCGTCCAAACGAGTCGCATGGGCAGACAGCCCGTCCTCGTCTGCCCTGAGGATCACCTCGGCGGGTTGACTGCAGGAGGGCTGGGTTGGACGGATTCGGGTCGTAAGGAAGCCATCGGTGGCTTCGCGCGGGAATTCTATCAGCGTTTGAAGGTCCACTACGACGGGCCGGATGCCTGGATCTTCCAGGAACCTGACGAGTACGAGCGCTACCGCCATGACGATGACGCCATGTGGGTGTTCGAGCCGCACGTCGCCGAACGGGCGTTCGAGCAGGTGGTCGAAGAGACAGGTGTGCCGGTGTACCGAGACCGCTGGCTGGATCGCGAGACTGGTGTGCGCAAGGAAGGCACGAGGATCATCGCGATAACCATGTTGAGTGGCGAAACGTACCGCGGACACGTGTTCATCGACGCCAGCTACGAGGGAGACCTGATGGCGTCCAGTGGTGTCTCCTACACAATCGGGCGTGAAGGCAACGCTGTGTATGGTGAGACGCTGAACGGAGTGCAGAAGCAGTGGGCCGTATCGCACCAGTTCGATCTGCCCGTAAGTGCCCATGTGGTGGCTGGTGACCCTATGAGCGGCCTACTGCCGAACACGCACGGGGGTGAACCGGGCGAAGAAGGTCAGGCCGACCATCGAGTGCAGGCCTACAACTTTCGCATGTGTCTCACCACCGTGCCCGAGAACCGAGTGCCTTTTCCGCGACCCGGCGCCTATGACCCATTGCAGTACGAGCTGCTGGCCCGATATCTGGATCAGGGTTGGCGCGAGTTGTTCAACAAGTTTGACCCCGCCCCCAACTGGAAGACCGACACAAACAATCACGGAGCATTTTCCACAGACTACATCGGGATGAACTACGAGTATCCCGATGCATCGTACGAGCGACGGCGCGCGATCGTTGAAGAGCATGAGAGGTACCAGAAAGGTCTGATGTGGTTCTTGGCCAACGATCTACGTGTGCCCGAGGATGTGCGTGCAGAGATGAGCCAATGGGGCCTGGCGCGGGATGAGTTCACCGACAACGAGCATTGGCCTCACCAAATCTACGTGCGAGAGGCTCGCCGTATGGTGAGCGATTTCGTGATGACCGAATTGCAGCTGCGCGGTCTCAAGCCAACACCGCGCGTTGTAGGTATGGGATCCTACAACATGGACTCCCACAACGTCCAACGATACGTCGACCCGGACGGCAACGTCCGCAATGAGGGTGACATCCAGGTCAATCCCGGCGGGCCATATCCGGTTTCGTACCAGGCGCTCGTGCCCAAGCCCTCCGAAGCAACGAACCTCCTCGTACCCGTCTGTCTCTCGGCGTCGCACATCGCCTACGGATCGATCCGAATGGAGCCTGTCTTCATGATCCTAGGACAGAGTGCGGCAACGGCCGCGGTATTGGCCATCGAAGATGGAGTGAGTGTGCAACAGGTCAGCTACGCACGCCTGCGGAGACAACTGCTTGACGATGGACAGATACTGAGTCTGCCATGAACCATCGGTAAGGCCGTCCGATTTGCCAGCGTACTCCACAGGCTGTAGTTTGTCGTCGTTCCCCCAAACCTGTCCTTGCTCAGGCGGTTGGTCTATGCGCGAAGGAATGAGTCGCCGCTGTTTCTTGCGGCTCGCCGGGGGTGTGGCACCCTTGATGGTGCTGCATCGTCCTGCCTATCTCAGTGCCTCATACGGGGGCATCCAGGCAAGTGAAGATCTGTTCTCGATCTCACTGGCCGAATGGTCGTTGCACCGGACGCTGCGTGCCGGAGAGCTGGACAACCTGGATTTCCCGGTCGTCGCCCGCAACGACTACGGGCTGAGCGGCATCGAGTACGTCAACCAGTTCTTCAAGGACCGGGCGAAGGATCGAGCCTACCTGAGTGAGCTCAAGACTCGGTGCGACGACAACGGCGTCACGTCCTTACTCATCATGTGTGACGGCGAGGGTGCCCTGGGCGATCCCGACGACGCGGCGCGCGCGACTGCGGTCGAGAATCATCATCGGTGGGTGGAGGCGGCTCGCTATCTGGGCTGTCACTCTATCCGGGTAAATGCCCAGTCGCGTGGGACGGCGGAAGAACAGCGCGCTCTCGCAGCCGACGGGCTGAGGCGCCTGACCGAGTTCGCGGCTGGACTCGATATGAACGTGATAGTCGAGAATCACGGCGGCCTGTCGTCCAACGGTGAATGGCTGGTGAGCGTAATGCGCACGGTCGATCATCCGCGGTGCGGCACGCTGCCAGATTTCGGCAACTTTCGAGTGGCGGAGGATGAGTGGTACGACCGCTACCAGGGAGTAGCCGAGCTGATGCCGTTCGCGAAGGCCGTGAGCGCCAAGTCGCACGACTTCGATTCGGATGGCAATGAGAGCAACACCGATTATCGTCGGGTGATGCGGATCGTACTCGATGCCGGATATCGGGGTCACGTGGGGATTGAATACGAGGGCAGTGGCCTCAGCGAGCCAGATGGCATCCGCGCGACCAAGACACTGCTAGAACAGGTACGAACGGAACTCGAGGCGGAGTATCGGTAGAGAGAGATCGACGAGGATGGCGCAGACGTCTCAGCTCGGTAGCGGGCTTGCAGGCCTCACGGAATTGGGGTTCGAGCGGGTTGACGTAGAGTCGGCCTCGACCCAGGTCATTCCGATGGACGGTCATAGATGCAAAGTGATCGCCACTAGGCCGGCCATGGGAACGCTCGTATCGTTGACCGTGGTGGCGCGCTCGCAGCATCGTGCGGAAGATGCAATCGGCCGCGCGTTCCAGGAGATGGACCGGCTCATCGCCATTTTCAACCGCTACGACGCAGCCTCTGCAGTCAGTCAACTGAACGACGCAGGCCGACTCGACAAACCGCCCACGGAGCTCGTCCGTGTGGTATCACAGGCTCAGAAGTACCATGATTTGAGTCGGGGGGTGTTCGACATCTCAGTCGCTCCGCTTGTCGATCTATTTGGCAACAACGCTGGAGGAGGACCTTCGCGCTCGGAGATCTCCGATGTGCTCGAGCTAGTGGGTGCACAGCATATCGGCGTTTCGCGACGCCGCATCCAACTTGACCGGTCAGGAATGCGGGTAACCACGGACGGCATCGCCAAGGGCCACATCGTGGACGGCGTCGCCCGGGTTCTCGAGCGCCGAGGCATACGCGAATATCTGGTAGAGGCGGGTGGAGACATACGTGTGTCCGGAACCAAGAGCCGGCCGTGGACGGTGGCTGTGCAGGATCCGCACAGATCTGGCCGGTTCCCGGACACGATTCGGCTAACGGCTGGTGCGATCGCCACCTCTGGAGGCTACGAGCGGTACTATGATCCAGGTCGGAATTTCCATCACATCGTCGACTCGAAGTCTGGGTCGTCACCTCAACACAGCGACAGCGTCTCGGTTATCGCACCGAACGCGATGGCGGCGGATGCCTTAGCGACAGTAGTCTTCCTCATGGAGTCCTCGAGCGGTATCGCGTTCGTGGAAGCACTGTCAGGCTGTGAATGTCTGGCAATTCTACGTGACGGAACCCAGGTCAAGACTACGGGCTGGTCGCGGCTGGCCCAACGACCTTAGGAAAGGTGGAAGCATGACTGATGTTGCATCGACGACGGCCGCAGGTGCAGGCTGGACCCGGTTTCAGTCCATCGCCCTCGTCACGCTGCGGATACTAATTGGCTGGCATTTCTTGTACGAAGGACTGGCCAAAGTAGTGAATCCCTACTGGAGCTCAGCGGGGTATCTGGCCGGCTCGCAATGGTGGTTCAAGGGGATCTTTATCAACATCGCTGCTAGTCCTACAGTGCTCACAGCGGTCGACTTCGTGAACATGTGGGGCCTGGTTCTTATTGGACTCTGCCTCATCTTTGGGGCAGCGACCCGAGTAGCGACGATCGCGGGCATCGTGCTGTTGGCCCTCTACTACATTGCCGCCCCTCCCTTTGCGGGTTATACGTACGCCATGCCGGCTGAAGGGAGCTATTTGGTTGTGAATAAAGTGTTGATCGAGTTGGTCGCGTTGCTGGTTCTGCTCGCGTTCCCAACGGGCAGGATCATGGGTGTGGATCGACTGGTCAACTTGTGGCGCAAGTCCGGCGCCGTTGCGCAGGCTTGAAGGGAGAGAACGATGAGTGACAAAGACACTGGCACCCAATCGAATCAGCCTGCCCCTGAGCAGGCGGGCATCGGACGGCGCAGCTTCATCGAGCTGCTAGTTGGTCTCCCGGTTATTGGAGTCTTCTTCTACAACTACTTCAAGAAACGGGCAAAGGAGGATGCGGCCAAGGAAGCGATCATGGCCGAGCTAGGCGTCGGTGAGAGCGGCCCTGCGTTTATTCCCGAAGCGATCTCCCGTCCTCCGGGTGACAGAATTCGCCTCGGTATCATCGGGAACGGTGGCGAAGGAGAGGCTTTGGTGCGGCATGCCGGCTTTGCCCATCCCGACTGGGTCGAAGAGAACCGGAAGAACGCCGAGGAGGATCCGCGTCACAAGGCGCTGGAGGTCTATCTCGACCAGCAGGACCTGAATGTCCAGTTCACCGCCGTGTGCGATGTGTTCGACGTGCGGGCGGAACGCGGCATTGCAGCGTCTCAGGTCGAGACTCGGCCCGGTGGCGGTCCGGCGTTTCCCCCGGCGAAGCGCTATCGACACTACCGCGACATGCTGCAGAGCGGTGAAGTCGACGCGGTGATCATCGCGACGCCCGATCACTGGCATTCACAGATGTCGATCGACGCAGCCGCCGAGGGGATCCACGTCTACTGCGAGAAGTGCATGACGCAGACCGAGGAACAGACTCACGCGATGTACGACGCGGTCAAGAACTCGGACATCGTATTCCAGCTCGGACACCAGAACCGTCAATCCGAAGCGCACATCAAGGCCCGCGAGGTGATAGACGCCAACATCCTGGGGCCGATAACGCTGGTGGAGGGAACGACCAATCGGAACACGCCGTGGGGTGCCTGGGTCTGGGATATTCACGAGGAGGGTAATCCGGAAACAATCGACTGGGAGCTGTTCGAGGGCCCAGCACCCAACAAGGTGCCGTTCAATCTGGAGCGGTTCTTCCGCTGGCGCTGCTGGTTCGACTACGGGACGGGGCTGTCCGGCGATCTTCTGTCACATGAATACGACGGGATGAACCAGATTCTGCAGCTTGGGATTCCCAAGACGGCGGTAGCGTCGGGCGGGATCTACTACTTCAAAGACGGTCGCGACGTGCCCGATGTGTTCCAGGCCGTTTACGAGTATCCCGACCGCGATCTCACCATGATCTACAGCGCCACACTCGCCAATGGGTACTACCGCGGTCTGAAGTTCATGGGACACGATGCCTCGATGCAGGTTAGTGGAGCTTTGACGGTTACAGCCGACGGGGCGTCCACCAGATATGAACAGAAGATCGAAGATGGGATTATCGACCCGTCTCGGCCGATGTTCACCTACCGTCCGGGTTTCAAAGGAATCGATGCGGTCACTTCGGCGACCGCTGAGTACTTCGCCAGCAGGGGCCTGCTGTACACGTACCGTGGCGGCAGAAGGATGTCGGCCTATCACCTGCTGATTGGCGAGTGGCTCGACGTAATCAGGAACGGGGGCGAGACGAGCTGCAACATCGAACGAGGCTTCGAAGAGGCCATTACCTGTCACATGGCAACGCGCTCGTTCCAGGAAGGCCGGAAAGTTGTGTGGGATCCAACAACGCGAAGAATCGTGTAGCGACGTACGGTAAGGCGCGAGGACGGTAGGGCGGTCCCAAGCGCCCTGCCGTGTCCTCGCCTCCCCACCAACCCCCCACCCGCCCAAAGGAGCAGCGTCAGTGTACAAAACGAGCCGACTCGCGATCATGATGTTCCTCCAATTCTTCATCTGGGGGGCGTGGTACACGTCTATCGCCGTGTACATGACGGCCGAGGGCATGGGCGACTTAACACACTGGCCGTTCACCGTGAATCCGATCGCGGCCATCGTGGCGCCGTTCTTCCTCGGGCTGGTGGCCGATCGCTACTTCTCGACTGAGAAGGTGCTGGGGGTGTTACACATCCTCGGCGGCCTGGTGTTGTTGGCCGTCCCGCAGTTCAGCGGCACACCGGTCGTGTTCGTGCTGCTGCTTCTGCTCTACAACCTCTGCTACATGCCAACCCTCGGTTTGGCGAACTCGCTCGCGTTTCACAACATTGCTGATCAGGAAAAGCACTTTCCACTCATCCGGGTGTTCGGCACGATCGGCTGGATCGTTGCCGGTCTCGTCTTTGTAAGCTTGGTGCTTAGAACGTTTGCGCCGGAAGGGAGTCTGCCGGAGCAGACGCCGCTGCCGCTCTACCTGGCGGCAGTGTCGAGTCTCCTCTTGGGCCTATACAGCTTCTCGCTGCCGCACACGCCGCCTCCAGCTGAAGGAGAAAAGGTCTCACTCCGCAGTATCGTCGGACTCGACGCGCTGAAGGAACTGGGTAGCAGACCGTTCTATGTCTTCCTCGGCGCGTCCCTGCTGATCTCGATCCCGCTGGCGGCATACTACAACTTCACGCAGCTCTTTCTCGAGGGTACCGGTTTCCAGAACATCGCGGGCACGCAGACACTCGGGCAGATGTCCGAGGTGATCTTCATGCTCCTGATGCCGCTGTTCTTCGTCCGCCTCGGCGTGAAGTGGATGCTCGTTGCTGGCATGGGGGCGTGGGTTCTGCGCTACGTGTTCTTCGCCCTAGCGGCGCCAAGCGAGGTCTTTTGGATGATCATCGTAGGCATCGCGCTGCACGGGATCTGCTACGATTTCTTCTTCGTCACGGGCCAGGTCTACGTCGACAAGAAGTCGACGCCCGCGATTCGCGGCCAGGCGCAGGGGATGTTGGTGCTCGTCACGTACGGGCTTGGAATGCTGATCGGCGCTCAGGCGGCGGGCAGACTCTTCAACACATTCCTAGGCGATGCGGGCGCGCTGACTCTCGGCCAGTGGCAACAATTCTGGTTCGTCCCGGCAGCGTTTGCAGCCGTGATCATGGTAGGCTTTGCCTTGCTCTTCAACGACCGGGTCGATCAGTCCAGGGCCAAAGCCGCAAACGACGAGGCAGCGGCAGCTTCTCCCACAGGCTGATTGAGACAACGACGGGATCGGGACGACAGAAAGGCCAATCTGCGAATGGCAAACGATAGACTCGGCGTTGGGTTCATCGGCGGCGGATTCGTTGCGCAGTTCCACATACGGTCGTGGGTCGGGGTGCGCGACGCCGACATCCGCGGGGTCGTGACGCGCCCGGTGGGCGAAGCCGCCGACGCCGTGAACCTCATCAACCGGATCGGTGT
>JBDHHP010000033.1:0-29952 GCA_039589275.1 Gemmatimonadota bacterium | reverse complement strand
CGACCACCTGTATCATGGGCGAAAGCCCGAAGCCAGTTCGCCATCCTGTTCGGCGACCGCTTCAACATCACTGACTGATGAGGAGGCTCACACACAAAATTCCCTACACGCCCGGCGGCGCGGCCACCCACGACGTCAGAACATCCAACCCACATGTGTCTGAAGGGCCAACCGATCTGGTCCGTAGCCGAGGGTCCATCCAAGCACGCCGCTCCGGCCGAAGGTCAGAACAGCGCCGAAACCCGCCCCCACGTGCATGCCGTTCAGCGTCAGCTCGAAATCGTCCTCGCCGGGTTGGAACACGCGTCCCACGTCGACAAAGCCCACCAGGCTGGCCGACGCCACATGTCGCTCTCCGGCAATTCGGTAGCGTACGTCGAGATTGCCAAACAGCTTGTCCTCTCCAAGAAACCTGTCTGACGCAAGGCCACGGTGAGACTTGGGTCCGCCCAAAGCCTCAAATGGAGATTCGCTTGTCTCAATCAGGTAGTACGTGCCGAGTGGAGGGTCACCGCCCATACCCTGTCCGACCACTCGAGCAGCTAGTACGACTCGTTCTGTGACAGGAAAGTAGGCCGCGGCAGATACTGTCATGCGATCATAGGTCACGTCGCCTGCCACACTTGAATCGGCATGACTGTATATGGCCTCTACGTGCAACCCATTGGTAGGATCAACCTCGTCGTCTCGCGTATCGTAAACCAAACCGAGTCTGATGTTGGCTTCGACCGTCGACTGGTCAGGAGAAGGCGCTATGCCGGACGCAACTTCTTCAGCATACATGGTTGATCCGGCGAGTGTGTCGATCCTCCACCGTTCGAGATGGAATCCGGCCAACGCCCGCAGCCCAGATACGATTTCGCGCTGCAAGGCTCCACGTGCGTAAAGACGGTGCCGATCCTGTTTGTAGTAGTGCGGTCGCAGGTCAGTGACGTCGTCACGGTCGTAGTCGGTGTTGTTACCGATACCGAAGTAGTTCTGCCGTGCTTCACGCCTCAGCCACAGCCGTAACTCGAAGCGCCATCCCGGCGATATTTTGGGGAATTTCGCTTCGAGACCTAGGCGTCCGGTCCCGGTTGCTGAGAGGACCCAGTCGAGAGAAAGCGAGGCACGGTAAGGCGGCGGAGAGTCCCAATCGTCGAACCCGAGAGGTCGGAACTGCGCGTAGAACAAACCCACGGCAACCCCGTTTGTGGGTGTGTAATACAGCCGAGGGTAGCCCACATCGAGCCAACTCGAGCTCAATGTGGGCAGTGCAGGGATTACTTGCGCCGTAGTGGAGCTGGCAGCTCCAAGCAGCGCGGAAACGACTAGGAGTGTGCGCCTCACCCTTCTTGCTCGAACAAGAACGCCCGGTCGTATCGTGCCGCAGTCTCTCCGTCGAATGCTGCATACTGGCCGGGATACGTGGAGGCTGCCCCGAACTCGCCGTCTTTGTTTACTGCATAGAAGTTCAGGTTGAATCGCGTCCGACCCATCTCATCGAGCAGCCGTGGCTCTGTAGTGGCAACCACACGACGCAGAGTCTCCAATGCTGCATCGGTAGGTTTGAGGCCCCGTCGCATGAACTCCACAGTCAGGAAAGCCCCGCAAACCTTGATGTTGGCTTCTCCCCGACCTGTGGATCCAGCAGCGCCGATATCGTTGTCTGTGTATTGACCAGCTCCAATCAACGGAGAATCACCAACACGACCCGGGATCTTCCAGGCCAAGCCGCTGGTGGTAGTCACCGAGGATACGTCACCGTTGGTGTTCACCACGTTGCAGTTGATGGTGCCGGTGGGCCGCGGAATCATGTCTTCGTCGTTCGGCACATTGAGCCAATCATCATCAGGGCCCCTGTTTGCGCGCCAACGAAGCCAAATCTGCCTGGCGCGCTCGGTGAGCAGGTCCTCTTCTTTGAAGCCATACGACAAGGCGAACTTCTTGGCGCCTTCACCGACCAAGAAGACGTGGTCAGTGTACAGCAGAACATACTTCGCGACCACACTCGGTGTCTTTATACCTTCGAGGGCGCCTACGGCGCCGGCCCTGCGAGTCGGGCCGTGCATGCAAGAGGCGTCGAGCTGCACAACGCCATGCTCATTTGGCAGGCCCCCGTATCCCACGGATGTGTCCTCTGGGTCGAGTTCCTGTATCTTGACCCCCTCGATGGCTGCATCAAGCGTGTCCGCGCCCTGTGCCATGAGTTGCCCGGCTCGCTCGACGGCCCGTAGCCCATTTGCCGAGGCAACCGCGACGTTGCCGGATGCCTGCCCAATGTGAACTGCCGGTGCGGCCAACTCGGCCTCAACGTCTCGTTGAAATGCTGCACCAGCCGCTAGACCGGAGGCTGTCCCGAGGAATTCTCGGCGCGAGTATTTGTCTGTCACCTTTTGATACCCCCTGTGATGTCACGCGAAAAGTCTGACGCACCGCGAATTAACCCAAAACTGACTGAGAATGTCAACTTGATTCAGTTGGATGCAGATCTTACGTTCCCGCGCTGAGGTCTGAACCGTGACGGAACTGATTTCGCTGGTGATCCCAGCACGCAACGAACGCGACAACCTTGGCCCTTTGCTCAGCGAGATAGAAGGTGCTCTGGAGAGCACCGAGTTCGAGGCCTTGGTGGTGGACGACGGCTCGACAGACGGGACTCTGGAGGAACTTCGCAGACTTCGAGCCCGCCACTCGTGGCTGCGAGTCTTGTCGCTGGAAGCTCATGCTGGCCAGAGTGCAGCTCTGGTCGCCGGGTTCGACGCGGCGAGTGGTGGAGTGCTGGTCACGCTCGATGCAGACTGCCAGAACGACCCCGCGGACATACCCGTTCTACTGAAGCACCTCGCGGAAGATGCCCGTCTCTCCGCCGTGGTCGGATATCGTGCCACGCGAGCTGATTCCAAGTGGAAGCGGATACAGAGCCGCATCGCAAACTCGGTCCGGAACCAGCTCACGGGAGATCGAGTGCGTGACACGGGTTGCCCTCTCAAGGCGATGCGTCGTGAGAAACTCTTATCGGTGCCGAGATTCGATGGGATGCATCGGTTCCTTCCCACCTTGATCCGTCTCTCGGGTGGCCGGGTAGCGGAGGTGCCCGTGTCACACCGCCCGCGCTTGTTTGGCAGCAGTAAGTACGGCATGCGAAACCGGGCTCTTCGCGCTTTACGTGACGCGCTGGGCGTCCGTTGGCTGGGTCTCAGGGCACTCCGATACGGCGTGCGTGAAGAGTCTGGGGAAGTATGACACTGCTCGAAGGGGCTTTGTTCGAATTGGCATGCAAGATATCCAGCCTACAGCGGAGGGCCGTGTGAGCGAGCAAGAGTTCGGGCGCTTCTTCCTCCCAGGCCCCACCGAGGTCCACCCCGAGGTCTTGGCCGCGATGACGCAGCCGATGATCCGGCATCGCGGTCACGAAATGGTCGACCTGCTGGAGCAAGTCGACAGGTCGCTGCGCAAAGTGTTCCGCACCGCGCGTCCCGTGTTCATCGGCACATGTTCTGCAACTGGGTTCATGGAGATGGCGGTTCGCTCGGGAGTGAGACGTCGCGCACTTTGCCTGATTGGCGGGGCGTACGGAGAGCGTTTTGCCGGGATCGTCGCGGCCACTGGCCGCCAGGCTGTGCGGTTGAACGTGCCTTTGGGTCGCACAATAGAGCCCGACATGCTCGCAGATGCGGTCAAACGTTCTGACGTCGATGCCGTCACGCTGGTTCACTCCGAGACCTCCACGGGGGCCTTAGCACCGCTTGAGCAGCTGACTCCGGTTGTGAAGGAGTTCGACGACGTCCTGATCTTGGCGGATGGCGCATCTTCCTTGGCCGGATCCCCAGTCGAGACCGACGCTTGGGGCCTAGACTTCGCGTTCACAGGCTCGCAGGGCGCTCTGGGGCTGCCACCTGGCCTAGCGCTGGGGGTCGCATCCCAGAGGTTGGTCGACCGAGCTCGTAAGATACCGGAACGCGGCGCCTACCTGGACATGGTCGCATTTGACGAGGCGGCGGCAAAGCACCAGCCGACAAACACTCCGGCAATTCCTCTACTCTACGCCCTGAGAAGACAGCTGGAACGCATCGACGCGGCCGGGGGAGTTGAAAGCCAATGGGGGCGCCACGACGCGATGCGCGCCAGGGTAGAGCAATGGGTTGAAAGCGTCGGCGGCGAGCTTGGCTTCAGCTACCTGACGCTCGAGCAGCGACGCTCTTGGACTGTGTCGTGCCTCAACGTGCCCCCAGGCGTAAATGGACGCGACCTCGCCAAGAGAACTCGACAGGACGGCTGGTACATTGGCTCAGGGTATGGTCGTCTGAAGAGCGGTACGATCCGAATCGGTCATATGGGTGACCACTCAGTCGAGCAGTTGGAGCTACTTCTACATGCGATCGAGCATGCGCTAGGCTGAGCTGTCCGCTCCCTTCCCTCCACTCAACCTGAAAGAGCTTACCTCGGAGGTAAGATGCTGCGATGCGTCGGCGAGCTGGGAGGCCGACGCCGCTATCTCCTCCGTCGAGGCACTCTGTTGTTCCGCTGAGGCAGCTATTTCTTCGGATGCGGCGACAATCGACTCGGTTCCTTCGGCTATCGTCTGGAGTCGTTGGTTTATGTCACTCACCAGTTGGTTGACTTCGTTGGCGGCTCGGGCGATCTCCTCGCTCCAAGCGCTGGACTCGGCCGTCGCACCCGCCATCTCCTCGAGTGCGCGCGCCGCGGCTTCGGCGATCTGTCTCACACCTGAGCTTGCCAGTGCCAGACGGTCCAGCCGCTCCCGGGTTTCCTGGACCGTGCTAAGCACGTTGCGAACGACCTCGCCTGTGGTTGTGGCCGACCGAGCAGTCTGACTTGCCAGTTTTCTCACCTCGTCAGCCACCACGGCAAATCCGCGGCCTTCACCACCAGTGGCTCTTGAGGCCTCGATGGCCGCGTTCAGAGCTAACATATGAGTCTGGCTGGCTATTCCCCTCGCCTGCGCTACGAACTTCTGGATCTCCTCGGAGAGGTCCGTCAGTCGCCGAGCCTCAGCCGCACCTTGTTCGAGGTCGCTTGCCAGTTCCGCCAGCTGCTTGCCGCCTTCGAGCAGGCGCTCTCGGTGCTCACTGGCGGTGTCCACTAGAGCGCCGCTTCGCTCAGCTGCTACCTTGGCGCCGTCGGCCAATGACGTCGAGATCCCGAGAATCCGATCTGCAGCGTCTGCTGATTCGCGACTGAGTTCTGCTTGCTGGTTAGCCTGGTTGGTGAGGTCCTGACAGGTATCTGCCATCTGTTGTGTCGACGCCGACATCTCCTCAGTCGCGGCTGAGATTTCCTCGGCCATTGCTGCCGACTCCTGAGCGGCCGTCCGGATCTCACCTACCAGGTTTCGAAGGGAACCCACCATCGTGGCAAAGGACTCCAACAGGTGTCGCACTTCCTGGGCGCCACCTGCGCGTTGCGTCACCGATACCGACAGATCTCCCCCGGCGATGCGGCTCGCCACCGCGCCTGCCATCCTGACGGGCTGAGTGACTCTGCGGTGGAGCCACTCGGTGAGCCAGACAATCAGGAAGATCGCCACCGCCAGGGCCAAACCAGATGCTATGTAGACCGTTTCCTGAATCGACCTGGCCGCGTTGACAGCAGCATCCTGTCGCTGCCGCACAACGATCCACCAACGGCCGCTATTGGCTGGGGTCGACGCGGTCAAGACGCCGCGTTGACCGGGTGTGGAGAGGATGTTCGTCTCGTTGGTCAGCGCCACGGACTGAATGTCCTGAGGGCGGGTGAATCGACGAGCCGGATCGCGTGACAGAACCAGCCGACCAGCCGAGTCTGCAACCTCGATGGTTGACGCAACCGTGTACTCCTCCGCAGACAGCAGTTGAGAGAGCCGCAACAGGTCGATCACCACCCTGACTGCGCCGACCGGTCGTCCCGAGGCGGGATCCAGGATCTCGCGAGCCATGCCCAGAGTCACCGTGCCAGTTGAGTCGTCGAGGGCGGGTGGCTCCTGATAAAACTCGGCCTCTGTGATCCCTGTCCGCCAAGTATCGAAGGACCGCACAAATGCGCCGCTGGGGTTGGTCGATAGCGCCGTGAAACCGTTTGTATCAACCACCACTATCTCGGCAAGATCCGACGAATCCCGGACGTGTCGCAAGAAGCCGATTGCGGTGCGGATCGGTGCAATTCCTCCCGTTCCAGTGAATCGTTGCTCCAACTCAGGAGCTGCGACAGTGGCTAGGCCGAGTCGCCGTGATTCCGTGTTCATGGAGGAGGCGGCATCGATGACGCCGGGGGTCCTGGCCAATATCGACAGGTCCGCGCGGCGTTCCCGTAGATACTGGTTCAGCACCCCCGCGGCGCCTCTCGCAATGGCACGCAGCTGTCTCTCGGAAGCGCGCTCGAATTCTCTTGTTGTTCCGCTGCTCGCTAGATAGGCGCCAAGAGCGATGACGCCGATCACCACGGGGGCGCCGACGAGTACAATGCGCTTTCGGAGGTCAGTCGTTCGGGTGGGCATGCGGACAGGGGCAAAGCTATCCGAGGCTTCCACGGTGGGCAAGCACTGCTAGATTACGCCCACCATGCCGGACATGAAAACGGGTCAGATCGACAGCTACGACCCCGGTGCCGTCGAAGAGAAATGGCGTAGGCGGTGGGCTGAGCGTCGCACGAACACGGTCGACGTGAGCAGCGCGGCTCGCCCGTACTATAACCTCATGATGTTCCCCTACCCGTCAGCAGAAGGACTTCATGTGGGAAATGTGTTCGCGTTCGTGGGTAGCGACATCCACGGGCGGTTTCGCCGGCTGCAGGGTTGGGATGTGTTCGAGCCGATCGGCTTCGATGCCTTCGGCATTCACTCTGAGAACTACGCACTCAGAGTCAACACGCACCCGGCGAGGCTGATACCTGCCAACATCGCCCGGTTCAGGGAACAGCTCAAGCGTACCGGTTTAATGTTTGACTGGGATCATGAGGTGCAGACCACTGATCCGGCGTACTACAGATGGACGCAGTGGATATTCCTTCAGCTGTTCCACGCTGGCCAAGCTGTGAAGAAAGGGGCGCCGGTGAATTGGTGTCCTGAGTGCAAGACTGTTTTGGCAAACGAACAGGTGGAAGACGGCTACTGTGAGCGACACCCGGGCGTCCGGGTGCATCAGAAGTTCTTGGAGCAGTGGTTCTTCACCATCACTAAACACGCAGCACGACTGCTGGACAACTTGAAGACCCTCGACTGGTCCGATTCGACGCGTCTGATGCAGTCCAACTGGATAGGCCGTTCCGAGGGCGCGGAGTTGCTGTTCGAGACTCCGTCAGGCAGACCATTACCGGTTTACACAACGCGGCCGGATACAGTGTTCGGGGCGACCTATCTGGTGCTTGCGCCAGAGCACCCGATGGCAGACGTGGTCACCGCTACAGAGAAACGGAATGAGGTTGGGCGATACCGCCGTGGCGCGATGCAGAAAGACATAGTGTCGCGTAAGGTGGGTGAGAAAGAGAAGACAGGCGTGTTCACGGGTACGTACGCTCGCAACCCCGCTACAGGCGAGTCCGTGCCAATTTGGGTCGCGGATTACGTACTGATGGAGTACGGCACGGGTGCGATAATGGCTGTGCCCGCGCACGACGAACGGGATTTCGAGTTTGCGGAGAAGTTCGGTCTCGATATCAGGAGGGTGGTCAAGCCTCGAGCGTCGGAGGATGAGACGGGCTCTCTCCCGTTTATTTCATGGGACGGAGTTCTAACGAACTCCGCGCAGTTCGACGGGATGGGCTGCGCCGACGGCGTGAAGGCAATCACCAACTGGCTGGAGGAGAGCGGCCTCGGCAAGAAGGAGGTGCAGTACAGACTCCACGACTGGTGCATTTCCCGTCAGCGCTACTGGGGGCCGCCGATTCCGATCATCTACTGCGACAGCTGTGGTACAGTACCGGTGCCCGAGGAGGATCTTCCCGTTCTGCTGCCGGAGATCGATGACTTCAAGCCCGATGAGAGTGGCTTGTCACCGCTCGCCAGGCACAAGGAGTGGTACGAGGTCCCTTGTCCGCGATGTGGTGGCGACGGGCGGCGCGAAACGGACGTGTCGGACACGTTCCTCGACTCTGGATGGTACTTCCTGCGTTATCCATCCACCACGTGTGATGACCGGCCGTTTGACGCGGAGATGTCGCGGCGCTGGCTGCCAGTTGACTCGTACATCGGCGGCAACGAGCACGCCGTGCTGCATCTGATGTATTCGCGGTTCATAACCATGGTGCTCCATGATCTCGGTCACTTGGACTTCGAAGAGCCCTTTACCCGGTTCAGGGCTCATGGGACCATCGTGAAGGATGGCGCGAAGATGTCGAAGTCACGAGGAAACGTCATCGTTCCAGACGACTACATCTCGCGTTGGGGCGCGGACACGTTCCGGATGTATCTCATGTTTCTCGGTCCCTACTTGGAAGGTGGAGATTTCAGGGATGAGGGAATAGCGGGTATTAGAAGGTTCCTGGACAAGGTTTGGAGTCTGGTCAGGCTGAGCACGCCTGAGGCGAGAAGTGACGACAAGTCAGGTGAACGCAAGCTGCACCAGACAATTCGCAAAGTCACAGATGACGTGGAGGGGCTGAGATACAACACAGCGATTGCTGCGCTGATGGAGTACGTGAATGTCCTGCGTGGGCTCGGTAGTCGCCGGGCGGAGTCGGCGGAGGGAATCTCCAACTCGCTCTCAGAGCCGTTAGTAATCATGCTTGCGCCCTTTGCGCCACACTTTGCCGAAGAGTGCTGGGAGCGGCTGGGCCACGACGGGAGCGTGTACCAGGCAAACTGGCCCGGGTTCGACGCTGAGTTGGCTCTAGAGGAGGAAATCGAGCTGGTTGTTCAAGTGAACGGGCGCGTTCGCGGCCGAGTAAAGGTGGCACGTGGGCTCTCTCAGGCCGAGGCTGTCGGGAGGGCACTTGCCGAAGAGGCGGTGTTGAGGTTCACAGAAGGAAAAGAGATTCAGAAGACTATCTACGTTGAGGATCGACTGGTCAACATCGTTGTGTAGCTAGTGCCGAGCGACAAGACTCGGTGGCGGGGCGTGTCATCTGACGCGTCCCGCTGCTTGTTGCCGGGTAGAAGGCAGGCAGGGCAAGACGACACGCGGACGGAGAACCGCTCGGTGGTGGCCACGTAACCAATTGCTGTGTAATAACTTATCTACCACTGCTGAGGATTGGCCGCACCCGCGCAGCAGGTTGCCTGCTGATTGTGCGACGCTGCCGGATCTGGAGGCATCTATAATTGCGAGCATGAGCCAGATGACCCTAGCCGCCGTAGACGACGTCGCGATCCAGCGGGCCAAGACCGGTGATCTGTCGGCGCTCGAGGCCGTCTATCGGGCCTACGAAGGCCTGGTCTACAACATGGCTCGTCGGATCTGTAAGACGGCCGAGGATGCCGAAGACGTGTTACAGGAGACGTTCGTGGAGGTTTGCCGCAGCATCACAGGTTTCAGGGGGTCCGGCCCGGGCAGCCTTACGGCGTGGATCAAGCGGGTGGCGGCAAGCAAGGCGTTGATGAAGGTCCGCTACGAGAAGTATCGCTACGCGGATGAGCTGCACGAGGGAACGGGCGGAATCGGTGTGCGGGATCGGGATGCGGCGCTGACGCTGGATTTAGAAGACGCCTTGGCGCAGCTGTCTGACACGGCACGAGCGGTTGTCTGGTTGCACGACGTGGAAGGCTACAAACACGAGGAGATTGCCGAGTTGATGGGCAAGACGGTGAGTTTTTCTAAGTCACAGCTTTCTCGGGCGCATGCGCGCCTGAGAGCCATGCTCGGCGAGGAGGCGCAATGCTGAGACATTGCTCCATTCAAGAACTGCTGGACGTGCGCAATGGAGAGGGTTCTCTGGCGGCCAGAACGCACGTCAATGAGTGTCAGGAATGCCGCGACGAGCTGGATCGCATTCATCAGAGGGTGGCCGCGCTCAGGGCTCTGCCGACAATTAGCGCACCGAGGGAACGATGGTCGTTAGTACGAGACAGGATAGTCGCCGACCGACGTCGAGCATGGTGGATGCGTGGTGCGTGGGCTGCGGCCGCTGCTGTCGCGTTGATGTTGGGTGCAAACGGGCTGGCGAACATACCAGCTGTAGCTTCTCAGGCTGAGCCCGAAATGCAGCTTCTGGTGGAGCACTCAGACCAGCTCGACAGTCTTCTCTTGGTCGTTGCCGAACAGGCACGCGTAGTGAATGCCCTGACCGCGCTCGCAATAGTGGACCTGGAGGATCGTGTCAGCCGCGTGGACACACGCATCTTCGCGACGCGACGGGCAACGATGACCGAGCGGCAGCGAGAGCAACTGAAGCTCCTGCTGCAAGAACGGGTAGTTCTAATGGATGCATTGGTAAACGCTCATGCTCAGCGTGCGTCGTATGTGGGATTCTGAAGCCGTGGCCCACGTTGGTCATTGGCAGGTTGAAGGAGTGATGTAATGATGAGAACGAACCTGGGACGAGCGGTCACCGCGGCTCTCGCATTGACGATCGTGGGCGTGAGCGGTGTAATGGCTCAACAGACGGAGAGGGAACGGCAACGTATTGAAGAGGCTGAGCGACGTGCCGAAGAAGCCCGAGCGGAATTGGAGCGGGCAATGGGGCTGCTGCGTGAGCAGGAGAGTCGCGAGGCTCAACTTGCGCTGCGGCAGAGTATCTCGGAGATGCAGCGCGCTTTGAGAGAACTAGATCGCAGCCGCTTGTCGGTCTCGTTCGGGACGTTACCAGAACTTGGCGGGGTCTCGATTGTGAGCAGCTTCGGTGGTCCTAAGATGGGTGTGTATTTGAACACCGAGCGCGATCAAGCTGTCGATTCGATCGGTGCGGAACTATCTAGTGTAGTGGACGATGGCCCAGCTGCCGAGGCGGGTCTACGTGCGGGCGACATCATCACGCGGGCCCAGGGGGAGGCTCTGGCTCGCACTACCCGCCGCGGTCCCTCTCCGGGCAACAGACTCATCGAGATCAAAGACGAGCTTGAAGTCGGTGACACACTGCACATTGAGTACAGGCGTGGTGCCGAGACACGCACAGCGGATATCGTGCTCGACGACCTGGGTGATTCTGCCTGGGCCTACGCCGATTGGACCGACTGGACGGATGAACCTAGGGTCGTGGTGGCACCGCAGATCGATGTAGAGCCGCGGGGTCGGATAAGCGTGAGGACACCCCGACTAGTCACCGAACTGTACACTGGTCTCATGTCCGGGTGGCTCGATGTAGAGCTGGTGACGTTGGATGAGGACCTGGGCCGGTACTTTGGAACCTCGGAAGGTTTGTTGGTGATCAAAGGGTCAGAGGAGGACGAGCTCGACTTGAGAAGCGGTGACGTAATCCTCAATGTCGACGGGCGCAAACCGACCAGTCAGTCGCACCTCGTGAGGATCATGCGATCCTATGAAGCGGGTGAAGAACTCAATGTCGAGATCATGCGGAACCAAGGTCGGCAGGTGATAGTCCTACAGGTCCCCGAGCGGGAGAGCAACAGCTTCCGATGGAGGCCTAAGCAGGAGTATTAGGCCCAGCGTATCAGTCGCTGCCGGTGAGAGGGCGCAGCTTGGCTGCGCCTTCTCTTTTGGCATGGAGCGCTTGCCTTGCAGCCCAGCTGGGCACATCATGGGGACAGTAGCAGCCACACCGTCGATTGAATCTGGAGCTCCAATGCCCGAGTACCTCTGGCCCGCGTATCCTTGGATCCATGTGATCGGCAGGGTCCTGTTCTCTCTGTTCTGCATCCTGTTCGGCCTGATGCATCTACTCGGCAGCGAAGTTCCTGCCTACATGCAGCGCAAGAGCATACCCGGTCCCAGGGTGGTGTCAGTTGCGATGGGTCTGATGATCCTGGTTGGAGGTGTGTTCATTCTCTTCGGCTGGCACCGATTCATCGGCGCCGGCCTTGTGTTTTTGGCCGTTTTTCCCGCGGGCTGGGCGCTCCACCCGTTCTGGAAGGAGCTGGACCCAGAAAAGCGACTTAACGAGATGGCCCACTTCGCCAAGGCCTTGGCCATCGCGGGCGCTGCACTACTGGTGGCTTACTATGCCGGCGGTTACTGGCCCTTGAGCATAGGCCAGTAGGCAAGAGACGCATTCCTCGGTCCAGTTCCCCTTGAAATCGAGACGACTGCCAGTTAAGATATATCTTACGTAATATCGTGACGATATATCTAGACATATCTTGGAGGTAGCAGTATGAGAGAGCGTGATTGGTTCTTCGGGTTCGGACCATGGGAATGGTGGTCCCGCGGCGGAAGGCGGCGAGGCAGCCGACGTAGATGGTTCGGTCCCGGAGACATGAAGTACGTGATCCTGAGTTTGCTGAAGGACAAACCCATGCATGGCTACGAGGTGATGAAGGAACTGGAAGAACACACTCGTGGCTGCTACAAGCCCTCTCCGGGGACCGTGTATCCCACTCTTCAGTGGCTCGAAGACGAGGGCCTGGTGACAAGCGAGGACATTGAGGGGAAGAAGGTCTACTCGATAACCGATGCGGGGACCGGCTTCTTAGAGGACAACAAAGGGACAGTGGAGGACATCTTCGATCGGGTCGACGAGATGATCGATAATCTGGTCAGTGACCCGATGCCCGAAGTGACTCGGCACGTAGGTCGCCTTGTAGGTCAGATATATCGTACCACATGGCGGCTGCGTGACAATGATACGAAGGTCGACAAGGTGGTGAAGATCCTCGAGCAGACTGCTGCGGAGCTGGAGGCGCTGCGAGACTGAGGGCTGGCCTGCGGTCAGGAATCCGCGTCGCGGTACTCTATGAACTCCACAGGGGCGCCATCGTCTACGATGAATGCAACCCGCATGCCCTCGGACGGGCTGTTGGGCTCGATGAGTACTTCCTTGCCCGAGATAGCGGCCTCCAAATCCGGTACCGTGAAAGCAACGTGAGGTACCCGCTTCACCAGGTCGGGTAGGGGGCTGCCCGGGTCGAATCGAATCCACTCAATTCCGTAGGGACTGGTCTGGAAGCCAGATACGTACATTCCATACTCTTCGAGGTAGACTTCCTCGTCGCGTGGTGTGTCGGTGGGGATTCCCAGGTGGTGGTATTCCACTCGAAGCGGGCCAGTGAGTTCGCTATCCGTTCAACCGTCTAGCGGGCCGAACAGGAACTGCTCCGTCTGCTGCGTGAGAAACTTGCGGGCTTCAGGATCGACCAGGTTGAGACCGTAGTGATTGATAACCGCAGTCTGATGTTTGAGCCACTCGCCCCAGCATTCCTGGCAAATCGAGTCGAAGATCCGGTGACCTAGGTCGGTTGGCAGAGGAGGTTGCCCCAGCTGTTCCCCGCCTTTTCCGCAGCGCACGCAATTAATTTGAGTCATAGTGGCGGCAATCTAATGGCACTGGCTCCGTCACGCGACACTCACTTCAGTGAACCTCATGGCCGACCTTACGTTTCGCATCGGACTCTGCGCCACTTGCCATCATTCACGCACCGTTGAAGCCAGATCGGGGAGCGACTTCCGCTTCTGTGCCAAGGCGAAGACCGAACCGAGCTACCCCAAGTACCCACCGCTGCCGGTGACGAGGTGTGCCGGTTACGAGCAGTCTTCGGTGTTTAACGGGAGTCCGGGTAACGAGCCGCTGCGTGTTAGGTTCACCGCTGAGATGGTGAGCGTGATCGAGGAGTTACCGCGGGTGCCCGAATCAATGCTGGGTGCCGGTGGGCTTCCCGGAGCTGCCGCAGATGGGGTTGTAGCTGAACTCGATCGAGATGAAGCCGGGCAGTTTGTCGCACTGTGTCAGTTGTATATTTCGAGCGAACCGGCGGCAACCGGGTTTGAAGACCGGAACCGAGTTCTTCGGGCGATCGTGTCAGCAATCAACGATGCTCAGACATAGGGTCCCAGGAGGTAGGATCATGCGGAGAGACTTGCTGTGCGGTCTCTGTATGTTACTGATGCCGGCAGCCGTGTTCGCGCAGGAGAAGGAAGTGATCCAGATGCCGGGTTCACTTGAAGGATTGCCGTTCTCGACCGCAGTGCGGGTGGATAACATGCTGTACCTGTCTGGTCAGATTGGCAACCTGCCGGGAACGCGCCAGCTAGCCGCAGGTGGAGTCGGCGGTGAGACCAGGCAGACTCTCGAGAATATCAAGACCGTTCTGCAGTTTGCCGGAAGTTCGCTGGAGCGAGTCGTCAAGTGCACTGTCTTCCTCAAGGACATCAACGACTACTCTGCCATGAATGAAGTTTACGCGTCCTACTTCAGTGGGGATCCGCCAGCAAGGTCTACAGTTGCTGGGAGCGGGCTCGCGCTTGGAGCCAGTGTTGAAATCGAATGCATAGCCCTGGCGGAAAAATGAAAGTTGATCACCAGCTGTCGCGGCTCGAGCCCATCGTCTTCAATCCCATTCATGGCGTAAAGCAAGAGGACTGGCGACGTGCACCGGAGGGCAAGTGGAGCCTCGCTCAAGTCATTGAGCACCTCGCGATTACCATGGACGTGGTGACCGATGGGTTGGAGGCGCGTGAAGATAAGCAGGGAATGGAGCGTAGAGCTACACCGGCGCAATCGGTCATGCGACATACACTGCTTGGCCGGGGTCAATTCCCCAAAGGGATGCGAGCGCCGGACATCACTATCCCGAGCGAAGATCCGGACCCGGAGTTGTCTGCCGCAAACTTCAGGATGGCTGTGGAGCGAACGCGGACGATGGTAGACCAGTGGCCGGAAGAACAGCAGTTGGGAGTGTTTCTGCACCATCCTATTTTGGGTGATCTCAACGTTCCTGAATGGGTGCGGTTCCACTACGTGCACAGTACGCTACACTCACGTCAGATCGAGAAGTGGCTGGCGTGGTTAGAGAAGCAGGAATAGCGGGTTCAGAAGCGTAGAGAGCTGTACCTCTATTGGTTCTGTAACGCGGTGATCTGGAAACCACCCACGACAATATTTGGCGCTGCCGCTCGAGCAGAGTTGCCGCCCTTCACAAGCGCAGATGCCATCGCATCGGCAACTGTAGGTGCTGCTGCCTTCTCGCTGATTGCCACGATCCCGGATCCCGCACCGGAGACAGTCGCACCGAATGCACCGGCTTCCTGGGCGGCCTGCACAGCGGCGTCGAAGCCGGTAATCAATCTTGCTCTGTAAGGGGCGGCGATCACATCGGTCATGCCGTATCGGATGAGCTGCCCGTCGCCCCGAGTCAGGCCCAACAACAATGAAGCAGCCCGAGACGCCTGGGAAATGGCCTCCTCTCGCGACAGTCGGGGAGGAAGTATGGCACGAGCGGTGTCGGTGCTGATGCGACGCTCCGGGATTGCCAGAGCTACGCCAAGTGTTTCGTGCAGCTCGAGAACCTCAGGCTGACCCGCATCGAGTACCAGACCACCGTAGACTGCCGGAGCTGCGTTGTCGGGATGCCCTTCCAGCTCCCGCGCGTCTGCGAAGACCTCGTCGCGGTCAACTGGTACTCCGGCGCAGAGACGAGCCAGTACCAAGCCAGCTACGCGTGCCGCAGCCGACGCTCCGAGTCCCCGACTGACGGGAATGTCCGATTCCAGCTCGAGGTGCACGTTGGTCGGCAAGGAATCTCCGACCGCCTGTTGCACGAAGTCGTTTTCCGGATCGAGGCCAGCCAACGTGCCGCCGTAGGTCGGCCCTCCACTGCCCGCTACGACCATCGCATCGAGCCAAACGTCGAGTGCAAGTCCGAGGCAATCGAAACCGGCGCCGATGTTGGATGTTGAGGCTGGCACACTGACGCAGTGCAGGACGTCTTCTGTCGAGTGTGGGGACCTGGCGTTCATGGGGCGATAAACATGGTGCTGATTGCGCGGGTGCGCAAAGGGGAATCTGCGACCATGTGTTCGGCCCCACCTGTTGGTGGGGTCGAACGCGCTCCAACATCAGGCGCAGAGTCCTGCCGATGATTCCCGCGCTACTGCCCTCAGACCTTGGTGTTCCCGCGTCTCGAGGACGGCCAGTTGCACATTAGCGGCCACCATCGGGTGACCGCTTGAAGCTCACAGAGAGCCCACCGCCCGTCATGATGAATTCGGTCTCGAGGTTCGGCGTGTTCCTCAGTGCCTCAACGAACTCGCTAGTTCCCCGCATCCCCCGCCCACGTCTCCCGCTTGAGTGGTCCGACACGTTGTGAGCCGTGAAGCATCCGCCGACCTCCAGCTTGGGGAGCATGTCAAGGAAGTACTGCGCGTACCAGTTCTTGTCGGCGTCGAGAAAGACGAAGTCGAACGGACCTGGCAGGGCGGGAACGAGCTCGTGTGCGTCGGCGAGTCGCGCGTCGATGTAGTCACTCAGACCAGCTTCCTCGAAGTTCTCCACTGCCTCGCGATATCGGGCCTCGTTGATCTCGACCGTTACCAGCCTGCCACCAGTCTTGCTCAGTGCCCATGCGATCCAGATCGCCGAATGTCCGGTCGAGGTGCCGATCTCCAGTGCCTTGGTGTAACCGTTCTCGACTATCGCGTCGTACAGCGCCTGACCGTCTGACATGGGCACATTGGCGTCCCGCCAGGTGCGTCGGTGTTCGTCGAGAAACTGCCGCACTCGCGTGTCGAGATCCCTTTGCTCTTGAGCCGGCGCTATCACTGGGATGGCTGCGAGAGAGACGGAGATAATGAGCGGAAGAAACCTCATGGTTCAGCCTCCTCAGTTGTGCTGCCGGGTGCAGCCACATCGATGCCACGAGTCTTGGCAAACACGAGATAGATTGGGATGCCTAGGGCGACCGTCACCAAGGCGATGGACGATTCCACCGGGCGCTCGAAGTAGGCGAGTACCAGGATGGCCAGGCTGACGCTGGCGAATATCAGCGCTGCGAAGATGTACTGGAATGATCGAGAGATACCGTTGTCATGGAGGGGCAACCTGAACACTCCCAGCACGGCCAATATCGGGAAGATCCCGAGACAGAAGCCCATGTATGTGAGGATCTGGTCGAACGTGCCGGAGAGCACCATGACTCCGGCGACCAGACACTGCAGCAGGATCGCGGTCGACGGAACGCGATGCACCGGGTGCACGCGCGCGATACGCTTGAAGAAGTAGCCGTCCTTGGCCATCGCGTAGTAGACGCGCGGGCCGATGATGATCAGAGAACTGATGGCGGACAGTAGGGCGAACGCGATGAACAGCGAGATCACCCGCTGGGCTGCGGCGCCGAATAGTCGTGAGGCCGCCAGACCTCCCACGGCGATTGTCCCCTGCATCTCACCCGGCGGGACCGCATACACGTACAGCGCGTTCAGGCTCAGATAGAGCACGAGCACCACGCTGGTGCCGAGGATTAGTGAGAGCGGGAGGTTTCTGCGTGGTGACCGGATCTCTGAACCGATGTATCCCGATGCGTTCCAACCGCTGTATGCGAACATGATCCACATGAGCGACAACCCGATGACCCGCCACGACGCGTTCGGCGCGTCTGGTGTGACTTGTGTCTGGAAGTTGCCATAGTCACCTTGACCTACAGCGAATCCTGCTACCAGCAAGACAACGATCAACCCTACTTTCCCCGCGGTCAGGTAGTTCTGGACCCTGGCGCCGAACGCGAGGCCTCTCATGTGGATGGCGGCGAGAGCGGCAACCACGGCCAGCGCAACTGCCTTCTTCCAGATAACCGCGCTGTCGACAGAGTCGAAGGCAGGAAACGCACTTACCAGATACTCGCTGAAGCCCAGCGAAGACGCGGCTAGTGGTGCGGAGAATCCGGCGAAGAACGAGACCCAGCCGGTCAGGAAACCCAACAAGGGGTGGAACAACTCGGAGAGGTATGCGTACTCGCCCCCCGCCCGCGGAAGCGCCGCACCGAGCGCGCCGTAGCAGAGCGCTCCGCACATGGCTAGGACGCCGCCCCCGGCCCAGAGCGCTATCATGAGCAGGGGATTGCCAAGCTCCAACAGCAGCAGACCGGAGGTGGTGAAGATCCCCACCCCGATCATGTCGGCGATGACGATGTTCGTGGCGGGGAACAGGCTCAGTTGTCGCGTCAGGTCGGCGTGACGGTCACTCATCGATTCCGCGCCTCGGCTGGTTGGCAGCATGTGGTGTCGCGTCGCTACACAACAGAGACGTCCTGTGATGGTCTCGCGTTAGGCAGGTGGAAGGTCCCGGACGTTCCTTCGAGAGCAACAGTGAATCCTGACTGCGCTCTAAAACAGTGACATGCCCTGGATGTCGAGATTCGTCAGGCCGAGTTGCTCTGCATGTTCGACGACCTCGCGGTATTCCCGCCGGTGCAAGCGCCGAGCGATCTCCGGGTACTCGGAGGCTTTGTACATCGGCCGGTATTGCGACATGATGTTCACATAGGTGTCCTGGGGCAGGTTCTCAGCAATCCAGCTCATCACCTCTTTGGAACCGCCGACGTCGTTCGGCATCACGAGGTGGCGGATCATGAGGCCCCGGTACATGAGCCCGTCATCCGCCGGCTTGGCGCCCCCGACCTGGCGGTGCATCTCCAACAGCGCGGTCTTCGTTACTGCGGGATAGCTATCCGCTCCGGAAGAGAACTTTGATGCCATCGCGCTCTCGGCGTACTTGAAGTCGGGCAGGTAGATGTCGACGATGCCGTCCAGCCGTTTCAGGACCTCTAAACGCTCCCAGCCGTTCGTGTTGTATACCAAAGGGAGCCTCAGGCCCCTGCGCGCGGCAATGTCGAGCCCGAGTACCACGTGGGGCGAGTAGTGGCTCGGTGTAACGATGTTGATGTTGTGACAACCCATCTGCTGGAGTCGCAACATCATCGTAGCGAGGGCCTCAAGACTGGTTCTCGAACCGGCACCCCCCTGACTGGTCTGCCAGTTGATGCAGAACACACAGCGCAGGTTGCAGTTGCTGAAGAAGACCGTTCCAGAGCCACCCTGCCCAACCAGAGAGCTCTCCTCGCCGAAGTGGGGGTGATAGGACGAGGTCACCAGCTGGTCTTTGCCACCACAGAATCCTTTCCTTCCATCGAGGCGTCGTGCCCCGCATTGCCTGGGACAGAGCGAACAGCTCTCCATCAGCTGCCAGAGTTCCTGCCCTCTATCCTGGAGTTCCCCAGTCCGGTGGAGCTTCAGGTATCCTGGCTCGAAGTCTGGATCGGTGAGGGACGACGCCTGGGCCCGTTGCCGGCATCCTGATAGCAGGGCGGTGAGGGAGGGAGTGAAGCTTATAGCGGCCGCGGAGGATATTGATCCGACGAACCTTCTTCGCGAATATTCCCGCATGCGTACCTCCTGTTACAAGGCTCGGGAGGTGTTACTGAGCCATAACGACTGGCACTGCAGCGGCGACGGCGTCTGGCAGGGCGAGATCCTGGCAGGCGGTCTATGTCCCCTCCACCCTCTTAGCCGTCCAGGGCTGCTCGCCACGCGGCGTACTCATGGTGCCGGTGATCGTGTCGCCGTCCACCGTACCTGTATAGGTCATTTCAAAGGACCGGCCGCCCCTACCACTGCGCACGATCGTGAAGCTGATGGTGTGACCCTGAACGGTGCCGTCCAACTCGATTGCGCCCCTCGGCGTTTCCATGGACCCTGTTAGCGCCGACCCTTCCTGCTCTAACACGAAAGTCGAAGTCATCGTGCCACGGGGAGTCTCATTGGTCGTCTCCCACTTGCCGCTCACGTTCACGTCTTGACCCCAAACCGGGGTGATCGCGAACAGACTCAAAACGATCACTGCAATTGGGCTAGCGAATCGTCTCATGTTTATCTCGCTTGTTGGCCTCACCGGCTGCTGGCTGCCGGCCGCCGGCAGCCCACCGCCGCTCACTCGTATCGCAACGCCTCGATCGGATCCAGCGTCGATGCACGCCGCGCCGGCCAGAGGCCGAAGAAGATGCCGACAACGGCGCTGAATGCAAAGGCTATCAACACAGCTGCTGGTGAAACGAACGTGCTCCAGTTTGCCAGCTTGGAGAGTGCGATGGCACCGCCCGCTCCCAAGAGAATGCCGACGATGCCACCCATCATGCAAAGCACCAAGGCCTCGACCAGGAACTGCAGCATGATGTTGTGCCTGGTAGCTCCCAGTGCTTTGCGCACACCTATCTCGCGGGTGCGCTCGGTAACCGAGACGAGCATGATGTTCATGATCCCGATGCCACCGACCAGCAGGCTCACTGCTGCAATACCGCCCAGTAGAAAGGTGAACGTCTGAGTCGTCTCCTCAAAAGTCGCCAACATCTCTTGGCGGTTACGGATACTGAAGTCGTTGTCTCTACCTGGTGCAATGCCATGTTCGCGGCGCAACACCCTCTCGATCTCGATCATGGCGATGGTCATCGAGTCTGGATGGGCGACCTGAACGTTGATCGAGTTGACTCGGTCGCTGCCGAAGATGCGGTGCTGAGCTGTGGTGAGCGGAATCAGGATGTTCTCGTCGGGATTGTTCCACCCACCGGTGGATCCCTTCTCTGCCAGCACCCCGATCACCTCGAACGGGATTCCCCGGATCAATACCTGCTGGCCCAGCATGGCCGCTCCGTTGGCCTCCAGGTTCTCCGGCACCTGGTGACCGAGTACTGCCAACCGCTTGCGCGAACTGACATCTCCGGTGGTGAACATCCGGCCGTACTCGACCTCATAGTTGTTCACCGGTATGTAGTCCGGTACGGTTCCGGTCACGTTCACGTTGATGTTGTTGTTCACGTACTCGACCTGCTGACTGCGTCGGATCTCTGGAACCACGGCCTTGAGGGCACCGGCGTCTTGCAGCAGGGCCTCATAGTCGTCGGTCGTGAGGCTCACGCGGTCGGCGCTGGCCACGCCGTGACGGAATGACTGCCCAGCATAGACCTGCAACAAATTGGTCCCCAACGCTGCAATCCGGTCCTGCACGTCCTTCTGCGCGCCGGTCCCGAGCGCCACCATGGTTATGACCGCACCGACACCGATTACGATGCCCAGCATTGTGAGGAACGAGCGGAGCTTGTTCGCTCGAATCGCGCCCAGCGCGACCATCATGATTTCGCCAAACAGCATTGATTCCTACCTCGTGGATCTGGGTTTCATCGCCTACCGACGCGACATCCCGGGAACGCCGCCGGTCATCCTTGATATCCGCTCTTGGAACTCCTGCTGGCTCGCCAGTAAGCTGGCGCTTGGCAGCACTAGAACGGTGTCAGACGGAGTGAGTCCCGACACCACCTCGGAGTAGTCCAGATCGGTAAGCCCCGTCTCAATCGGTACGGGAGTGGGAACGCCGTCTCGCATGGCGAACACTATGTACTCGCCACCGGCGAGTGCGGCGTTTGTGGAACTGGTGCTCTGCCCACCACCAGGGTGGCCACCCATTCCGCGTCCCATTCCTCCCCCTGCGGCCTGTCCGATCTGACGCATGATGTTCCGCTCCCTGTCGCTCAGAGACTGGAAGACAGAACGCATGTCGCTGGCACCCTCGATCTTCGCGGTGACGGCCCGTGCCTCTTCCACGTCTACTCCATCGGGGATCTTGACCGACTGACCGCGCCACATGATGGTCCCCTCATCGGCGGGCTCGCTAGTCTCAGCCGCGCCACCTGACTGGACCTGCCTAGCTGCTGCCAACTGCTGTCGCACCGTCTCGAGGTCCAATCCGAGTACCGCCGCAGCGGAGTTTACGTCCGCCGGAGTCCTAAGCGCCGCGTTTGGAACTGCAATCACGCCCTGGCGAGATCCCACATGGACCTCGACTTCGGCGTTCATTCCCGGCTTCAGCAAGCCTTCCTGGTTCGGAATACGGACCAGGACAGGGAACATAGTGACGTTCTGCGTCACGGTTGCCTGCGGCTCGATCTTCAGGACCTCGCCGTTGAACGGGCGGTTCCTGAATGCGTCCACCTGTATGGTCACCGCCATGCCTGGCTGGATCTTGCCAATGTCAGTTTCATCCACGAGCGCGCGGACTTGGACCGTGTCGAGGTTGGCCATCAGCATTAGCACGGCTCCACCGCTCACGTTGCCTGTCGCGGATGAGATTACTGTTCCGACCTCCACGTTCTTCTGGATAATCACGCCGTTGATCGGTGCCTTGACTTCGGTGTCCTCGGCCGAGATGCGTGCGTCCTCGAGGGAACGTTCTGCCCTGACAAGCTGCGCGTTGGCGCTCGCCACGGCGAGCTTGGCGTCGTCGTATTCTTGTTCCGTGATCGACTGTGTCTCGAACAAGCCTTCCGACCGGCGCAGCTTGGACTGAGCGTTTTCCAACTGGGCTTGAGCAAGCACCAGATCCGCTTCAGCCTGACGTAGCGTGTTTTGTGGCACGCGCGGATCCACGCGGATGAGCAGCTGCCCTGCCTGCACGTTGTCGCCGGTTTCGGCTCTGACCTCGAACAGTTCACCAGACGCCTTCGATTTCACTTCGACTGTGGTGATCGGCTCAATCGAGCCCGCGGCACTTGCGGATACCACGATGTCTCGGACTGATACCGGAACCATCTGATAGACCGGTGCCTCGGTAGCCTCACCGTTCCTAAGCATGGTGAAGCCGGCGACTACAGCTACTGCTAATACGACGGCGATAATTCCTATGCGCTTCATGCTGTTCTCTCAGTGATGATGTCCTGTTCGATGAGGCCGTCCAACAAATGGATCTGGCGACTTGCGTGTGCCGCGATGTCCCGCTCGTGTGTTATTACGACAATCGTCTGACCTACATCATGTAGTTTCTCCAGCACCTCCATGATCTCGGCGCTGGTGTGACTGTCCAGGTTCCCTGTCGGCTCGTCAGCCAGCAGGATGCTCGGGTCGTTTACCAGTGCACGGGCAATAGCGACACGCTGACGCTCCCCCCCAGAAATCTCGCTAGGGCGGTGTGCTATCCGATCGGCCAAGCCGACCTTGTTGAGCGCCTCTGTCGCCCGCTCACGACGCTGCCTCGCGTTCACTCCCGCGTAGATGAGCGGCAGCTCCACGTTGTGCAGCGCGGTGGCACGCGGTAGCAGGTTGAAGGTCTGGAAGACGAAACCGATTTCTTTGTTCCTGATTCGTGCCAGTTCGTCATCGTCCAGCTCACTCACCTTCTGTGAGTTGAGCCAATACTCACCCGACGTCGGTGTGTCGAGGCACCCGAGTAGGTTCATCAGGGTCGATTTGCCCGATCCCGACGGCCCCATGATAGCCGTGAACTCGTTGCGCTTGATCTGGAGGTTGACCCTTCGCAAGGCGTGTACGACTTCTGCTCCGAGCACGTAGTCTCGAGTGAGTTTGTGAGTCAAGATGATGACATCCGCTGTCGGGATATCTCCGGTGCGGAAGTCGATGTGCTTGATACTGCTCATAGCTCTCTCCCGATTAGCGCTTCGATCTGTGCCCTGGCCACGAGGTAATCCAAATAGGACTGTACCCTGTCAACTTCAGCCTGATCCAGATTCTCCTGAGATGCGAGCACCTCGACGAGCGTCGCGGCGCCCAAACGATATCGCTCCTGTTGTACCCTCAGGTCCTCTTGAGAGGCCGCCTGGTTCGCTTCAGCGATCTGCAATCTCGTGCGGGCTGCGGAGAGTGACGCCAGGTGCTGTGTGAGATCGGCGTTGACCTGCCGCACTGCGTCTTCCGCCTGCGCCCGTGAGTTCTCCAGGCTGATGGCCCTCTGCGTCCGGGTCAATTCGCGGCTGAAGCCGTTGAAGATCGTCCACGACATGCTCAAGCGGAGCGACCAGCTCGGGTTGACCGTGAGCCACTCTTGGCCGGACCAAGACCTGGAATAGGAGGCCGTTGCCCGTGGCAGATACTGCGAATAAATGGTCTTGAACTGCGCGTCTGCCGCTTTAACGGAGGCCTCGGCCTGCTGTATCGTCGGCGAACGCCCAAGCGCTTCGACTCTCAGTGCCGCCGTGTCCACGTCGACGAGCGCGAACAATCGCTCGTCGCGAACCGCACTCACCGAGCCATCGAACCCGATCAACCGAGCGAGGTTGGCCTCGGCGGTCGCCAATTGGGTGACCGCATTCAAGCGCTGCAATCTGGCGTTGGCTACTTCGACGAAGGAACGAAGCGTATCGGACCTCGTCGCTGTTCCGGCTGCGAGCTTCTCCTTGGCGATGTTGAGCTGGCCGGCTGCACGCTCGATGCGGGTGTCGGAAACCCGCACTAGCTCCTCGGCCGCCAACGCATTGAAGAAGGCCTGCTTGGTCTGCAAGACAGTCTGAAAGCTCTGATTGACCAGCGAGGCGTCTGCCGCCTCGAGATCCGCGCTGGCGGCACGGCCCTCAGCGAGGCGACTGAAGCCGTCGAACAGAGTCATCGACGCAGACAACCCGCCGGAATACGACGCAGATGACCCACTGATAGTCGTCTGGGTTCTTTCATCCCAGCGGGTACTGGAGTTGGTGCTCGCCGACGAGTTGGCTGACAGCGTCGGCAACCAACTTCCAAGAGCCTGAAGCTTGGTCGCGTCCGCGGTCTCAACCTGCCCTCGTGCCTGTACCATTGCCGGTTGGCTCCGGATAGCCAAATTGACGGCCTCGTCGAGCGTCACCGATCGATTCTGTCCCGCCAACGGCGTCGCGGCTGCGAGTGTTATCAGCGCAAACGCCGATACCTTACCTGTTGTCATTCGTTCCACCTTCCCTGTGCCTTCTGCGGTCACTGCGGGCAATGAGCTCGCGATACCTGTCCTGCTGCTCCTGGTCGAGGATATCCATGATTTGACTGCGTACGTCTTGCCTCAAGGAGTCAAACCTGGGGCTGTATTCGGTCCACAACTTGCGCATTGCCGTCTGTTGTCGCTCGAGTACCGTGTCTACGGCTGCTCGCTGCTGCGAGTTGAGCCCGAGATCTACCTCGAGTCGCTCCGAGTAACTCCCGCCCCGTCTGGACCTTTCATCCCTATCGGGGCGCCGAGCATCATCGGAGATGGCACTGCCACCCCATGCCGTAGCGGCCCCACCAACCACGCCTCCTGCCGCGAAGACGGCTAGCAGGAAGCCTGCGGCCCAAAGTTTTGATCGATTCAGCATGCGCCTTGCCACCTCGTTCTCACCACTGCTGTTAGTGTCTCCAATCCATCAACGCCAGAGTCCTGCCAACACATGTTGTCCTGTCAATGTTCCGTCATTCCGCGGCTAGCGCAGATCGAGCCCGATCACGAGAATCTCGTTCAGGTCCGGTGGTTCGCCCTGAGCCAATAGGGCAGCGGGGAACACCGAATCGTCGGGGGGCTCCAGGGGATCTCCCAAGACGGTGGTCTGCACCGGGCCGCTCCCGAAACCGCTCAGCCAGATCGTTGCGCCCAGTGCCAGACCCAGCCCAGCCGCCACCAATCCCGGACGCGCCCAGGCACCCAGCACCTCCCACCACGTCAGGCGCAGCACAAACCCGTTCGGGATCTCACTCACTCGTGCCAGTACTCGTTGGACGAATCCAACCTCGTCATCGCCCGACAGTAGAGCCTTCAAAGCCTCACCTAGCTCTTGATCCTGCTCGTGACCGAATGGCGAACCCGTCATACGATCTCCTCCTCAGCACTCCGCCACGGCCCGAGAGCCTCGCGGAGCTTGCGTCGAGCGTGAAACACGTCGGAGCGGACAGTTCCCACCGGTACGTCGAGCACATCAGCTATCTCCTGGTGGGAGTAGCCCTCGACGTCAAACAACACCACGGCGATCCTCCTGCGCTCCGGCAGCTCTTGCAAGGCGACCTCGAGAGCGTCTCGGAACTCGCCCCACTCTGCCGCCTGGTCGGGCCTCGGCAGCGCTGACCGGGCCTGCGGCGATATCTGCTCGGTCGACCGCACCTTGCGCCGCCGGTGTCGATCCGTTGCGGCGTTTGCGACGATTCTGAGAAGCCACGGGCCAAACGGTCGATCCGGATCATACCGACCGAGGTTCTTGAGCGCCGCCAGAAACGCGTCCTGGGCAGCGTCATCGGCCTCCGTCTCGTCAATCAGTATCGTCCGGGCCACTCGTCTTGCCTGACCTGCGTACTTCCACAGCAGCTGGCCGAACGCGTGGCGATCGCCCGCATGAGCGAGAGCGGCTAACTCAGCGTCCTCCATGTTTCTAGTACGCACGACAGGTGACACGCGTTGAGTGTTATCGCTGCCTGGCGGGGTCAGACCTGGCCGAGACCCAGGTCGTTCTCAACTGGCCGAAGGGCCTCAATTACGAACTGGACGTGCTCTTCGAATTGGGTGCCTAACTCCTCTGCGCCCTGACGCACCTCTTCCCGGTTCACTCCGCGCGCAAATGCCTTGTCTTTGAGTTTCTTCTTGACGCTCTTGACCGAGAGGTCCGATAAGCTCTTGGACGGTCGTACGAGGGCACAGGCAGTGAGGAACCCACACAGCTCGTCTACCGCAAACAGCGACTTGGCCATCAGTGACTCTCGCGGCACCCCCGTGTAGCTTGCATGTCCGAGGATTGCCTCGAGTATGGGCTCCGGCAGCCCACGGTCGCGGAGCACTCGCACGCCGTAGGAAGGGTGCTCCTCAGTGGGCGAGTGGGTGTCGTTAGGAAAGCGCTCGTAGTCGAAGTCGTGCAGTAACCCCACCAATCCCCATTGCTCCTCATCCTCCTCGAATCTGCGCGCGTACGCACGCATCGCTGCTTCGACTGCATACATGTGCTTGCGCAGCCCGTCCGACGTCGTGTACTCATGCATCAACTCCAGTGCTTCTTGACGCGTCATCATGATCGTCTGTTCCTCCTAGGCCCAACGTTTGATCCAATATTCCAGCATGAGCAGGGGCCACAGTGCCCTGCCATGATTCTTTTGGCCACTTCTATGTTCTGCGACCAATCGCTGCACTGCGTCCGATCGTACTAGGCCTCGGTCCCTCACCCGCCCGGGTGATAACAAATCGTCGACATCTTCCCTCAAGGTGCCGTTCAGCCACTGGTTGATTGGCACGCTCAGCCCGCGTTTGCGGCGGTTGACGATGTTCCGCGGTAGCCAGCGACTGGCCACACGCTTCAACAGCCATTTGGTGCGAAGGCCATGCACCTTTGCCGCAGAATCCAGAGACAAGCCGAAGCGGGTGACCGCTACATCGAGGTAGGGTGCGCGCGACTCCAGCGATGAAAGCATCGTTGCGCGGTCCACTTTGGTCAACAGGTTGTCCCTCAGGTAGGTGCGGTAGTCGAATAGGCCTGCCCGCCAAACTGGGTCGCCATCAATCGGGAACCGAGGCATTACCTCGTCGTCTGCCAGAGCAGCAGCCGTCAGGCATGAGGGATCGAGGCCGGTCCCGAACCACTGTATGTGGCGCTCGGGGACCGGCAGATCGGCGGAGTCGGTGAAGCGCTTCAGTAGATACTCCAACGGCACCTTGCCCGTCGTTGACGTCGGAGCCAGATTGGCTACTCGGTGAAGTGCTGCTCGCGCCACACGAGGAAGTGTGTTGTAGCGACCGGATAGATGGTGACCCAGGTACGTAGGGTATCCACCGAACAGCTCATCTGCGCCTTCACCACTCAAAACCACGGTGACATGTTCACGGGCCGCTTTCGCGAGAATGTAGGTAGGCATCACTGCGGGATCAGCGATCGGGTGAGCGACCGACTCGATCACGGTACGCAGGGCGCTTAAGAGCTGCAGCTCGCTGGTGCGGACTGTCTGATGCTCTGTGTTCAAACGGCGTGCAAGTGACTCTGCGTACTTGCTTTCGTCGTACGGGAGCTCCGAGAATCCAACCGTGAACGTGTGGATTCTCATGGTCTCGCTCGCTTGCACGGCCAGCGCCGTGAGTAGTGCCGAATCGACTCCACCGCTCGTGAACACTCCTACTGGGACGTCGCCGGCCAACTGTTTTGATACCGCCGCCAGCAGCAACTGCTCCAAACGCTGCTGCGAATGGTCCGCGGAGGGAGTGCTTACTGCTTCGGTATCAGGATCCCAGTACCGTCTAGTGCTCACGCCGCGACCACCAAACTCCACCACTGTTCCCGCTTCAACCTGGGTGATGTCAGTGAACATGGTTCGCGGCTCTGCTATGTAGCCGAGCCTGGCGAACTGACGCAGTGCTGTCTGGTCGAGATGGCGATCCGAACCGGTTTGAAGCAACGGCTGAACCTCTGACGCAAAGCTCAAATTGTCTCCCGTGAGTCTATAGAAAAGCGGCTTCTCTCCGGCCCGGTCCCTGGCGAGCAACAACGTGGCATTCCTGGCGTCGTAGATCGCAAAGGCAAACATGCCGTCCATGTGGAGCGCACAGTCAGCTCCGTTGTCGAGGTAGAGTGGCAGTATGGCCTCGGCGTCCGTTGCAGAGCGGTAGGGGTAGCCGGGATAGTCGGCGCGAAGCTTCGGTGCATTGTATAACGCCCCGTTGAAGACGAGCATCACCTGCCCGGTTGAGTCAACGAACGGCTGATCGCCAGCGGGCGTCGGGTCGAACACACGCAACCGTTCAGCGCCGAACGCTGCTCGGTCCAGCCTGAGAACGCCGTGTCCGTCGGGCCCGCGATGCCGCAAGATCTGACCCATGAGACCGAGAGTGGATCGCGGGTCGGGCATTGGCTGCCCGGGAGATACGATCCCGTAGATCCCGCACATGCTTAGGGCCTCGCTTGGGCGAGGCTGGTTGTGCCACACGGACCGTAAGCCGCGTACCGGCCCGTGTCGATCAGCAAATTGAGACTCGCTTCCAGAGTCCTGCGTGGCGCCGCGTCTTCGCTGTTGATCACAAAAACGGTGGACCGTGTGCAGTTGATAAGTGCGTCGCGCCACCAATCAGCGGGGCGAATTGTGGGACTGCGGTCAGCCCAGCCGTCGAAATGCTGAACTAGGTAGTTGCTCGTCAACTCCGACCCATCGTCGCTCGACAACGTGATCGTCCGTTGCAGGTAGAACGGCAGGGAATGCGGAAACGCCCGGACACCCACAATCCGCGCGTCTATTCCGGCCACCTGCTCGATGACCCCCGCCATGTTTGCAGCGGATCGCTCGTTACCGATGGCGTCCATAAGATCGCTGCTCGCGATCGGAATCGTCGCCACCGGGATTGTGAGGAATAGGAGCAGGGCCTCTCGGTGTCTCACACAAAACCATGTGCCGGCTCCTCCGACCAGACATACCGCACCGAGAGCCACTGCTGTTCGAGGAATGGTCTCGGCCACTGCGTTACTGACTTGGAACAAGTCTGCTAGAGCAGTAGACGCTGCGATCAGGAAGATGCCAAACAGCGCGGTGCCCACCGCCGCGGCGCGCGCCCCGGAAAAGTGATCACGCTGCCCATGCCATGCCGCGGCGACCAACAGCGCTATTGCCGGCACCAGTGGCAGCACATACTGCGGTCGCTTCGACTCAGATAAGGAGAAGAACAGCAACGGCACAATGATCCAGAGCAGCAGAAACACGATGCGTGTATCGAGCATGCCGCGCTGATTGCGATAACGTGAGATCCGGCGCCAAGATCCCGCGGCCACCAGAGTCCACGGTAGAGCTGCGACCGGGAGAATGGCGACGAAATACCACAGCGGACCGGTACGATGCAGTTGATCGGTCGTCAGACGTTTTGCCGTCTCCGTGACCAGTGCGTAGTGGATGAAGTCGGGGATCTCTCTGGAGACTGCGAGAAGCCAGGGCAATAGAATGGAGGCGAAGAGTAGTAGTCCTACGGTATCAGCCAACGCTCTCACTGCGCGTCGCCAGATTGCGTAGGGTACCACGACCATCAGCGGCAAGGCTAGAGCGATTGGGCCTTTGATGAGGACACCGAATGCCATTGCAGTCCATCCAACTGCTGGCCACCATGGGACTCCGTGTGCAGCGCTTCCGACCTTCCGACCTTCCGACGTTCCACCCCGTCGCGCCGTACGCTCAACTGCCAAGTAGAACGCGCTCAACGCCACAACGACGAAGAACGTCAATGCGCTGTCGAAGATGACTGTGCGGGCGTAAGCCACTGTAAAGGGCGTGGCCGCCGTGGCGACCGCTGCGACCCAGGTGGCTGATGCGTCAAACAGGAGTCGACCGAACCAGGCTACCACAACGATCGTGGCGATCGAGAATAGAAGAGAAGGAAGCCGCGCAGCCGTAACTGTAGGTCCCAGAATCCTCATGGAGAGTGCACCGACGGCGA
>JBDHHP010000032.1:0-30486 GCA_039589275.1 Gemmatimonadota bacterium | reverse complement strand
GGCCTTTTGCTTTGCAGCCTCCAGGTCCTCGTGTTGGCCCACGTCGGCGACGTAGGCGATCACGTCGTAGCCCTCGAGGAGCAGCCACTTCAGGATCACCGACGTATCGAGCCCGCCGCTGTAAGCCAGAACGACTTTCTGTTGCATCATTGAGCCTTTCTTTCTACGTCCTTGGCGCCAAAGTACGACACGTATCACGAGTCAGAAAGGCCCTCACGACTTGAGGAGACCGGTCGAGTCGAGAAGGGATATCCCACCGGTAGTGAAGGGGGGTCCGAAGCATCTGGTTCGAGGTGGGACCGTTCCCGAGCCCGCGGATGGGAGGTGGTGAGGGTTGGCGGCCCCCAGGCAGATTGCCCGGGGGGCATACCTTCAATACGGTAGGCTACCCGGTCGCCGCAAACCGCTTGGCCACCTCGTCCCAGTTGATCACGTTCCACCACGCCGAGATGTAGTCTGGCCGGCGGTTCTGGTACTTCAGGTAGTAAGCGTGCTCCCACACATCCAGGCCCAGGATGGGCGTCTTGCCCTCCATGAGTGGACTGTCCTGGTTGGCCGTGCTCTCGACTGCCAACTTTCCGCCAGCAACCACCAACCAGGCCCAGCCACTGCCAAACCGGTTGGCCGCAGCGTCGGAGAACTGCTGCTTGAAGGTCGGGAAGTCGCCGAAGGCCCCACTGATTGCGCCGGCCAGCGGACCAGTCGGCTCTCCGCCACCGCCCGGCCCCATGATCTGCCAGAACATGGTGTGATTGACGTGCCCGCCGCCGTGATTGCGCACCGCCATCCGGATCTTGTCGGGAACGTTGTTGATTCCCTTGATCAGTTCCTCGACGGTCATGCCCTGAAAGTCGGCGTGTGCTTCGATTGCACCGTTCAACTTGGTTACGTAAGTGTTGTGGTGCTTGGTGTGGTGAATCTCCATTGTACGCGCATCAATATGCGGCTCGAGCGCGTCGTACCCGTACGGCAATGCGGGGAGTTCGTGGGCCATTGCGTTACTCCTTATATGGTTCAGTTGCGAGGGATCATAGTTAGTCGCGCGGGTCGGGTAGGACAAGTGTGGGGTCGGCTATCGGCTGTCAGCTGTCAGCTGATCGCCGATCCCGGATGGACTCCGATTGAGGATTGCTATAAACTAAGTTGTCCCAATGAGTAATCCTCCGACTGTCGATCATCCGGGCCTAGCGGTCTTGGCGGATGTGAGTCTGCAGCTCGCGCGCGGACTCGGATCGATCGACCTACTGAGCGATGTTGCCGCGGCCCTGAGCCGCGGGTTCAGGGGCGGCGAGTGCCGAATCTGGGTGCGTACGCCAGACGGCGCCTCATTTCGCCCGATCACCGCCGCCGGTCTTCCCGCTGTCCCTGACGGGCGGCTCGCTCAGGTTCGGCAATGGGTAGATCAGCCGGATGTGGATCGCGCCGAGGGCCATCGCTGGGCCGTGCGTATCCCGTTGGTCCACGAGGGGGAGCGCCTAGGGCTGCTCGAAGCTACTCTCCCCGAATCGCCCGATGCGCCAATGTACCGCCAGGTACTGCGAATCGTGGCCAACATACTGTCCCCGCTGCTCGCGTCAGTAGAGCTGTCAGAGGACCTCGCGAGTGAAGTCGCCGTACGCACCCGGGAGGTCGAAGCCCAGCGACGGTTCACATCGAAGATCATCGATTCACTGCCAGTCGGCCTATACGTGATCGATCGCGACTACCGAATCCAGGCTTGGAACCGCAAACGGGAACTGGGAACACAGGGCGTCGAGCGAGATGAGGTGTTGGGCCGGCCGGTGTTCGACGTGCTACATCGCCAGCCCCGCGGTCTCCTGCAGAGGGAATTCGACTCGGTGTTCGGGACCGGGCGTATTGAGCAGGTCGAGGTCCAGTCCAGTGCCAGTGGTGTGCCGCGGCATTACCGGATCACCAAAGTGCCGATGCGCGTGGATGATGACACCATCACCCACGTCATAACGATCGGTGAGGACCTCACTGACTGGAAGTCCGTACAGCAGCAGGTGGCTCAAACGGAGAAGTTGGCGGCCGTGGGTCAACTCGCGGCCGGGGTGATGCACGAACTCAACAATCCGCTCGCGACGATCGGTGCATGTATCGAGGCGCTTATGCTCCGGAGCGAGGTCATACCAGAGCCGGAGCGGCGACAGGTCGAGGAGTATCTGCGGATTGTCGATTCGGAACTGGGGCGGTGCAAGGCGATTGTCGACGGGCTGCTGGACTTCTCCCGTCCGAAATCTCGCGTCATGAAGCGCGCTCCCGTCAACCAAATTGTCGAGGACGCTCTCTTCCTGGTAGGACACCACGACAGATTCAAACGCATCGAGTTGATTCGGCAGCTCGGTGACAACCTGCCCGATATTCACGCCAATACCGAACAGCTGATTCAGGTGTTCTTGGCACTAATGCTCAACGCGATAGACGCCATGGAGGGCATGGGTACGCTGAGCGTGACTACGCGCAAGGCTGATGAATCCGACGGAGAGATCGTGGTCGAGTTGGGTGACACGGGAATGGGGATTCCTTCTGATGACATGCCGAAGATCTTCGAGCCATTCTTCTCCACCAAACAACCAGGTCGAGGGACCGGCTTGGGACTTTCGATCTGCTACGGCATAGTGCAACAGCATGGCGGCAGTATCCACGTTGACTCGGGCATCGGACGAGGTTCCGTGTTCCGCGTGTACCTGCCGGTTGCCGTCCCGGAAGGTCCTTCATGAGAGTGCTGGTGGTCGAGGACGATAGAACAGTAGGGCAGTTCGTGAAGCGGGGCCTCGAAGAACAGCGATTTCATGCGGACCTGGTGGCAGACGGCCTGGAGGCGTTGGAGCTTGCGTCGCATTCCGAATACGACGTGATAGTACTCGACCTGCGGCTGCCTCGACTTTCCGGTGTGGAGATCCTGCGAACCCTGCGCGATCGCGGAGTTGACACTCCGATTCTGGTGCTGACAGCGCAGGATGCGGTTGAATCGAAGGTCCAGGCTCTACGGACCGGCGCCGACGACTACGTAACCAAGCCGTTTGCCTTCGAGGAGCTACTGGCTCGCTTAGAGGCCCTGGGGCGGCGACCCAAAGACATAACACCTCCCGTTCTGGAAGTGGCAAACCTCGAAATCGACACCGGCAAGCATCAAGTTTCCCGCGCAGGAAGTATGCTGGAGCTGACGCCCAAGGAGTACTCGGTCTTGGAGTACCTTGCACGCAACACTGGGCGTGTCATGACCCGCACGCTCATAACCGAGTATGCGTGGGGCTACAACTTCGATCCGGGCACCAACGTCGTCGACGTGGTGATCAACCGACTTCGCAAGAAAGTGGATCAGGAGTTCGAACCGAAGCTCATCCACACTGTGCGTGGCGTGGGGTACGTGTTGAAAGCCTAGATGCAGACGATTCGAGGGCGGCTCGCTGTCTATTACGCCGTAGCGATGGTGGCCACACTGGGGACCTTTGCTGCGGCCATCTACTTTGTGGAGCGTCCCACTAGTCACCGCGAGATCGACGCCGAACTGCAGGCCCGTGCCCAGTTGATCGATCGAATCCTAGCCCAGGCCTTCAGTACGCAGGACTCGATTGTCGAGCTGAATGACTTCCGAGAGGCCGCCCTCACTCAGGATCTAGCACAAGTGCTCACGGGGCTGCCCGGCTACGTGCTCGTTCTAGGTAGGGACGGGAACGCGCTGTTCTTCGGATCTGAGGAACGCGCAGACACGACGCCCGGTGCCACGGTCCAGGTTCTTGGTGAGGCGCCTTCCATCATCGAACGATTTGTCGACGCCGTAATGGAAGAGGGCGTATCGGGCGGGATAGGCGCGGTCGATCTCGGGCCTCCGTTCGGGGTGTTGCGGTTCTTCGTGCGCCCAGTCAGCGACGCGGGACCCATGGTGAGCGCGGTCGTATCCGGGATTGGCACGTCGGACCTCGTTCTGCAACCTCAACGTCTTCTGCTAGTGATGCTGTTGATGGCGCCGCTCGTGATCATAGCGTCGACCTTTATCGCATACGCGCTGGCCGGTCGGACTCTGCAGCCCGTCACGAGCATTGTCGATGAAGTAGAGGCGATTACTGACGGTAGGAGCCTGCACCGCCGCTTGGCCCAACCCCTCTCAAGGGACGAAGTCTCTCGACTCGTGAGAACGCTGAACGAGATGCTCTCTCGACTCGAGACCAGCTTTGCGGCGCTGCGCCGGTTCACGGCCGACGCGAGTCACGAACTCAAGACCCCGCTCACAGTGCTCCGTTCCGGTATCGAGCGGGCCATGACCCACCCAGAGGTCCGACCCCAGGTTCTAGGGGTGCTCGAGGAAACTCTAGTAGAGCAGAAGAGGATGACTGAGTTGGTCGATTCCCTCCTGACGCTGGCCCGGGCGGATGAGGGTCGGGCCCCTCTAGTACTCGAACGGGCTGACCTCGCCGACATCCTGAACGAAATTTCGGAAACCGCCAGCCTACTGGGGGAACAGGCCGGAGTTGACGTCACGGTCAGCATGCCTCGGCGACCGCAGGTACTATCGGTGGACCGCGGGCGCATAAGGCAGCTGTTGATGAATCTGTTGACCAACGCGATCAAGTACACTCCCGCAGGTGGAACAGTCTCAGTGGAGCCAGTGAAGAAAAGGGACGAGATCCTAATCAAGGTGGTGGACACTGGAGTTGGCATCTCTCCTGGAGAGCTGCCTCATGTGTTCGATCGTTTCTGGCGATCTGATCCTGCGCGGAGCCGATCGAGTCAGCGAGGAGGAACCGGGTTGGGGTTGGCCATCTGCAAGTGGATCGCGGAGGCCCACGGCGGCTCCATTCGCGTGCAAAGCCGGCAGGGAATAGGAACGACGATGACCGTGGCGCTGCCGCTGGACGGGTAAGACACGACCCCTGCCAACAGCGCCGGGCGGTAGAAGGCCGGAGAGGGCGGCAGAGGACGGTAGCGGTGCCGACCCATGCGTCCCATTCCCGCCCTCGTCCGCCCTCTCTGCCCCCTAGCGCTTCCCCGACTGCGCGTGTATGTTGTGCGGTTTTTCCCGCGGGATATCGGTGCAGAAAAGTGTGATCTACGTCACATCAATGTCATCGTTTTGTAACGTCTACCACACGGATCTGCCAGTCATGGGGTGGTACCGGCGGGTACAATAATCATGAGACAACAACCACTGTTTCGGAGGTGAGTCGTGTTTGACAACCTCGTGGAATCGCAGCCCAACAAAAAAGGGTGGTTCGGACAGAGGCTCTCTGGGTCGTTTGTGTCGGGGGTCATCCATTTCGCGATGATTTATGGCGCGATAATGGCCACGATGGGTGGTGGCCAAGTGGAGGAGGAGATAGTAGCCGACACGACGATGGTGTTCATCCAGGAGCAGCCCGAGCAGGACGAGCCGCCGCCACCAGAGGTACTCGATCTGCCGCCACCGAAGGGGTTCCGGACGCTCGCAGCGCCTGTGAACATCCCGACGGGTATTCCTCCAATCGATCTCAGCCAGCAGTTCGATCCCCGTGATTTCTCGGGAGTCGGCGTCGAGGAGGGCATCTTCGAAGGGGTCGAGGACGAAGGACCGGTAGACCTGGCTCAGGTGTTCAACGAAGCCGTCGTTGATGAGCCGCCAGAACGTATCTCGAGCCCACCGCTCGAATACCCGCGCATGATGCAGCAAGCGGGGGTTGAGGGCATGGTGGTGTTGCAGGGTGTCGTGGACACATCCGGTAGGATTGAGGCCAACTCGATAGAGGTGGTGAGTTCAACCAACCGGGCCTTTGAAGGGCCGGCTAAGAACCTGCTCCGTAGGAGCCTGTTCCGGCCGGGTAGAGTCCGTGGTCAACCCGTGCGGGTGCTGATCCAGCTGCCCATTCAGTTCAACCTGATTGGCGGTTAGGCGCAGCGTTACAGACCAGAGTTGATAATCGTTCTAAACCACTGATGGAGGCTGGTTAGGCAATGGAAGTATCACTACTTCAACTATGGAACGACGCCGGTACGTTCGCGCGCTTCATCATCATCTTGCTGATAGCCATGTCCGTACTCTCGCTTGCGGCCGGTGCGGCAAAGTGGTGGAGGTTCAGGAAGAGCCGTAAGGCTACCCGGCGGTTCGCCCCCGAGTTTGCTCGTTTCCTACAGGAAGAGCAACTCGACGAGGCCATCGAATTGGCCGAACAAGAAAAGACCTCGCACGTTGCACGTGTACTTGGCCCAGCACTGTCCGAGGTTAAGCCACTGCTACGTGACCGCGCGACCATCACCAGCGCGGACATCAACACAGCCGAGCGCGCCGTTGAGCGACAGAGCTTGATCCTCTTGTCAGAGCTGAAGCGGGGCATGCCGATCCTGGCAACGGTTGGCGCGACCGCTCCGTTCGTGGGCCTGCTCGGTACCACCATGGGTGTGGTTAACTCCTTTACCGGAATGGCGTTGACAGGTTCCGGCGGACTGGCTGCGATTTCAGCTGGTATTGCCGAGGCGCTGATTACGACGGCGTTCGGACTTGGTGTGGCGATCCCGGCCGTGTGGCTTTTCAACTACTTCCAGGCGCGGATCGAGAACATCACCGTCGAGATGACCTACACTGCGAAAGAGCTAATTGACTACTTGATCAAGAGCGTCGGTAGCGAGTTCGGCCGGTCGATCTTCACCAAGGAGTTCAAGGCGCAGCAGGCCGCTTCGACGCAGCCCGAAGCTTAACAACCACGCGGCTAGTCGATAGGGAGAATCAAACTCATGGCCGACTTGCCAGACACAAGATCCGACGTCAAGAACGAGCCCAATGTCGTTCCCATGATCGACATCATGTTGGTGTTGCTCATCATCTTCATGATCGTGACGCCGATCATCTCCGCCGGTTTCCAGGCCACGATGCCGTGGGCCAGGGAGATCGAGAATCGACCGGAGGAGGAAGGTGATATCATTCTCGGAATCGACACAAGGGGCCAGTACTATTTGGATCCGGGCACCAAGGAGATCGGCGTAGTCTGCCGGCTGGGTGATGACACGTGTGACCAGGAATCGCGTTTACAGGGTCTGCTTCGCGCCATCTACGATGCCCGTACCAAGGACAAGATCATCTACTTGCGAGCAGACAAGGGCCTCGACTACGGCGTGGTTCAGGACGCCGTGGAGGTGTGCCGGGGCGCAGGAGTCCGCGTCATGGCGGTGGTTGCCGAAGAGCGCCGAGTCCTGCCCGGGCAGGCTCGCTCTCGCATGGAAGGAGGGAATTAACCATGGGAATGGCAGTAGGGGGTGAAGAAGGTCTTAAGAACGAGCCCAACGTCGTCCCCATGATCGACATTCTGCTGGTGCTTCTCATCATCTTCATGATGCAGGTGCCCCTCCAGCGGAAAGCGATGGACATGCAGGTACCGCAGGCTGAAACCCGCGAGCGAGAAGAAGAGGCCGGTGAGAGCGACCAGATCGTACTCGAGATCACGGCCGACGGTGGCTTTGCCATCAACAACGAGCCTGTGACGCGAGGGGGTCTCGACGCCAAGCTGCACCAGATCTTCGACGAACGCCCGGCCAAGCTGATGTTCATAAAGCCGGCGCGGAACCGGAAGTACGAGGAGTTGATCGGGGTGATGGATATCGCCCGTGGAGCGGGTGTGCAGGTGATCGGGCTAACCCCGAAAGAGGCAGACGAGGCAGCACAGTAAGCACTGGTTCCGCCTCGGGATCTCGAGGGGCGAAAGCAGTCAACAGGACGGGTGCAGGGGCCGAAACTGGAAGGCCTTTGCGCCCGTCGGTGTATAATAGGGGAAATGCGGCCAACGCCTCGAGTTCCCAGCCTGAGCGTCCCGCGGACGGACAAGCCGTTCATCGGCGGGGCGGCTACGTCGCTCATGTTGCATGGAGCGATGATCTTGTTCGTCGTTTGGGGGAGTGAGCGGGCCTCGGAAGGTCTGTTCCGGACCGCTGGGGGTGCTGGGCCTGCAGGTGGAGGCGGTGGTGGAGGCGGTGAACGCATCGAGTATCTAGAACTGCCACCCTACGTTCCTCCAGCTCCAACCACAACTGCAGTTGTGTCTCCGCGAGCAGTTGAGGTACCGGTCCCGCGGCCTCAGCTCCGCGAGATCATTGATCGTTCAGAGCCCGTGAGGTTCTTGCCGCCACTGGAGCGGGTTGTGGCGCCACGCCTCGGCAGCGGGCCGGGCTCAGGAGGAGGCGCCGGATCTGGAACGGGGTCGGGCGGTGGCACAGGCTCAGGGGAGGGTACCGGACTGGGCAGTGGCCGCGGACCGGGGACCGGAGGCGAGGGTGGCGCTGGGTTTGGACCGCAATTGCAGCAGGCGCTCATGCCCCCTGCCGACTGGCCCGAAGCCGTTCGTGGCATGGAGTTCAGGGTACGGTTTCTGGTCGATGCTCGCGGACGGGTGTCACGTGTGGAGGTCGATCCGCGCATTCCCGACCCAGACTACCGCAAGAAGTTCCTCGACAAGATGAAGCAGTACGTGTTTGCACCGGCGCGGAGCGGGGACGGAACCCCAGTCGCGGCGCCGTTCGAGGCGTGGATTTCGTTCTAGACGAGTGGGCGACTAGCCGCTCAGGATCCGCGCCGCCATGGTCAACGCACCCAGGGCCGGGTCGACATCGACCGCAAAGAACCGCGCATCACTCCGTCTTGTCTCGACGATGTTGAGCAGCAGCTGACGCACAGGGGAGCCTTGGCGCAGCATTCCCCCAGCCAACGCGACCGGGACCGGCCCGCCACCCTCGGGGAATAGACCCATCAAGGCGTAGCAGTGCCGCGCCAGCTCTCGCGCAGCGTCATTCACCACTCGTTGTGCGTTGTGGTCGCCGGACGACGCTGCATCGCATACGGCCCTGGCCAGCGGCGCAACCCTGCTACGGTCGCCCGATTTGAGCTGGGCGGCGGATTGCTCGAGCGAGTCGCTGCCCAAAGCGCTTTCAAGAGCTCGTCGAAGCACCGAGGGCCCACGATCCAAAGGCGCCTCGATCGCAAGCTGGATCGCTGCCAGTGAGACAGAGTAGCCACTGCCCTGGTCGCCGTGCTGCCACCCTAGGCCGCCGACACGCCAGATCTTGCCCGCACAATCTCTGGCAAATCCGAACGATCCCGTCCCCGAGGCAACGAGGATGCCGGGAGCAGTACCGTGCGCGCTTTCGAGGGCTATGGCGGCGTCCGACGTAACCAGAAGTGCGCAGTCATCCCCCAGCTCAGCCGACATGCCGGCCTTGAACTCATCGCGCAGCGCGACATTTCCGGCGCCTGCCGACCCTACGACCACCGCCCGTAGTTGGGAATCCAATCCAGCCTCGTGTACGGCTCGGCGCACGAGCTGGGCGACTATTTCTACCGACTCGGCGACCCGGCCTGATTCCAAGGCGGCGCCCGCTCCGTGCTTGCGAGCCAGTGGAACGAGATCGCTGCCTGAGATGGCCACCTCTGTGTGTGATCCACCTACGTCGACACCTGCAAGCGCGATCACTCTTGCGATCTCGCGAGGCGTAGTCTGCTTGTCAGCAGACCGGCAGCGAGCGCGATGCTCGTCCCCAGCGGCACATACCACGGCCATGCCAAGTCTGCAAACGGTCCTGGTTTGCCCAACACTATGAGGAGCATTCCTAATGTGGCGACGACAATTGCGACAATGGCGTCACGCTGTACCGCTCGCGGAGCGATGCCGCCGAGAATGTACGTGCCCAGCAACCCCCCGTATGTGATTGATGTGATCGAGAGAGCCAGCTCGACCACGGGCTGGTCCGGAGACCCGAACGACAGCGCACCGCCGGTCAGCACGACCGCCCAGCCGAGTGTGGCCCACCGGCCTACCGACAGCAGGTGACGGGCGTCCCGTCTTCCCGTCAACGCAGCGTAGAAGTCGTGCGTGGCTGCTGACGCCAGAGAGTTGAGAGACGAACTGACAGTCGACATGGCCGCGGCAAAAATGCCCGCGATAAGCAGTCCGGCAATACCAGGTGGCAGCGAATCCACGATGAAGGTCGGGAATAATTCGTCGCTGGCGAGGGCGGGATTATCCGCGCCAGCCGCCCATAGGAGGCTGCCTACCAAGAGGAAGACAGCAAACTGCACGATGACAAGGATTCCGGAACCGACGAGAGCCCGCCTTGCATCGGCCAGATTCCTGGTGGCCAGCAGACGCTGGACCATCAAGTGGTCAACTCCGTGAGATGAGGCGGAGAGAAGTGCACCCCCGACCAACCCACCCCAGAATGTGTATGTGACGGCAAATGAGAACTGCCAGTCGAAGGTCTTCAGTTTACCGGCTTCCCACACCGCATCCAGTGCAGTTCCGAGGCCACCGGCTAGGGAGGCAGCCACCGCAATGGCAGCGACACCGGCCACCACGTACAACGCCATCTGCATCACGTCCACCCAGATCACGGCCTTGATGCCGCCCGCCCAGGTGTACGCCAGGGTGGCCACGGCCACGATCAGAACGCACCAAGGAATCGATAGCCCTGTGACGATGTGGAGCGGTATCGCCGTGGCAAAGACGCGCACGCTGTCGCCCAGGGCGCGAATGCACATGAACACACCGGACGCGACTTTGCGGGTGGCCGGGCCGAACCTCGACTCGAGTCGAGTGTAAGCGGTTTCCTGACTCCCTGTGAAATACCCTGGCAGTAACCACACCGCGACGGCAACGCGGCCAACCAGGTAACCAAGGGGAAGTTGCAGAAAAGTGTGGTCGCCGCGAGCGGCCACTCCGGGTATCGAGATAACCGTGAGAGCCGATGTCTCAGTGGCCACGATCGACAGCATAACGGCCCACCACGGGATGTCGTGCTGTCCCAGGAAGTAGTCAGCCGCATCCTTCTGTTGCCGCGTAAAGTACGTGCCGATCGCGAGTACCGCAGTGAAGTACAACGCCATAACGGCCAAGTCGATGCCGGTCATCGAGTCCTCGTCGCATCACACGAAAAACGGCCTGCGATTGCCGCAGGCCGCTTGACCGTCTCGGTGTCGTTCAAGACTCGGTCAGGCCGAGAACGACTCACCGCACCCACATCCGCCACTGGCGTTGGGGTTGTTGAACTTGAATCCAGAAGCCTGCATCGTTTCCACGTAGTCCAGCTCAGCTCCCTGGATATACTGACCGCTAAACGCGTCAATGAACAGGCGGAGCCCGCCTTGTTCCACGATGATGTCGTCATCTTGCGGCTGGTCCTGGATCTCCAGCCCGTACTGAAAGCCCGAACAGCCGCCTGGCAAGACCGCAATGCGAAGACCGGCCGTGTCCGGGTTTACCTTCTGCTGTTCCATGAAACTGCGAACCTGCTCGATGGCCTTGTCCGTGAGATCGATGTCTACGGTCGTATCTGGCCGCTGAGTCGTGCTCATCCTGAACCTCCAAAAAACAGTGCCGGAAGCTAGCTGGAATCCGGTCCTGAGTCAACGGTAAAAAAAGCGTAACCTGTTTAAGGACACTGGGTTGCGAATCCGCCCCTATCCCACATACGGCCCTGGCGGTAGAGGGCGGTAGAGGGCGGTAGAGGGTGGCGTCAGTCAGGGGGAGTCAGTGCCGCGACGACCGCGTCGGCAACCAGCGGGCGCACCTTGCCGATCTCGCGGTTCTCGCGGGACGGGTGGACGCGATTGGTCAAGAGGATCACGTACAGCTCGCGCTCCGGATCGATCCATATGCTGGTGCCGGTGAAGCCGGTGTGGCCGAAGCTGTTTCGTGACATCAAGCTCCCTGCGGAGCTGCCTTCGGCCGATGGCGTGTCCCAGCCCAGTGCCCGCACTGCCCCGTCCGGTCCAGGTTGCCTAGTGACGAACATCCTAACCAACTCCGGGGTCACGTAGGGCTCCGAACTCGGGGCGAGCCTACCGTGGTACCCGTCGAGCATCCATTGCGCGTATCGGGCAAGGTCGGGTGCGATGCTGAAAAGTCCTGCGTGTCCAGACACGCCACCAAGCCTGACGGTGTTCTCGTCGTGGACCTCGCCCCTGACGACTCGCCCTCGCCAAGGGTCGTCCTCAGTTGGAGCGATCCTGTCGATCCACTGAGCAGGTGGACGGTAGCGGGTCCAATCCATGCCCAGGGGGCGATACACGCGTCGCTCTAGCAGTCTGTCGATCGACTCGCCCGCAACGCTCTCGACAATCAGAGTCAGGGTGATCGCTCCCAAGTCAGAGTAGAGATATCGCGTACCCGGTACGAACTCGAGTTCAGCAGCTAGAATCGAGTCGATCGCCTCTGCCCGGGTCTGGGTCTCCAGGTGAAACGGCCGCCAAGCGGTGAGACCGGATGTGTGTGTGAGAAGATGCCTGACAGCTACCTGGTCTTTCATCGGGCCCCTGAATCGCGGTAGGTATTCGGCTACCGGCCGATCCAGATCAAGCTTGCCCTCAGCGGTCAGCATCAGTGTGGCGCACGCCAGGCCCAGGACCTTTGTGACGCTTGCCAAGTCGTACACGGTGCTGTCGCTAACTGAACGCCTGTCACCGATGCCGTAGCGACCCACAGCGGTACTGAACACCACTCGGCCCTCGTGACCGACCAATAGCACGGCACCGGGAAACACACCCTCCGCCACGCTCGAATCCAGCAGCGACACAACGTTGGCAAACCGGTCGTTCTCGGCAGCAATGGGCTGCAACGGAGGGATCTCCCGAGAGAGATGAGGCCGGCACGCCGCAGGGATTGCGGAAGCCAACAGGAGCAAGGCCGCATAGCGTTTCATCGTCGACCTAGCTGCACTCCGAATCCCAGCGGGTAGTCCTCGGAGAGAGTGATTGGCAACTTCCCGGTAATGGGGGCACCCCCTGCTAGTGCTCGCGCCACGGCGAGCTCTGTCGCAAGAAAGTCGCTCCATGCCAAGAGGTATGAACCGGAATAACCTTCCACCTGGTTCAACAGATATGGGCTACCGAGCGAAACCAATGTGGTCGGTTTCTGCCGATCGGTCTGCTGAATCAGTGTGACCAGCGAGTCTGGGAGCTGGATGTGCCCCCGGCCCGCGATGAAACGCACCCCCATGGGAAATACGACACGTGGGCTACCCTTGATCACCACCCTGGCCGAATCGTAAGCTGCGGATCCTGATGCGGGATAGAGGCGAAACGGGTTGACCGTATCGCCCAACGCCCGAAGCTCTCCAATCAGAGTATTGCCAATGGTGAGGTTGGTTTCCTCTGCGTAGAGAATAATGGCCGTCCTGCCACGCGACGACCGGTATTGTTCGATTGGTCCAGCGCGTACCAGCGTCAGCGAGCGCGCCGCGATGTCATTGGCGCTCTCTTGGAACTCCTGTCGGCCCACGACGGCGGGTATCTCCTCGAGAGGCACCGTGCGGCGGCGAAACAGGCCGGCTCGGTTCTTCAATTCGAGGATCCGTTTCACCGATTCATTCAGTCGGTCCGCTGTAACCCGTCCTGACTCCACAGCATCCACCATTGCCTCGAGTGCGGTTTCGGGGTCTGCCGGGATGAGCAGCATGTCGCTGCCGGCCAAGAAAGCGCGGACTGCCGCTTCACCAGCCCCGTACTTGTTGACTATGGCTCCCATGGAAAGTGCGTCCGTAACCGTCAACCCGCCGAATCCGAGCGAGTCCCGCAGGATGTCCTGCATGATCGTCGCCGAGAAGGTCGCGGGCGGCGGATCGTTGGCTCCGTCAATGCACGGCAACGCAATGTGAGCGGTCATCACGGCTGTTACTCCCGCTCGGATGGCAGCGCGGAATGGTTGGAGTTCGAGTGAATCCAGCCGGCTCCAGCAAGCCGACACTACCGGCAGGTCAATGTGCGAATCGCTCTGCGTGTCACCGTGTCCAGGGAAATGCTTGGCCGTGGTGAATACGCCAGCCGCATTTGCCCCGCGGACATAGGCTGCAACCAGCCTAGACACGGCAGCCGGATCTTCGCCAAAGGACCTTGTGTTGATGATCGGGTTTTCCGGGTTGTTGTTGACGTCGGCCACCGGAGAGAACGTCATGTGAATCCCGGCTGCCCGTGCCTCCAGTGCTGTCACTCGACCCAGTTCGTGTGCGTCGTTCGTGTCACCCGTAGCGCCCAGGGCCATTGCCATCGGGAATGACGTACCGCCGACCAGTCTCATGCCGGAGCCCCACTCGAGGTCCGCTGCAATCAGAAGTGGCAGATCAGATCGTTCCTGCAGGGAATTGAGCTTGGCAGTCGCGTCTAGCGGAGATCCGATGGAAATGATGATCCCGCCCAGCTCGAGTGAGTCGACCCAGAACGCGATCCGATCGAACTCGTCTGAACTCAGTGACGTGAAGTGGCCCATGAGCCAGGGCATGATCAGTTGACCGATCTTCTGGCGCGTATTGAGCGATTCGAGCACAGCATCCACCGAGATCGGTCGGGCCGCGGGCGGAATCGTCACGTGTGGAATGTCAGAGCGCGGAGTTGGGACGACCCGCGGGGGTTCGTCCGCGGGTCGCCGGCATGAGAGAATCGTCGACGTGAGGAAGAGTGCTAGAACGATCCTTCGATGTGTCATGTAGTTGTGCCGGGCTTCGAGTCTAGAAGTCCATCTGCCAAACTGTGTCGAGTACCGTACCGTCGACCCACTTGATCACGGCTACCGGCTGGTCGAGCAACCGCGCTGGTGCTGGTTTACCACCGACGATCGTCTCCACCTCTTCCTTGATTTCGCCGATCGAGCGAATCGGCAGGTCGGAGTCCCGGACCTTGTCGATCAAGTCTTCCCTGCGCGGGTTGATGGCGATCCCTCGCTCGGTTACGACAACGTCGATCAACTCGCTGGGTCCGCTCAGGGTTGTCACCTCGTCGACTATCACTGGAATTCGGTCGCGGAAGGAAGGTATTGCGAGTACCGAGCACCCGGCAAACAAGCAGTTCTGCCATCCTCCGATTCCGTGCAGTAGAATTCCGTCGGAGTGCGTGTTCACGTTGGCGTTGAAGTCGAGGTCCACCTCAGTTGCGCCGAGCACGGACACGTCTACCATGGTGGCGAAGTTGCCTTTGCCATGATAGTTGTACGAGGTGAATGGCGACGTCGCGACATGTCGCGTGTCTGATGCGATCGAGGATACGCCGGCGAGGTCAAAGGTCTGCCCATCGAGGATGTAGTCAGTCAGGCCCTCCGTCAGGAGTTCCACCAGGTATTGAGTCGACCCACCGCGCACGAACCTGGCCCGCACTCCAGCCTGCTGCATTATCTCTTTCAGAAACTGCACGAAGGCCAGGGCTATCCCACCTGCGCCGGCCTGGAACGAAAACCCATCCCGCACGATTCCCGCGTCTCTGATGAAGCGGGCGACGTACTCCGCGATCAGAAGCCGGTCGGGGCTCTTGGTTATCTGGGTTGTGCCGGAAACGATTTTCGATGGGTCGCCGATGGAATCGACCTCGACCACATAGTCCACGTTGTTGCCCTGGATTTGCCAGGGTATGCATGGGAATGGCACCAGGTTGTCGGTCACGACAATTACGTGTTTGGCATATATGGAGTCAGCCAAAGCAAAACCGAGCGAGCCGCAGGCTGACGGCCCGTGAGATCCATCAGCGTTTCCGAACGGGTCGGATGTGGGCGCGGCCACAACCGCGACGTCGATCTCGACTTCCCCGTCCTGAACGGCCTGCCACCGCCCGCCGTGCGACCTGAGTACACCTAGCCCTCGCATCTTGCCTCGCGAGGTGTACTCACCCAGTGGACCGTTCATGCTGCCCTCGATATGATGGACGATGCCGCGGTCCATTAAGTTGATCACGGGCTCATGGCACGGAAATGATGCGCTGGGAAACCACATGAGGTCGTTGACGCCTAGCTCAGCAGCGGCCTGCAACGCCATGACCCCAACCCTGTCTCCGTTTCGCAGGTGGTGGTGCGTGGAAATTACTGCGCCACTGCTGAGGCCACATCTTTCGAGAGCCTCTTGCAGACTCCCGACGCGCTTGTCTCCGCTCGACGGGTATTCATGGCTGGTGCGAATTGGTGGCGCGTACTTGTGACCGGTCGGCTGATGGCCGCCAACTCCCTTGAACGGCACCTGTGCCTGACCGTTTACTACAGTCGGGGTTCGTCTGCCAACTGCATTGGTCGCGAGCTTCGCACCTTTGCTCATATGTGTTCTCCGAAATCCTGCCGACCCCGGGCTTAAGCCCGGGGTGAGCGACCACCCACCCTGTCAGTGTCAGGAATCCGCCCGGCCTGTTGCGCTGCCTCTACCACGTGCTGGGCGCGAAGTACCACTGGCGGGTCGATCATCTTGGTACCCAAGCTGACGACGGCGAGTCCTTTGGCCTGCGCGTCGTCAAATGCAGCAACGATCTTCAGTGCCTTAGCTATCTCCTGGTCTGTTGGGGTGAAGGCTTGATGTATCACGTCGATCTGACGCGGGTGTATGCAGCCCATCCCCTCAAACCCCATGGCGCGGGACCGAACACCCCACGCCGTCAGGCCTTCCACATCTCCAACATCTCCGAACACCGAATCGATCGCCTGCACACCTGCGGCGCGGGCGGCATTGACCAGGCGCATGCGCGCGTACATCGACTCTGCGCCATCAGTGGTCTTACGAACGCCCAAATCGGCCGTGTAGTCCTCGAGCCCGATCGTGATAGCCACCACGGTGTCGACAGCGGTGGCGATAGTGAAAGCGTTTTCGATTCCCAGGGCGGACTCCAGGATCGGCATCAGCCACACAGGTCCGTCGACCCCCTCCCGCTGCAGGATCTTCTCGATACGATCGTTCACGTCCCGAACTTGGTCAGCAGATTCTGTCTTGGGGACCAGAATCAGGTGGGGCAGCTCCGGGATGACTTCGTCTAGGTCCTCTAGCCCCAGCGGCAATTGGTTGATTCGCACCATGCGCTCGGCGTCAAGGAAATCGACGCACCGCAGCGCGTTGCGCACCAGCACTCGAGCTGCGTCCTTCTCCGCTGGATGTACCGAATCCTCCAGGTCGAGAATGATGCCGTCCGGCTTGTGGAGGGCGGCATTCACCATGAACTTCGGCTCGTTGCCGGGAAGGTAGAGGCGGGAGCGCCTGATCCGATTGCGCGTGGTGGACTCAGTGCGCTCGACTGTCCGAGTCGGCGGAGCGGCGCCGCTCGCTCCGGCTCGTCGTGCTGCAGTTTCCACTCGGGCCGCAACAACAAACGGCAAAGCGCCTTTGTCGTCCAGACTCACTTTGGCGTGCTCGACGCCCAGCGACTTCAAGGTCTCGACAGCTGAAGCGGCAATCGCGTCGCCGTAGAACGCGGCCACCTTGGAATGGACCGTCACGTTCAGGTCTCCCGCTTGGGACAGATCGACCTTGGCATGTAGATCGGACCGTACGTCGTCGCCTTGGCGGCCTGCCTCACCCACCCCCACTCTATTCGATCTGGTGTCGGACTTGCTGGGCATTGCCCGAGCCTCCTCAGCCAACGTGCTCTATGATCGCGTCCGTGACTTGTGTCGTGGCTGCAGCACCCTTCGCGATCGAGTCGGGTCCGCCCGGAATTCGCATCATGTCGTATGGACGCACCTTACCTTCAGCCACCACTGCTGCAACGGCGTTGCGTACACGCTCCGCCTTGTCCGCTTCATTTACGTGATCTAATAGCATTGCAGCGCTGAGAATCATCGCGATGGGGTTCACGATCGGCGGATCGAGCTTCTCGTACTTCGGAGCGGAGCCGTGAGTCGGTTCGAATACAGCGACCTCGTCACCAATGTTGCCGGAGCAGGCAAAGCCCAATCCTCCCACCAGGCCAGCGAACGCGTCGGACACGATGTCCCCAAACATGTTGCCCGCTACGATCACACCGTAATCCTCCGGGTTCTTGGTGAGCCACATCATCTGAGCATCAATGTTTGTCGACCACAGCTCGATATCACTGTATTGTTGCTGTACCTCTCGGCCAACCTCTTCCATCATTCCCGACGTTTCTCGTAGCACGTTCGGCTTTTCGCATATGGTCACTGACCGGTATCCATGCTTGGTAGCGTACTGGAAAGCCGCTGTCAGGATGCGACGGCAGGCGTTGCGAGTAAACATGCGCACGGAGATCGCCAGTTCTTCGTTCGGAACGTGTGCGAAGGCCTTGTGCTTGGGGTGGGTGGCAAACGCGTCGCGCACTGTCTGGGGTGGATCCGTCCACTCGATACCGCAATAGAGGCCCTCGGTATTCTGGCGAAAGATCACAGCATCCACCTCAGGCTCGTCAGTCCCCCCACCCGCCGTACGACGCACGAAATTCAGTGGGTTGCCTTTGAACGACCGACATGGCCGGATGCAGATGTCGAGGTTGAACAGCTGTCGCATGCCGACAATCGGGCTGAAATAACTGTAGCCCTTGTCCCGCAACTCGGGCTTGAGCTGCTCGGCCGCTTGCTTCTTGGGCTTGGATGTGATCGCGCCGAACAAACCCAACTTGTGTCGCCGCAACAACTCGATAGTTCTGTCCGGCAGCGGGTTGCCTTCGTTTACCCAGAAATCCCACCCGATGTCGGCGTGTAGGTATTCCGCCTCGAAACCCACGGCGTCCAACACTCGCACCGCTTCAGGTAGGACTGTCTTCCCGATACCGTCACCCGGCATTGAGACAATTGTATGAGACATGGTTTGTTCTATCCTGTTGCCCTGTTCAGAATCTCCAGAACGTCGAACGTCCAACACTGAACGTCGAACTTCGAACGGACTTGGTTCAATGTTCGCTGTTCGACGTTCGATGTTCGACGTTCTTCTTCCTGATCAGCTCTTCGATCCCGCCCGCGACTACCAGCGACTGAGGCACTGAGCCCAGCGGCGGGAAGCTGAACTGCTCGCTGCGGTAGCTCACAGTGCTGTTTGCGAAATCAATGTCAATTGTATCCCCAGGGATGATCGTGAGATCTCCGCTTTCGATTGCGTCGGCATGCTGCGTCTTGACGTAGCGCACTAACTCCGGGCACTCGATGCAGGGGAATCCGTTGTTATATGCGTTGCGCAGATATGTTTGTGAAAAGCTGCCGGCAATCACCAATCCGATTCCCTTCGCCTGCAGCGCCGTGGCGGCCTGCTCACGACTCGACCCGGTTCCGAAATTCCAGGCTCCGACCAACACATCCCCCTTCTCGGTACGTGCCGCAAACGCCGGATCGTAGTTCTCCATCACCACTGCCGCCATCCCCGCCGGAGTCATGTCTTCTCGGTAAGTGTAGTCCTTACCGTAGATCCCGTCGGTGTTGAGGTTGTCCTGCGGCACGAACACAAGTCGACCCTGAACGCTGTCGGGGAATCCAGGTAGGATCTCGACCCTCTCTCCCGCCGTCGCTGCTGATTCGTGTTTACTGAATTGTCGGTCCGGCCGACGCCCGTCTGATGGGTGGGGTCCAGTGATGTAGCCAGCCACCGCCGAAGCGGCCACTACCTCGGGGCTGCCAAGGTACGCCTGCGCATCCCGCGATCCCATGCGTCCCTTGAAGTTGCGGTTCGTGGCGGAGATCCCGACCTGACCCGGTTCGAGCAACCCCGTTCCCAAGCCGATACAGGGTCCACAGCCTGGGGGCAGCGGTTTCGCACCGGCATCGAGTAGGGCATCCCACGTCCCTGCCTCTCTGGAAGCTTGCTCGATCTCTTTGCTTGCAGCCGACACGTACAGGTCAACCCCATCCGCCACTTTCTTTCCTTGGACAACCGCGGCGGCGGATTCCAGGTCTTCGAGCCGGCTGTTGACGCACGAAACCAGGTAGGCCTTGTGCACCGCTATCTTGTCTTGCTCGATGTCTGCCACGGACCGCATGACCTGGACTGAGTCTGGACCTGACACGTGAGGGCTCACGTCTGCTAGGTCGAGTAAGATCTCGGCCGCGTAGGTAGCGTCGGCGTCGGCTCTGGGCGGATCCTGCTCCCACTGCGCGAGATCTGTTTCGCCGTAACGATCGGCACCGGCCGCCCTGATCACCGCAATCCGACCTCGGAGGTAATCCACAGTCACCCCGTCAACCGGGAACCAACCGACCAGTGCGCCCCATTCGGTGGTCATGTTCGAGATCGTCATGCGCGCATCCATGCTCAGGCTGGACACGCCAGGACCGGCGAATTCGACTGCTGCGTTGAGGACCTCGCCTTGGTTGTACAGGCCGCACAGGGTCACGATCACGTCCTTGCCCGTTACTCCTGCGCGCAGCTGCCCTGTCAGTACCACCTTCACCGTGCGCGGTATCGGCCACCAGAATTCGCCGGTGGCCCAGATGGCGGCAGCGTCAGTTCGCACGACGGGGGTCCCAAGCGCTCCGAGCGCACCATACATGTTGGAGTGGGAGTCGGAGGCGACCACCAGCGATCCGGGTAACACGTATCCCATCGAAACCATGATCTGGTGCCCGATGCCGGCGCCGGCGGGATGAAAGTCGACGCCCTGCTGCCGGGCGAATCCCTCGATATCCCGGTACTTGGCTTGGTTCGTGTCGGACTTGTTCTGAATGTCGTGATCCAGAGTGAACACGGGCTGCGAAGGATCATGGATCCTGTCCACCCCTATCGCCAAGAACTTCTTCATGACCGCCGCGGTGTTGTCGTGTGTCATTACGTGATGAGGACGTAGCGAAACGACGTCTCCGGCGCGGAGAGGCCGATCGGGTCCTTCGGTCATATGAAGCTGGGCAATCTTCTCGACGCTTGTCTGGCCCATGATGAGCTACTCTCCCGGCTAAGCCTCTGCGCGACAAAGGTCCATCAAGTCAGAGATCGAATCTAGGGATTCGAGCTTCCATACCGCCGCTTTGAGCCGACTCCGCCCCGCATCCGAAAGCACGGGCGCAGCCAGAGCATCGAACTTCTCTTCGACTTCGGGGTCGGTTAGCGGGTTCCTTGGGTCACCCTTGGGGTAGTCGAGCTGCTTTGTGAGTGCTCGACCGTCAGACGTATTGATTGTGACAATCACGCGCTGGAGCTTGGGGAACACGGCCTCGATCTCCGGATCCGCTACCACCTCAACCTTGTTCAACTGCGCCCTGATGTTGGAGTCCATGATCTTGTCCGGCTCGAATTGCGCCGGCGTGACCTGACGATCGGCGATCGCGGCGGCGATGACGTATGGCAGGCTGTGGTCTGCGGTTTCCTTCGATCGCGGGTCGTACTTTGACGGATCGGCAAGAATGTCCGCGGCCCGAGCCAGCGAGCGGATGTGGACTTTCTCGACTTGTTCGGGTGCGAGGTCGTTTTCTATCACGATGTCCAGCACCGCCGAGATCGGCGCGTGCGTCAACGCCTCGGTGGGGAACGCCTTCATGCCGCAACGCTCAATGCGCCAGGAATCGCCTAGGCCGTCGGTCAGTACCTCCAGTTTCCATTCAGGTCCGTAGCAGTGCGCTAGACCTTCCTTGCCATCAATCACGTGCTCGGGGCCCGTATATCCCTTCTCCGCTAGCAGTGCCGCCAACACACCGCTCTGGGTTGCCATCGGATCCACGGTGTTCTTCATCATGGTGAGTTTACCCGCGGTCACAGCGCCGAGGGTGCAGTGGCGAGATGCGGAGATACCGATCGCGTGTTGGATCTTTTCCCAAGGGAGTCCCAGCATCCTACCCGCCACGATCGGCGACACGAAGGCGGTCAGCGTCGCGTGGTGCCAGCCACGTTCCCGTATGCCGGGGAACGCGGCCTCGCAAAGCCGCATTTCAAACTCGTGTCCCAACACGATACCCACGATCAGATCCTTGCCGGACCCGCCAGCCCGTTCGCCGCAGGCCAGTGCCGCCGGAATGATGTCCGAAGGGTGCGAGGGGTCTTGTTGCCAGTAGATGTCGTTGTAGTCCATGACCCGGACCATGAGGGCGTTGGCCAGGGACGCCGAGACCGGATCGGTCTTCTCACCGCTGCCCAAGATGGTGCAGGGACCGCTACCACCGGTTTCAGCCAACACTTCGAGTGCGATTAACGCGTCTTCCTGGCGATACCCGCCGAACGCGCAGCCAAAGGAATCGAGCAGATAGCGCCGCGCCTCATGAATCGCCTGCTCTCCCAAATCCTCGTATCTGAGGTCCGCGGCCCACCGGGCCATCGTTGCGGTGATCGTGTCGGGCATTGAGGAATCTCCGTATCTCGCAACCGCGGCTGTCGCCGACGGCGTTATGTCAGGTTCTTGAAGGGCAGGTAGCTCATGAAATCGGCGTGGTGGACTATGTAGGCCTCTGTGCTTCGCTTCACGAGGTCCCCCTCGGCAGCGTGTGCCGCGATGATGTGACACACTTCGTCGGGCACACCGCACTCAATGGCCAGCGCGACTCCTGTGAATGGGTGTCGCAAGCTCTTGCCTCGGTCACTCTGCCTCACTTCGGTCCCGACCTTTTCGTATTCCAGCAATTTGCCTACGTCGGCCAAGATCGCACCGGCAATCACGGTGTCTAGATCGATCTTGAGTGCCTTGCCCAGAAACTCCTGCATCGCCAGAGCTGCCGGCTTGGCGATATGAACGACGCAGCGCTTGTGCTCCATGAACGTCGCGGGGCAGTTGGGTACGAGGAGTGTGAACGGGATGTGGTTCAAGTCGTCCGGTTCTAGGGGACTTCGCTCGAATGCCTTGATCCACGTCTCGGTGACGCTCTCTCTGAGTTCCTCGTTCTCGATCCAATCCAGCTCGGGCCACAGCTCTTTGACTGCTTCGCGCATCAAAACACTCCGTGGGAGGTGGCGGCAAATCTGTGGAACAAGAGGCCGACTCGGGGCCTCCCGGCCGTACAATTAAGCACATTACGCGCGGATAGTGTAGGTGGTTAACGTTCGTGTTCCGAGTTCGATTCGAACCTCTAAGTCGGGAGTGCGACAGTGGCCCTGGGCGAACGATTTGAGATTGCGTTGGGAGCTATGCTGGCTTCGCTGCTTTACGTCGGTTGCGGAGGTTCTGCGGCCCATCAGGAGGCCCGTCCCGGCATCGATGTGCTGCTGGCCGATTCTTCGCATTTGATCGAAGGCCGGCGAGTCGGTCTCATTACAAATCACACGGGTATCGATCAGTTCGGCTTGGGAGATGTAGACCGTCTGATCGACGCCGGGGTGAACCTCACGGCCCTATTCGCGCCGGAGCACGGTTTTCGCGGCAACCTGGAGCAGGCCGTGATTGAACACGGACGGGACTCCGCTGGCGGTCTTCCGGTGTTCAGTCTTTACGGTGAGGTAAGGGCGCCCACGCCGGAGATGCTTCGACTGGTCGACGTCCTTCTGATTGACCTACAGGACATCGGGGGGCGGCCTTACACATACATATCGACGGCGCTGCTGGCCATGGAGGCGAGCGCGGCTCAGGAGGTCCGCGTCCTGATCCTCGACCGACCCAACCCAATCGGTGGCACGCAGATGCAGGGGCCCATGCTGGACACTGCCTTTGCGTCGTTCATCGGGATGCTACCGGTACCGCTGCGCCACGGGATGTCGCTCGGCGAATTGGCTTTGATGGGTAATGCGCTATTCCGCTATGGCGCTGACGTTACGGCAGTGCCGGCCCTCGGCTGGCGCCGCGACGTCTGGTTCGATGCCACCGGCCTACCCTGGGTCCGACCTTCTCCCAACATGCCGGATCTCGAAAGTGCTACCCACTACCCGGGTCTGGTGCTGTTCGAGGGGACCAACTTGTCGGTAGGGCGGGGAACCGCCGTGGCGTTCCGAGTGCTCGCCGCCCCCTGGTTGGACCCGGACCGAGTGATCGGGCGACTCGGGACCGAGCCAGGAGTGACGATCCTCGACTCGGTCATCACACCACGAAACCCCGGAGACCGCAAGTACCCCGACGCGGAACTGCCAGCCCTTCTGCTAAGAGTGAACGAACGTTCGAGCTACGATCCGACTAGGCTTGCCGCTCGGCTGATGGCAGCGATCCGCGAGATCCACCCCGACTCGTTCCAGATTCGGGACGCCCGTTACTTCGATAACCGCGCCGGCTCCGACGCCCTGCGGCTCTGGCTGGAAAGCGGCGGAGAAGAGGGAGATCTCTGGCGGTCATGGGAGGAGGGGCTCGCCGCGTTCCGAGCGGTGCGCGAGAAATACCTGATCTATTGAGCGGGGTCATCTGGATGGCTCAGGGTTGCTCCCAGTGTCGGTCTGACCTAGCGCCGGTTTGTCGTTCCGTCGTTCCGTCGTTCCACAATTGCCGCAGACCATTGCCTCGGTTATAGTTAGCAGCCTGTGCCCCCCCAATGATCATACGGTGCTGACTACGAGTAGATGGTGCTGATACCCAAACCCGTTGAGCGCGGTTTCGAAGCCTCTTTGGTGCCGTTGGTGGACTGGCTCATAAAGCGCAGGGTCCACCCGAACCTCTTGACCACCGTTGGAACGACCATCCTCGTGGCGTCATCGGTTGCCTGGGGTGCGGGACTGATCAGGCTGGGTGGGCTGCTACTGCTGCTGAGCGGCGTATTCGACATGCTGGATGGTAGGGTCGCTCGCGGCAGCGAACTCGCCAGCAAGTTCGGCGCGTTTTACGACTCGACTTTGGACAGATTAGGCGAAGCAGCCATGTACGGTGGCATCGCCGTGTTTTTCGTGCGGGGTGGCGTGCCCGGCGGCTTGGCGGTTCCGGCAGTCTGCGTGGCGATCGGCGCGCTGTCATTCTCGCTCCTCGTTTCGTATGCCAGGGCTCGGGCGGAGGGTTTGGGGCTCGAGTGCAAAGTGGGAATTGCCCAGCGAGCCGAGCGGATCCTCGGTCTCGGTGCACCCTGCCTGTTCTTCGGGGCTGGACCGCAGGGCCTGCTACTGCTGGCGATCGTCTCTCTGCTGGCCTTGGTTGCTTTGGCGACGGTCGTGCAGCGGGTGCGACACGTATACAAAGCCACTCGCACCAGGCAGAAGAGGACGACCAGGGTAGGTCGGGTCACGCCGATGCTAGCTGAATATCAAGGGAAAGGAAAACAAGGGTGACTGAGAAACTCGACGGCACGGTTGCGTCGTCCGAGGGAAAGCTCGGGGTGCTGCTGGTCGGACTGGGTGCGGTTGCCACGACCTATGTAGCCGGTGTGGAAAATGTGCGTAAGGGCGGGGCGAAGCCTGTCGGTTCACTCGTTGAGATGGCCACAATTCGTCTCGGTAAGAGAACGGAGGGCCGGTCGCCTCGCATACGGGAACTCGTACCGCTCGCGGACCCAAAGGGTATCGTGTTTGGTGCTTGGGATCCGATTCCGGATGATGCTTACGAATCCGCTAAGAAGGCCGGCGTGCTGGATGGTGAGCACGTGGAGGGGATCGCCGACTTTCTGAAGTCCATCAAACCGATGCCGGCGGTGTTTGACCAGGCTTACGTGAAGCGCCTCTCCGGCTCCAACGTGAAAAGCGGCGACACCAAGCGCGAATTGGCCGAACAGCTCAGGGAGGACGTTCGCTCGTTCAAGAAGGAGCACAGCTGTGACCGACTGGTCATGATTTGGTGCGCGTCCACTGAGATCTTCATACGACCGGGACCGGTGCATCAGTCCATCGAGTCGTTCGAGAAGGGAATGGATGACAACGATTCCGACGTCTCCCCGGCCATGTTGTACGCCTGGGCGTCCATCATGGAGGGTGTGCCCTTCGCTAACGGTGCCCCGAACCTCTGTGTTGACACTCCGGCACTGCAACAGCTCGCTGAAGACAAGAGAGTCCCAATTGCTGGCAAGGACTTCAAGACCGGGCAAACGATGATGAAGACTGTCTTGTCGCCCATGTTCAAAGCCAGAATGCTGGGTCTCTCGGGATGGTACTCCACCAACATCTTGGGGAATCGTGACGGTGAGGTGCTCGACGATCCCGAGTCGTTCAAGACAAAAGAAGAGTCGAAACTCGGCGTGCTCGAGCACATCCTGCAGCCCCACATCTACCCCGAGTTGTACGGCGACATCTACCACAAGGTCCGAATCAACTACTATCCGCCGCGGGGTGACAACAAGGAGGGGTGGGACAACATCGACCTCTTTGGCTGGCTCGAGTATCCGATGCAGATCAAGATCGATTTCCTGTGCCGCGACTCGATATTGGCTGCACCGCTGGTTCACGACCTGACGATGCTCATGGACTTGGCGCAGCGGGCGGGCATGTCGGGTATTCAAGAGTGGCTTTCATTCTACTTCAAGAGTCCGATGGCGGCCCCCGAGTTGGTACCGGAGAACGACCTCTTCATCCAGCAGACCAAGCTCAAGAATACTCTTCGCTGGCTCATGGGTGAGGACCAGATCACCCATCTTGGCGTGGAGTATTACGACTACCGGAAGGCGTGACGCTTGTAGCTTGGGTCGTTGCTGCGCTCGGTGCGGCGCTAGCCCTAGGAGAGCTGTGGTACTTTCTGGGTCCACGGCACATGGTGCCCATCAAGACATCGCAGGGCCAGCCGCAGGAGATCAAGGTCCTGGTCAAAGGCGGCTACGATCCAGACACCATCCCCGTGGAGGTGGGCAAGCCGGTCCGCCTTCTGTTCTATCGAGATGAGACCGAGAGCTGTTCCGAGCGTGTGATCTTCGACGGCCTTGGCATTGATCGAGAACTCCCGGCCTTCGAAACCACTCAAATCGAGTTCACTCCCAAGGAGCCCGGCGACTACCGGTTCAGCTGCGGGTTAGCCCTGCTGCGGGGCAGGGTGGTGGCTCAGATCGGCGGTGAGAGTGCCCGCGCGAACCTGGGCAAAGGGCACATCAAGCATGGCTGATATCCGAATAACGCTTCCGGTAGAGGGCATGACGTGCGGCGCTTGCGCGGTCACGGTACAGAAGCGGCTGCAACAGGAGGCGGGCGTCAAGGACGCGTCGGTCAACTACGCGACCGGAAAGTCAACCGTAACAATCGATGACTCAAAGGTGACTGTAGCCGGCCTGGTGTCGGCGGTACGGGATGCCGGATACGACTGTGGCAAGTCGACCATGTTGTTTGCCGTCGACGGCCTGCACTACGCAAGCGGTACAAAGAGGCTCGAGGATGCGCTGCGATCACTCGACGGTGTTCTAACCGCATCAGCCAACCAGGCAACGGAACAAGTCCGCGTTGAGTACGTGCCGGGATTGGCTTCTGCTCGCGCACTCGAGTCCGCGGTCAAGGCGGCCGGGTTCACTGTGGCTGAGCCGCTGGCCGAAGAGGACCCGGTCGAACGCGAACGGCTCCGGCGCAGCAGAGAGGTGCGTCAACTCGCATGGAAGTTTGCCATCGCGGCCTTCGTGGCGGTGGTGACGATGCTCGGCTCGATGCCGGTGATGACGCACGGTGGCGCGAGAGAAGGCGATCTGTTCGCTCGGCTCATGCGCCCACTCGACGGCGCTCTGCGCCAACTGATTCCAGTGCTGTACGCTCTGGATCCGACGATACTCAAGCTGGCCATGTTGGCGCTGACGCTGCCTGTGATTCTGTGGTGCGGACGTCAATTCTACGTCGCTGCGTGGAGCGGCCTGAAGCATCGGTCCGCCGACATGAACACGCTGATCGCAGTGGGCACCGGGGCAGCGTTTCTCTATTCAACTGTCGCCACGGTGGTGCCCGCCATCTTCCAGTCGGCCGGACTCACCGCCGACGTGTACTTCGAGGGCGTGAACGCGATCATCGCCTTGATCCTCCTGGGACGGTTGCTCGAGGCCCGCGCGAAAGGACGCACATCGGCCGCCATAGGCAGGCTGTTCGCTCTCCGACCCAAGACTGCTCGCGTGCAGCGGCAGGGACACGATATGGATGTCCCGATCGAGCGAGTCGAGGTTGGCGACCACGTCGTGGTACGGCCGGGAGAGACGATTCCGGTGGACGGGGTGGTCGTGTCGGGCGAGTCCAGTGTCTCCGAGGCAATGCTCACCGGTGAGCCGATGCCAGTGGACAAGAAGAAGGGTGACCAGGTGGTCGGCGGTACGACCAACGGGCAGGGCTCGTTCACCTTCGCGGCGGAGGCGGTCGGCAAAGACACGATGCTTGCGCAGATCGTGCGTCTGGTAGAGGAGGCTCAGGGAAGTAAGGCGCCCGCTCAGCGTTTAGCCGATAAAGTGGCCGGCGTATTCGTTCCGGTGGTGATCGCGGTGGCGCTGCTTGCGTTTGTTGTGTGGTTCGTTGTTGGGCCGGCGCCCCAGCTCGTTTTTGCCACGGTCGCGCTGGTGACTGTGCTCGTGATTGCCTGTCCCTGTGCGCTCGGGCTGGCTACACCCACAGCGATAATGGTCGGAACAGGCAAGGGAGCTGAGCTGGGGATACTGATAAGGGGTGGGGAGGCCCTGGAGAGTGTTCAACGGGTCGACACGATTGTGTTCGACAAGACCGGCACGATCACAGAAGGCAGACCCGCTGTTACCCATGTACTGGGTGTAAAACGCTCCGATGGGACAGTTGTTTCCCCTGGCGATCTGCTCAAACTCGCCGCTGCAGTGGAGGCACGTTCCGAACACCCTCTCGCAGCAGCCATCGTGGCCATGGCAAAGGAAAAGGACATAGAGATACCGCCGGTTGAGCGATTTATCGCCATGGAGGGCCGAGGTGCTCGCGGGATAGTCGGTAAGTACCTGGTCGAAGTAATCAGCATGCGCCATGCTTGGGAGCGAAGCCTCGACCTCGGTGACTTGTCGAGCAAGGCCGAACGGCATATCCTGGGCGGTCGCTCGCCAGTGGTAGTGGTCGTGAACGACACGGTGCAGGGTCTCATTCTGATCACTGATCCGATCAAAGCCTCGGCCGCTCCGTCGATCAAGCGCCTACAGCAGATGGGTTTCGAGCTCTACGTCCTGAGCGGTGACACCAAGGTCATAACCGGATTGGTGGCCAAAGAGGTAGGAATCGATCGAGTGATTGCCGAGGTTGCGCCCCGGGACAAGGCTGACGAGGTCAAGCGGCTGCAGGAGGACGGTAAGGTGGTTGCTATGGTGGGCGACGGACTGAACGACGCCGCCGCCTTGGCCCAGGCGGATGTGGGCTTTGCCATCGGGACGGGTACGGACGTGGCAATCGAGGCGTCCGACATCACGCTGATTCGCGGCGACTTGGAGGCGGTGGTCACGGCTATCGAGCTATCCAGCCGAACCGTACGCACCATCCGGAGCAATCTGTTCTTCGCGTTCATCTACAACACACTAGGGATTCCCTTGGCCGCCGGTGTGCTGTATCCCTTTACCGGCCTGTTGCTGAGCCCGGTATTTGCCAGTGCCGCGATGTCGCTGTCCAGCTTGAGTGTGGTGGGCAACAGTCTGCGTCTGCGGCGCTTTACCCCGTCGACTGCGAAACAGCCTTGAATCATGCGCTATTTCCATCGTACATCGATATCCCCCGACGACGTCCTGAAGCAGGCGGACCAGTACTTCCCCGCGCACGTGGCCGTTACTGATTCTGGTGACCGCCATCGGGTATACAGCGGTACCATTGGTCGGATAACGATCCGGGTGTTTGCCGAAGGTGGCCATTACACTCTGGTGAACGCCGAGACAGATCAGGTGGGAGAGAGCGAGGCGGACAAGGTGGCCAAGAGGTTCCTCACCAACGTCCACCAGGCCGCTGAGCCTGCTCACGTTTCCCGCGGCGCGTATTGACTAATCCAGGAGCGTCACATGGCATCAGTCCATTTGGAGGTCACCGGCATGACCTGCGATCACTGCCGCAAACGTGTCGAAGATGCGCTGAATGCCGTGGCTGGTGTCTACGGGGCATTCGTCGACCTGGGTGAGGGAGTTGCTGAAGTGGACCACGACGCCACGGTCGACACAGAGGCCCTTGTGGCAGCGGTGAAGAACGCTGGTTACGACGCCACGCCCACGGGTTGATCTCTCACACTAGAGCTGAGGGTTACAATCCCTGCGATTGCTCGGGCCATCTGAACGGAACCACATGGGCCGGCAATAGTGGACCGGACTTCGAGTAACCAACGGCCAAGCACTCTCGAATACGGGCCATCGCAATGGGGTTCCGTACCACGAAGCACCAGGACCTCTCACCCCACACACGTGGATACCACCATGGAGAAATCACTCCGGACCGCCGCACTGCGCTGCCGGCTGATTTCTTGACCGCACGGATGACCTCACCTCGCGACGTACCGCGCGGGGTCCTCAGCAGAAGACGGACCTGGTCCGGTGAGACCGACACACCGTGCACCTTCCAACCTGGTAGGGAACAAGATTCCCTGATCGAGCGCTCGCAGAATCGCGCGGTCGCAGGTATCTTCAAACGCTCGTGTCGGCGGTACATGGTGCACACGACATGACACCATTTGGCGGCGGCCGACCGGGGTAGGTAGCGGTTCATGGCGACAGTATGGGTTCCTCGAGCAACACCGAGGTACCCGAAACAGCGCAGCCAGGCGCACAATTCTTCGAGCAACAACAAGGGAAGCTCCAGGAGATCTGCATGTCGCGGGTAGACGTCGTAATGCCTCAGATGGGCGAGTCAATCGTGGAGGGCACCGTATCCCGCTGGATCAAGCGCGTCGGAGAAGACGTAAAACGCGACGAGGCGATTCTCGAGATCTCAACAGATAAGGTTGACGCCGAGATCCCGTCACCTGCTACCGGTACCCTGGCCGAAATCAAGGTCGACGAAGGTCAAACGGTGGAAGTCGCGACGGTGGTTGCTGTGATTGAGACGGACATGGGTGCCGCCGCCGCTGCCGCCCCTGCGCCCGCCGCACCACCGGCAGAAAAGAAGGCGTCA